>JANNOS010000099.1:0-30646 GCA_031399315.1 Methylophilaceae bacterium | reverse complement strand
TTATCAAAAACCGCCTTATGCTGAAATTAAGTTGGTTAGTTGCCTTAAAGGTGAGGTATTTGATGTGGCGGTAGATTTACGTAAAAATTCGCCAACATTTTTACAATGGCATGGTGAAGTGCTGAGCGAACATAATCAACGCAGTCTATTAATACCGGAAGGTTTTGCACACGGCTTTCAAACGCTCACAGAAGATTGTGAGTTAATTTATTTACATTCAGCACCCTATGTAAAAGAAGCCGAAGCCGCATTGAACGTTAACGACTCAAAACTTGCCATTGCATGGCCGTTAACTATTACCGAGATTTCTGAAAGAGATCGTTTGCACCCCATGATTAAATTGGATTTTGAAGGAATTGTTGTATGAAATGCCGACACTGTGGCACTGAGCTACATTTGCCATTGATTGATTTAGGTAGCGCGCCGCCATCAAATGCGTATTTGACCGAGAAAACCCTCAAGGCGCCAGAAAAATGGTTTCCGCTTAAAGTGCTTGTCTGTAATCAATGTTGGTTGGCTCAGACGGAAGATTATGCGGGTGCAGAAGAGTTGTTTGATGCGGATTATGCCTATTTCAGCTCTTTTTCAAGCTCATGGCTAGTTCATGCCAAACAGTACGTAACCGACATGGTGAATCGATTTAACTTAAATAAAAAATCTTATGTGATAGAAATCGCCGCTAACGATGGCTATTTATTGCAGTATGTTAAAGCTGACGGCATTCCATGCTTAGGTATAGAACCTACAGCGAGCACTGCAATGGCTGCAAGAGAAAAAGGGATAGAAATTGTAGAAGCATTTTTTGGTGTAGAACTTGCCAAAAATCTTGTTGCGCAAGGTAGACAAGCAGATTTAACAGCTGCAAATAATGTGCTTGCCCATGTGCCAGATATTAATGATTTTGTTGCAGGATTTGCGCATTTACTTAAACCCAATGGCGTTGCAACGTTTGAGTTTCCGCATTTGATGCAATTAATCAAACATTCTCAATTTGACACTGTTTATCATGAACATTTTTCTTATTTATCATTAACAGCAGTGAACCAAATATTTAACCAAAATGGATTACAAATATTTGATGTGCAAGAAATCAGCACACATGGTGGCAGTTTGCGAGTGTTTGCACAAAGAAAAGACCAAGGTCAGCATAAAATTACTGCTGCAGTAGATGCTCTTTTAGCAACAGAGCTGGCAGCTGGTATAAAGACAGAAGCCTATTATGTAGACTTACAACAGCGTGCAAATCTTATTAAGCATGATTTAATTGCATTTTTAATTGAGGCTAAACGTGAAGGCAAAAAAGTAATTGGCTACGGCGCTGCGGCCAAAGGCAATACCTTGTTAAATTATGCAGGTGTGCGACCAGATTTATTATCGGCAGTGGTAGACCTTAACCCTGCAAAACAAAGTAAATATTTGCCCGGCAGTCGTATCTCCATTGTTGATGAATCAATTATTCGTCAACAAAAACCAGATTATGTGTTGATTTTGCCATGGAACTTGCGCAATGAAGTGACTGAGCAACTTAAATATATACGTGAGTGGGGCGGTGAGTTTGTGACTGCCGTACCTAGCTTGGAGATTTCATGAAATCCAAAATTCATTACACTAAACCTTCTATAACTGAGTTAGAAGTTAGCTATGCAACCGATGCTGCTAGAAATGGCTGGGGCGAAAAATGCTATGAATATATCAATAAGTTTGAAGAAAAATTCAAGGAATACACAGGTGCAAAGTTTGCCATTGCGACTTCTAGTTGCACTGGCGCAATTCATATGGGCTTATCTGCGATTAGTGTTGAGGCGGGTGATGAAGTAATACTTGCTGAAACCAACTGGATTGCATCAGCAGCACCTGTTACCTATCTAGGGGCTAAACCTGTGTTTGTAGACGTTTTGGAAGATACTTGGTGTATAGACCCAGCTGCGGTTGAGGCCGCAATTACGCCACATACCAAAGCCATTATAGCTGTGCATATTTATGGTAACGTTTGTGAGATGGATAAGTTGCTTGCAATTGGTGAAAAATACGGATTACCAGTTATTGAAGATGCAGCAGAGGCAATTGGTTCTCATTGGCATGGTAAACACGCTGGTACTTTAGGTAAGTTTGGCAGTTTTTCATTTCACGGCACAAAGACTCTCACGACTGGTGAGGGTGGTATGTTTATTACAAACGATAAAGACGTTTACGAAAAAGTACTGACTTTGTCTAATCATGGTAGGGCAAGAGGCCAAGTTAAACAGTTCTGGCCAGATGCTGTTGGCTTTAAATATAAAATGTCGAATATTCAGGCAGCTATCGGATACGGTCAAATGGAGCGAATTAATGACTTAGTTAATCGCAAACGCGATATTTTTAACCATTATCAAAAACAGCTTGCTGGACTATCTGGCGTTACCATGAACCCAGAAAAAGCCAATACCATTAACGGATACTGGATGCCGACGGTTGTGTTTGACAAAGCAATAGGCATCACCCGTGAGAAGTTACAAGAAGCTTTTTCTGCAGAAAATATTGATGCAAGGGTATTCTTTTATCCATTATCCAGTTTGCCCATGTTTGCAGATAATTCAGCTAACACTAATGCTTGGGATATTCCGAATCGTGCTATCAACTTACCTAGCTATCATGACATAACAACACCCGAATTGGATAGGGTAGTCGAAGTGGTAAAGAGTCTGTTATGAAATCAAGTAAAGAAAATTTTTTAATTTGGGGTGCTTAAGGACATGCAAAAGTTCTTGACGAAATTATTCGTCTAAATGGTGGTGAAGTAGTTGCTTTAGTAGATAAAGATTCTTCTCTGATTTCTCCAATAAACAATTTGGCAGTACTGAATGGATATGAAGGGTATATTAGTTGGGTAAATGAAATCAAAAGTTCTGATATGGATTTTAATGTGTCAGCAATTGCTGCAATTGGAGGCAATAGAGGTCAAGACAGAATTGATTATCTAAAAATGTTTCAACTTGATGGGTTTAGAACACCTAGTTTAATTCATCCTAAATCTCATGTATCTGACACTGCGGTCATCGGTAAAAACACGCATATTTGTGCTTTTGCTTTTATTGGTGCAGGCGCTTCAATTGGTAACGCCTGTATAGTCAACACAAAAGCTAGTGTAGACCATGAATCAACATTAAACGATGGGGTGCATTTAGCCCCCAATGTTGCTTTGTGTGGTTGTGTAACGGTTGGTAGAAATGTATTTATTGGCGCAGGCGCCACTATACTGCCAAATTTGACAATTGGTGATAATTCAACGATTGGTGCTGGCTCTGTGGTAACTAGAGATGTCCCAGCAAATGTTTTAGTCTATGGCAATCCTGCCAAAATTATTAGGAAATTAGAAAATGCTTGAGCCAAAATTTGCCCAACAGATGGCGTCTGATGAATCTTTGCAAAAAGATGCGATGACTTTATTTAATCGTGCTTGCGAGTATCGATATTCATATAACTTTTCTTGGATGGGTCGCCCCATTATTCAGTTTCCACAAGATATGGCAGCAATGCAAGAGCTTATCTGGGAAGTTAAACCAGACCTTATTATCGAAACAGGGATAGCACACGGCGGCTCGCTGATTATGAATGCTTCTTTATTGGCGATGCTGGATTACTGTGAAGCTATTGAAAACGGTGAAACGCTTGATCCAGCAACACCTAAACGCCGTGTTTTAGGTGTCGATATTGATATTAGAGAACATAATCGAGCCGCTATTGAGGCACACCCCATGTCAAATCGTATCGATATGATTCAGGGCTCATCAATCGCACCTGAAATTATCAAGCAAGTATTTGATTATGCTAAAAAGTATAAACGCATATTGATTAGTCTTGATTCAAATCATACTCACGAACATGTGTTGGCAGAGTTGGAAGCATACGCACCGTTAACTTCTAAAGATAGCTATTGCGTTGTATTTGATACCGTAGTTGAGGATATGCCAGACGATATGTTTCCAGATAGACCATGGGGTAAGGGAGATAACCCCAAAACTGCAGTTTGGGAATATTTAAAAACTCATCCTGAATTTGAAATTGATAAAACCATTCAAAATAAACTATTAATCACAGTTGCGCCGGATGGTTATTTAAAAAGAATTTCTTAAATTGTTAATCTATTGCTAAAACGTAACATTATTTCTACCTTCTTAGGTAACGGTTATGTCGTTATCTTACAGTTTGCCTTAGTGCCCTTGTTATTAAAATATTTAGGGCCTGAGGCGTATGGCTTAATTGGTATTTATATCACGCTTTTAGCCGCACTTAATATGCTAGATATGGGCTTGTCGCCAGCATTATCAAGGGAGCTGGCAAGGCTTTCTGCTTTGCCAAATTCTGCAATTTTAATGCGCAGCACAGTGACCACATTGGAGTGTGTTTATTTTGTTATTGCATTACTAATTGTCAGTATTTTTTATGTTTGTGCACCTTGGGTTGCTGAACATTGGCTGAATAATAATAATTTACCTACAGAGACTATTAGTACTTGTCTGCGGTTAATGGGTGTGCAATGCGCCTTACAATTTTTAACCAATTATTATATAAACGGTTTAAATGGTTTGCAGCGTATGGTTAGGGCAAATAGCGTACTTGCACTTAACCATACTTTACGTGCAATTGCTGGCCTGTTTGTCTTAATTACAATGTCTGCTAATGTGCAAATTTACTTTTTTAGCCAAACATTATTAACTTTTGTAGGTTTGTTAATTACGGCAATTGCGTTATATAAAGCACTGCCTGTAGGTGCTAAAAGTGATGACTTAACGCTTAATTTAGTACAAAAATTCAAACTTAGATTTAATTTAGAAAGATTCAATGCCTGCAAACGTTTTGCTGCGGGTATGGCAATTACCAGTGTGCTCACATTTTTTATTTTGCAAACAGATAAAATTATATTGAGCAAATTGGTGACTTTGGAGCAATTTGGTTATTACACGGTAGCCATTAATATTGCCATGACAATAGGCGGTGGGGCAGCACTGATATCGCGCTCAGTTTTGCCACGTATGACGCAATTAGTGGCCGTTAACGATACTGATGCATTAAAAAACTTATATCTTAAATCATCTGCATTAGTTGCGTGGGTAGTTTTGCCTATTGCAGGTTTGTTAATTGCATTTAATCATCAATTTTTAACATTGTATTTGGGTAATGCAGATAGAGTAATGTATGTTGCCCCAGCTTTTACTTTGCTAATGGCTGGGTATGCTGTGCATAGTTTAATGTATGTGCCATATGCGCTCAGTTTGGCTTACGGTTGGACGCGATATGGCATTAATGTATCAATTTTTGCACTAATAGCGATGACGCCAATCACAGCAATTGCCACACTAAAATACGGCGTGATGGGTGCCGCTAGTGCTTGGTTGATTTTAAGTATAGGTTACTTTAGTTTCTCTATGTTCTATCTTCATTTGCGCTGTTTGCCTAAAATCCTTTCTCGGTGGTATGTTGCCGTTATCAGCCCAATAGTAGTTTCAACTTTAATCATCATTGTCGGCTTTACATTTAATTAACTCAGAATAGAAAAGAAAGTTAATGTCAAACCTTATTAAAATAAGTGTCATTATTCCAACTCGTGAACGTGCTGAAACACTTGAATACACGATAAAAACTGCATTGGATCAAGCGCTACAAGAGTATGAAGTTATTGTTAGTGATAATTTTAGTCAAGATCATACTAAGAAAGTGTTCGATAGCTTTAATGATGCCAGGTTAAAATATGTGAACACCATGCAAAGATTATCAATGACAGATAATTTTAATTTTGGGGTTTCGCATGCAAAAGGCGATTACATCATTATTATTGGGGATGACGATGGGATAATGCCTAACGCGATTGATAGGTTTTGTAATATTATTGATACACATCCCAGCGATTTATATACATGGCCTAGACACGGCTATATATGGCCATCTGATAACAAAGAGCCTCAATTAGAACGTGTAGCAGAAGTTTGTGAGCCGACTGAAATAAATCTTAGAAAGCAATTAGCGCGAATGTTACAAAAAGGCTTGCTTCTCAATTCTGCTATGCCAAATACCTATCACTCTGCAACGCATAGAAAAGTTTTTGATGAAATAAAAAAAGAAACTGGAAAGTATCATCAAACAACAAATCCTGATGAGTTTATGCTGTTTACACTACCTGTCTATCGCGAGTATGCAATAAACATTGGAGAGGCGCTTACCGCAAACGGGCATTCACCAAAATCTAATTCTGGCACTACATTTAATAAAAAAAATAAGAAAAAAAATGCTGGATTGACCGAAATAGACAAATTTATTAATGAGCAAAGTGAATATCAAATACATACAAGTATTCCATCTGGCTTTCCAAAGACAGTGAGCTTTGTTTTAGATACATTTCTGGTTGCCAGAGATTTATATCCCAATTTTTATGAAGCTTATAAAATCAACTATAGCGGTATGTGGGCGTATGCATGGACCATTTTCAATTTAAAAAACTCTATGGAGCCTGTCAGGCGAAGAAAAGCACTTCAACAGCATGAGTCATTTAACTCAATAGTTTATTTAGTATTGAATATATTATTTTTCACTTATCTTCAGTTGGTAAAGAAAATAACTTTAAAGCCGAATAAAAATAAAAAAATACAGGAAAAGTTTTTAGAAGTTTCCCCAAAAAATATTGTTGAATTTGTCAATTTTGTTAATAAAAATAACTGATTAATTTTTAATGTTTGAATCTAAAAAAAAGATTTGCTTTGTCCTTACCGCAGAGTTTGCAGTGCGTGCGTTTTTATTGAATCATCTGCGTGCATTGACAGATATTTACGATGTGACGGTTATTGTTAATACAAACAACCCTAATTTTTTGAATGAGCTAGATATTAAGGCAACAGTTGTACCAATGGAAATTGCGCGCGAGATTAGTCTATTTTCAGATTTGTGTTCATTGGTTAAATTAACACAAATTTTTTATAAAAAAAGATTTGCATCGGTACATTCTGTTACACCAAAAGCTGGATTATTGGCAATGTTTGCGGCTTGGATTGTTAGAGTGCCGTTGCGGGTGCATAGTTTTACGGGGCAAGTCTGGGTAACTAAAACAGGCATCAAACGATTTTTATTAAAACAGTTTGATCGGCTTATCGCCTTATTTTCTACCCACAATATTGTGGATAGCCCTTCTCAACGGGATTTTTTGATAACTGAAAAAGTTATAAACCCTGAGAAGTCGTATGTCTTTAGAAAAGGGTCTATTTCTGGTGTTGATGTCAACCGATTTAAACCGAATCAACAGGGAAGGACACAAATAAGAAAACAGCTTAATATTACAGAAGATTCAGTAGTTTTTTTGTTTCTAGGCCGCCTAACTAAAGATAAAGGAGTCTTGGATTTAGCGCAGGCTTTTAGTCGTTTGACTACTGGGAATATCTATTTGTTTTTTGTAGGTCCAGATGAGCAGAATATGCAAGTCGAAATCATCAGAGTTTCTGGAAGCAACATCCTAAATGTGCATTTAGTTGGGTACACTGATATGCCAGAGTTATATATGGCTGCAGCTGATGTGTTATGTTTGCCTAGTTATCGTGAAGGATTTGGCTCCGTGATTGTTGAAGCCGCTGCTGTTGGTATTCCAGCTATAGTGTCAAGGATTTACGGTCTTGTTGATACTGTCATCGAAGGTAAAACAGGACTATTGCATGAGCCGCATGATATTAATATGATTAAAGGTTGCATGGAACAAATGATGATAAATAAGACTATGAGACTAAAATTTGGTGAACAGGCAAGGGTGAGGGCGGTTAAGGAATTCGATAGTAAAATAATAACCCAAGCGTGGATAAACTTTTACCACAAAAATATACATTAAAAATGATTAAGCAATTATTTGATTTGTGTTTGGCGGTGATAGCCGGGTTGGCTTTTATGTTGCCATTTCTATTGGTTTCTTTGGCGGTGAGACTAACTTCAACTGGTCCTATTTTATATTGGTCAGACCGTGTTGGACGAGAAAATAAGTTATTTAAAATGCCTAAATTCCGTACTATGCGAGTAGACACACCAGCGGTTGCGACACATCTTTTGCCAGACCCTAATCAATTTTTAACCCCCGTGGGTTCCTTCTTGCGCCAATCCAGTTTGGATGAGTTGCCGCAACTCTGGAGTATATTGAAGGGTGATATGAGTTTTGTTGGACCAAGGCCAGCGCTGTTTAATCAGGATGATTTGATTGCTTTGCGTACGCAATACGGAGTTGATAGATTAATGCCTGGTTTAACTGGTTGGGCGCAGATTAATGGGCGCGATGAGTTGCCGATTCCAGAAAAAGTGAAGCTGGATGTTGAGTATATGAATAATCAATCGTTCATAATGGATTTGAAAGTCATTTGTCTGACTTTCTTAAAAGTAATGCGGAAAGATGGCATTAAACATTAATATTTGTTTTTGTTGCTTAATTATATGAATTGATTCAAGAACCACTAAAAACTACAATAGAACTTAAATTTAAGCTGTTAATTATTAAAGCTAATAACCAAATAAATGAAAAACCACTGGCAATTTTTATCAAACCTGCGTTCTTTTGGCGCATTTATTCACGATGTCACTATCGCATTTGTCGCTTGGGAGTTAAGTTTCTTTCTCCGATTTAACTTTGAAATCCCCGAAAATTTTTATATCCATTTGTACGAAACGGTGTTTTGGGTGGTTGCAGTACAAACTGCTGTTTTTGTGTTATTTGGTTTATATCAAGGTGTTTGGCGATTTGCCAGCATTCCAGATCTTAAAAGAATCATTAAAGCAGTAACAGTAGGTGCAATTGCAGTGGCGGCATTATTGTTAATGATTCATCCCCCAGTTGTAGTGCCAAGAACCGTATTGATATTAGATCCAATTTTATTGATTTTACTCATGGGTGGTAGCCGATTTGCTTATCGAGCATGGAAAGAGTATCGACTTTATGGCGCAACACATTCACGTGGAGAACCTGTTATCTTAATAGGTGCAGGTGATTTGGCTGTCGCATTGCTTAAAGATTTAAGCCGAAGTGAGCAATGGCGCGTTGTTGGTTTCCTAGATAATGACTCAGCCATGCAAGGTAGATTGCTGATGGGAACACGTGTGCTGGGCAAAATCGAGCAGCTGCCAGATATTGCTTCTAAATATGAGGTTAGTAATATTATTATTGCCTTGCCACCACAGGCTCATCAATTACGTCGTCAAGCCGTGTCGCTAGCAAATGCAAATGGGTTGACTGCACTTACGGTGCCAGCTTTTGATGATTTGATGAGTGGGAAAGTGAGTATTTCTCAGATTCGTAAAGTAGAAGTTGAAGATTTACTGGGTCGTGAAACTGTAAGTTTAGATAATCAAGGTTTGCAACAATTAATTGAGCATTCTGTAGTCATGGTAAGTGGCGCTGGTGGTTCGATTGGTTCTGAGTTGTGTAGGCAAGTACTGAAATACAAGCCTGTACAATTGGTTTGCTTAGATGTCTCTGAATATGCGTTATATCAGTTAGAGCAAGAGTTACTTCGGGATTTTCATGACATAGTGCTCACTTTTGTAACAGGTGACGTAAAGAATGAGCTGCGTGTGAAGCGCTTGTTGGCAGCGTACAAACCTAAAGTGGTGTTTCATGCGGCTGCTTATAAGCACGTCCCATTGATGGAAACCCATAATGTTGCGGAAGCGTTAGCGAATAATGTGATAGGTACCTACGTAATGGCAAGTGCTAGCATGCAAGCTGGCGTAGAAAAATTTGTTTTAATTTCAACTGATAAAGCGGTTAACCCAACCAATGTCATGGGTGCCAGCAAGCGTTTGGCTGAAATGGTCTGCCAGAGCCTGCAAGGTGGTGCTAAATCAAAAACACATTTCGTGATTGTGCGTTTTGGCAACGTGTTAGGCAGTAGTGGCAGTGTGATCCCTAAATTCCGTGAACAAATTGCAAGTGGCGGACCAGTGACGGTGACGCATCCAGAAATTACACGTTTTTTTATGTCGATTCCAGAAGCAGCTCAGTTGGTCATGCAGGCAGGACTGATGGGTAAAAGTGGAGAAATTTTTGTGTTAGATATGGGTGAGCCTGTTAAGATAGCTGAGTTGGCAAAGGATATGATTCGTTTATCAGGCTTTCAGCAAGACGAAATTAAAATTAACTATACAGGGTTGAGGCCAGGCGAGAAATTGTATGAAGAGTTGTTGGCTGATGATGAATTAACACAGCCAACGCCACACCCTAAATTACGCATTGCAATAGCCCGAAAAGCCGATTCACTTTGGGTGAAAAATCTATTAAAATGGGTAGAGTCTTGTCAAATAGCAGATGAGATTGCGATAAAAAAACAATTGGTATTTTGGGTGGAGGAGTATGCTGAAAGTAGCACTGTGCCACCTGTTGCAAACGTCACTTCATTAACCAACACCATACATTAAGAAATTAAAAAACATGAATAAAATCACCAAAGCAGTGTTCCCTGTGGCTGGTTTAGGTACAAGGTTTTTACCAGCCACTAAAGCCAGTCCAAAAGAGATGCTACCTATCGTAGATAAACCGCTTATTCAGTATGCGGCAGAAGAGGCAATTGCAGCAGGCGCTACGGAACTTATATTTATTACGGGACGCAATAAACGCTCCATTGAAGATCACTTTGATACTGCAAATGAACTAGAAACTTCGTTAGAAGCTAGTGGAAAAAAAGAGCTGTTAGAGATATTAAGAGGCATTTTGCCTTCACATGTTTCTTGTATTTACATCCGGCAGCCAAAAGCTTTAGGTCTTGGGCACGCAGTGTTGTGTGCTAAACCAGTTGTTGGTGATTCACCATTTTCAGTGATTTTGGCTGATGATTTAATTGATGCAGATGTCTCTGCTACAAAACAAATGGTAGATGTTTTCGCCCGCAAACAGTGTTCTGTGCTCGGTGTTGAGGACGTACTGCCTTCAGAAACAGGTAGTTATGGCATTGTTGACGCTAAGGCAATTGAAACTGGCCTATTAAAAGTAAATAGCATTGTTGAAAAACCAAAACCAGCAGATGCGCCATCAACATTGGCAGTCGTGGGACGTTATGTACTTACGCCAAGAATTTTTGACCTGTTGGAAAAAGTAAAACCTGGTAAAGGTGGCGAAATTCAACTGACAGATGGCATTGCTGACTTAATGCAATATGAGGAAGTCATGGCGTATCGTTTTGCAGGAAAACGCTTTGATTGTGGTGGCAAACTCGGCTTTATGAAGGCGAACGTAGAGTTTGCACTAAAGCATCCAGAAATTTCAAAAGATTTTCGCCAATATTTAAATAGTCTACAGAAATAACATCAAATTGACTGATTTAGTCAATCCTCAGCAATACCTACAGCAAGCAGAGATTATCTATGACGAAGTGGCCGTGAATCAGGCTATTTCGTCAATAGCTATCCAACTCAACCAATATTACATTGAAAAAATGCCGCTTGTATTGTGCGTGATGAGCGGAGCGGCTTATTTTACTGGTCAATTACTGCCGCAACTAAAGTTTCCATTAGAGCTTGATTACGTGCAAGCAACGCGCTACCAAGGCGATTTGCAAGGCAAAACGCTGAAATGGATTGTTAAGCCAAAAGAAACAATCAAAAATAGAAGCGTGTTGATCTTAGATGACATCTTAGATGAAGGTATCACCTTACAAAAAATTATTGAAGAATGTCATCTATTTGGCGCAAAAGAAATTAAATCTGCGGTGTTAATAGAAAAAAAACTCAGTTTAAGTAAACCAATTCAGGCTGATTACGTTGGTTTAACAGTGCCTAATCGCTATGTATTCGGTTGCGGTATGGATATACATGGGTGGTGGCGCAATTTACCAGTAATCTATGCGCTTAAAAGTACCTAATTTTGGTCATTGTCTTCGAATGATTTTTTTATTAGGATTCACGTTCTAAGTGTCACAATTTCGACAGCACTGCCGAGCTTTGGGCGTGGATCAACCAGTCATAATTTATAAAATATAAATAACTTATTGATTTAATTAGTAAAAAATAAAAAATAAAAGGTGGTATCAAAAATGCAACTGTATTCGCATCAATACGATATTAATCGTGAGAGGCGAACTGGTATGAAAATAAATTCAGAGAGTCAAAATTGGGAACAGGTATTTAAGGTAATTCAGAAATCGTTTACAGTGAATAAGCATGTGGACTTTTTTAAATGGATGCAAGGAAGTGTAAGTGAAGTGTTGCCGCATGATGTCTTGGTGGCAGCATGGGGTGATTTTACAACTGGCGATTTGAACTTTGACGTATCTTCAAATATTGACGATATACGTACTCAAAAGTTAATCGATGCGCCTGGTGTATTTGCCTACCTAATGTCTAATCTTCATCAGCGTTGGCTTGATAATGGTGAACGGTGGTATCGAATCAATTTTTTCGATGCTGAAGGAATTAATACGCAGTCACCAACACCATTTACACGTAAATTAGCTGAGATGAATTCTTTGCTGGTATATGGTGTGCGTGATTCACGAGGTAAAGATGACTGCATTTATGTGTTTTTTGATAAAGCACGCGAGTTTCAAGTGCAACATTCTCTGTTAGGCTTACTGATGCCGCATATCGACGCCGCGTTGCGTCGTGTAGAAAGTATGGAAAAACCAGCTACCCAACAAGATGACATGATTGGTGAGCTACCGTTAGGTGGCTTAAGTGAGCGTGAGCATGAAATTCTACATTGGGTTAAAACAGGTAAAACAAATTTTGAGATAGGAATGATATTGACAATTAGTCCTAACACCGTTAAAAATCATCTCAAACGAATTTTTCAGAAACTTGATGTATCATGTCGTGCTCAAGCTGTAGCTAAATATGTTCCGCAAAGATTAGAATAACTAAATAAATATGGTAATTAGATCCCAATCAAGATCTATTCTGCAGCGCAGAAAAGGCCTTGCTAATCTGTTGCAACCACTCTTGGATGGTTTAGCCATCATAGGTGTTGCTTGGTTTTTTATCCAAATGAATCTTGGGCAACTCACCCAAGACTACTTAATTTTATTATTAATTTTGTTGGGTCTTGTGTCGGTAATGTATGACCGTTATGCCATATACCGTACTAGTACAAATGTATCAAACAAGCTATTCAGTTTATTTAATGCTTGGTCAATTAGTTTTTTAATTTTATTTTTGTTGGGATTTTTAACAAAACAGACCGGTGAATATTCACGTGTTTTTATTACGAATCTGTATCTGTTTGGTTTCTTTGCCCAATGTGCGGTTCATCTGCTTGTAAGGTTAATTACTAAGAGCTTAAACAAACATGCACAAGTGGCTGACAATGTTATTATTGTGGGTCAGGGATCGCTTGCAAACTACTTAGAACATAAAATCACTGCAAATCCATGGTTAAACCAGCATGTTATTGGTAATGTTTCTATTGATGAAGAGCAAAGCAAACACGTTAGAAAAGTACAAAAATCAGAACTTAACCAATATGAAAGTAGCCGCACTATACATTTAGGTAGGGTAGCTGAGTTGCCTGATCTAATTGATGCGCATGGAATCACAACTATATACATAGTGACACCCCTAGAGTCTTCTAAAGTATTGGAAGAGCTTTATTTTGTTTTGCTAGATAAGCACGTTTCTATTCATTGGATTCCTGATATTTTTTCACTTAGACTCATTAACCACAGTGTAAGAGAGATTGCGGGCATCCCTGTTTTAACGCTATCTGAAACTCCGCTCACAGGTGTAAGTCGACTTGGTAAGTCTATAGAGGATAAGTTACTTTCGGCTCTAATTTTATTAGCGATTAGCCCGATTTTATTGGTGGTGGCTATTGCAATAAAGCTGGATAGTTCAGGCCCCGTTTTTTTTAGGCAATACAGGGCAGGTTGGAATGGTAAAACATTTAGAATCTGGAAATTTAGAAGTATGTATGTAGATCAGCAGGTTGGCGACAATGAAGCGCTTAAACAGGCTGAAAAAAATGATCCTCGCGTTACAAAAGTGGGCGCATTTATACGTAAAACCAGCTTAGACGAGCTACCACAATTATTTAACGTGCTTACTGGGGATATGTCATTAGTTGGACCAAGGCCTCATGCACTACAGCATGATGAGGTGTATTCTAAAAGAGTCAGCGATTATTATGCTCGACATAATATCAAACCAGGTATTACTGGTTTGGCTCAGATAAGGGGTTACCGCGGTGAGACTAAAGAGTTAGATCAGATGATTAAGCGTGTTGAATCTGATATTGAGTATATCAATAACTGGTCTGTTGGATTAGATTTGACGATTATGTTACGTTCTCTAGCTGTGTTTTCTGGTAAAGACGCATATTAAACTATAAAATACATTCGCATTAAACTGAGCATGTTTTTTTGGGATATTGGCTTGTCAGCTAAAAAAATATACAACTGGTCGTGCTAGCATTGCTTAGGTCAAATTTAAAAAGCAAGTGATATTGATGATGTTTGTGTCAACGGAATGACTACGCAACGAGTTAACTTTAATACGTAAAGTTGCGATAAATGTTACTTTTAGCAAAAAATGACATTAAATTGCTTTAATTATTTAAGATTTGTACAAAAAGGGGCGACAAGCTCTTTTTTTTATATTATTGTTAACTGTGGAGAAAAACATGCGTATTCAATCAACATTTTTACTTTTTATTATTGGTTTATTTTTCTCATGTAGCGTTTTTTCAGCAGAAACAAACGCAAGTTATAAGCTTAACGCTGGAGATTTGTTGCAGGTTTCCGTTTGGGGTGAGGAAACACTCAATAAAGAAGTCAGAGTTCTTCCTGATGGTAGCATCACATTCCCACTTGCAGGTAGAGTGGAAGTGGTGGGTGTGACTGCGCAAGAAGCGGAAAAACGCATTACCGAAAAATTAAAAACCTATATGCCTGACCCTCAAGTTAGTGTGGTTGTTACTAAGCCAGAAGGTAATGTGGCGTATGTTATCGGAAAAGTTATAAAGCCTGGCTCAGTGTTGCTACAAGGGGATACAACGGTGATGCAGGCAATTAGTTTAGCGGGCGGATTAGATAAATTTGCAGATGCAACGTCAATTAAGGTATTGCGTGGCGCTGGTAAGTCTCAAACTGTCACAACTGTAAACTATAGTAGTCTCATAAAGGGGCAGGGTCTGCAATCTAATGTGGTGCTAAGTGCAGGGGATACTATATTAGTGCCTTGATGATGATTTTTAGAAATCATCTGCATTAAACTAATAATGTTTTTTTGAAAAAGTAAATTAAGAATATTAAGATGACATCTAAAGCTATAAAGTGTGTTTGCATATTTTGTTTTATGACCTTTGTCGCGCCTGCTCAGGCGCTTATAGTGCTACAGCAGGTGACCGTTCCTTCATCGGTTGAACACGAAACCAATCCAGAGTTAGTAGAAAATGATAAACAGTCAATATGGCGTTATACAACAACCCCAACCTATACAATATCTGCAGTAGATAATACAGATAGATGGTTTGGTACTGCAGCCTTGCGACTACAAAGATCTTCAAATAAAAGTATAAGTGTCGATCGTGAAGATCCTTTGATAACACTAGGTTGGGAACGCGGGCTAGAAAGAGGCACTTTTAAGCTGCTTGGGAACTACGAGAAAAATAGTATCAGAAGCACAGAGTTTAAGCGTACTGGGGTTGTTAATGCAGATGGTGATGAAATTACAAAATCTATGCTTGCGGAATGGTCTAGATTATTGACGGAACGATTAACACTTACCCTAAATGGGAAGCTGCAAAAGACGGAATATACTACTGGAGATTTAGTAGATTTTTCAACTCAAGACATAGGTTCAAATTTATCTTATCAATTGAATCAAAAAGTCGACGTGTTTGGGATTTTAAATTTTTCTAAATTTAGTCCAGATGATCAATCGGGCGATGAGAGAGTCATGAAGTATTTGGCTGGGGCAAAAATTCAGTTAAACCCTAACCTAGTCATAATAGGCGCCGCAGGATGGAATAAAATCTCTTCAACTGGTTACTCTATGATTGGAAATGCAAGCTTTGAGTATGTTTTTGATAGGCATACTCTTTATGGCAGATTGGAAAGATCGACCAATCCGACTGGTGAGAGTAACTTGCTTAAATCGGACAGGGCATCATTAACATACGATTACAAACTTAGTGATACGAGCAAATTGGGATCAGATTTTTCTTGGTCTAAAAATTACAGCGAAAGTACTAGCAGAACCTTAGGTTTAGGCGG
Source organism: Methylophilaceae bacterium (assembly GCA_031399315.1). Lineage (GTDB taxonomy): Bacteria > Pseudomonadota > Gammaproteobacteria > Burkholderiales > Methylophilaceae > Methylotenera_A. The sequence continues at coordinate 14,453 of JANNOS010000099.1, read as the reverse complement.
TTACTATGCGAGGGAGATTTCTGATCGCTGGGCAATGAAATTTTATGTAGATATGAGAGAGCTTAAAGATAATATTAAAACTGTTAATAGCGAAATTGCTGGAATTTCGTTTACTTACAGCACACCACAGTTTTAGTTTGCAAGAAGTATAAGACATGTCTGCTGAGTACGAATTAACTTTTAATGATTATTTGTCTATGTTTAAACGTAGATGGGTGCAATCAGTCGTTGTGGCTGTTCTCGTTTTGGCTACAGCAATCGCACTGGCATTTTTACTCCCCGTAACATATGAATCAAAGGGTACCATTTTAGTTGAATCGCAACGAATTCCTACAGAATTAGTGCAAGCTACGGTTACTAGTTATGCAACTGAACGAATCGAAGTGATTAGGCAGCGTGTTATGACACGCGACAACCTATACCGCATAATAAAAAAATATAACCTGTATCCAAAGAAAGTCGAATCTGCATCGACATCTGAATTAATCGATAAAGTCCGCGAAGCGATACGAATAAGTATTGTTGATGCTAGTTTTGGCAGTGGGCAGGATCAAGCCACTATTTCTTTTGATGTTGGATTTCAAGACGAAAAGCCAGATGTAGCCCAAAAGGTTGCAAACGAGTTGGTAACCTTGTTCCTAGATGAAAATGTAAGATCAAGAAATGAGCGCGCAGTAGAAACAACTGAGTTTTTAACCGAAGAACTAAATAGATTAAAAGCAGAGTTAGAGGCGGTTGAAAATAAGGTTGCGGCCTATAAGCAGGCACATGAAAATGCCTTGCCTGAGCATATGGGAATGTATATGACCAGTATTGAGCGGGCGGGCGCTGATATTAAAGAGGTTGATCGTGATTATAGAACAACGCAAGAAGAACTTAGATATTTGGATGTAGAGTTAACGACGGCGCAAGTATCTTCCAAAACTGGCCCAGCAAGTACTATCTCAGAATTAGATAAGGCAAGGGCTGAATTAGACAGATCTCTAATAATATACAAAGAAACGCACCCGACGATTCGAAACCTTAGGCGAAAAATAGAAACACTAGAAAAAGCTTCAGCTACAGAAGCCAAGCAACCAGTTAAGAGTGATATTGCTACTGATTTGGTAGTGTCAAAGATCCACACACAAATACAAGCCGCCAAAGCTAGGTTGAACTCGCTTAGTGATCAAAAGAGTAGTTTGCAATTAAGAATAAACCAACTGCAAGCTCAGGTAGCGCAAAGTCCACAAGTTGAAAGAGGTTTGTTCACCTTAATGAGGGATTATGAGAATGCGAAATCAAAGTATGAAGAAGTCAAATCTAAACAGGTGAATGCAAAGATTGCTCAAAATTTGGAATCAGAAAATAAAGCTGAGCGGTTTACCTTGCTTGAGCCTCCTATTTATCCAGATAAGCCCAGCAAGCCAAATCGAAAAAAACTAATCGGGATGGGTGTTGTTGGGGCGCTTGGAGGATCTATTGCTTTTATTGCGTTAATGGAAATGTTGGATAAAAGGGTTAGAGGGGTTGAGGCAGTAAGTGCACTAACTAATATGAGGCCTTTAGTAGTAATCCCTTATATTTATACGCAAGCACAGCTTGATCGCAGAAAGCACTTACTAAGATACGTAGTCATCGCATTCGTAGCTTTGGTCATATTGTCACTCTTGATTATACATTTGCTAGTCATGCCTGTTGATTTGTTAGTAGTTAAATTAATGGCAAAGCTTGGGTAGAATAGACTATGGAAAAAATAAAGGTAGCGTTAGCCAAAGCCAAACAACAAAGATTTGAGATGAAGAAATCTTCTCAAGCTTTTGAAAATAAAAATGTTTTAGAGAAAAAGACAGTTGAACAGTTTCCAAATACGGAGTCAGAATTAGACAAAATAGTTTATCGCGAAACTGCAGTTGTTACGCTTGACCCAAAGCACTTAGAGAAAAATAGAATTATTTCTTATTCTAAAGAAGATGGAAATAGCGCAGTTTTCGATTCGCTTCGTACGCAAGTTTTGAAAAAAATGACAGAAAATAACTGGCGTACCTTGGCAGTTGTTTCTCCTACGCCCGAATCTGGTAAGAGTGTAGTTTCGATCAATCTAGCGATTAGTATTGCTAAACAACCGCAAAAAACGGTCGTTTTAGCCGATTTCGATTTACGAAGACCTAAAATATCAACCTATCTAGGACTTAAACCAAAAAAATCACTGAACGAATATTTACAGGGTAAAGCTGAGTTAAAAGATATTATGATTAACCCAGGAATACCTAAGCTGATAGTTTTACCTACACTACATAGTGTGGCAAAATCCTCAGAAATGTTATCTTCTAAGAGAGTTTTAAATTGTATTGAAGAGTTGAGCGAGCGATATGCCTCAAGAATTGTGATTTTTGACTCTCCTCCCGTTTTGAATACTGATGATGCAATTGTATTATTTCAGCATGTTGATGCTGTGCTGTTGGTGATTGCAAATGGAATGTCAACGCAAGCTGAAATTGAGGAAACGATGTATCATTTACCCAAAGAAAAACTATTAGGCGTAGTTATGAATAAGGCTGAAATCGAAGCTAAGCAATATTACTACTAATTTTTGGCTTTAAGGACTCGTTAACGATTCTTGTGTAAGCAACACCTAGACCTAGAATTGACCAGCAAATAATCGGCATGGCACCAATTAGGCTAGTAGTTGCGATTGTAATCATAAAAGCAAAAATTGCTGATATCAAACTCGCTCCAAGTGTGTGCAAATGGTTGGTTTTATCTTTGAGTTTTTTCATATGTGTTCTAATTCCTAAAATGACACTGAAAAACATTCCTATAAATAAACTTAGACCGACATAACCACTATTTAAAGCTATTCCAACATAGGAATTCACGATGTCTATGATGCCTTCACCTTGCATCATCTCTTGCATTTCAGGCGTTTCAAGATAGTTGGTTGAACCAAATAAAGGATTTTTATTAATTACGATAAATGCATTATTTAAAAGTCTTTCGCGGTAGTTAACGTTAAATTGTTCATTACTACCCTTATCAGCATGTCCTATGAATGGCAATATATCAATAAATTTCCCCCCACCAGGTAAAAGCGATAATGCTGTAAACGCAATTGATAAATATAGAAAAAGAGTGCCCAGTTTTTTTGCAGGATTTTCCCCCAGAATAGTAAATACGATAATTCCTGCTAGCGCTCCAACCCATGGACCTCTAGATATCGTGGCAAATAGACCTAACAATAGAATAAGTCCCCCCATTTTTTTTAAATGTGCGCTAGTAGTCCTTGTGTTTGTGTATAAATAAAAGTTAAAACTAACGGCTAAAAAGGTTCCCAATATTAGTGAATGGACTAAGCTCGCAACAGCCCTTAGGCTTCCTTGTCGCCCCATATATCCGGTCATATCATTCCCAGTCCCTAGGATATCCCCTAACGTGCTAAAAAGAACCCAGAATTTTGAAAATTCAAATATAGCTAACAGAGATGTTACTATTGAAAATGCAATGAATGCTTGCAATGCGCCATTCATTTCAGATATATTTTTAATGCCTCTGCTAACTACATAGTAAGGTAAAAATATGCTTAAAATGTCATAAAATGAGCCCCTCAGAGCGTCTGTAAATGTGGTATCTCTTACCTTTAAGCCAAACGCCAATAAGACAAAAAGTAATAAGAGTTTGTCTGACCAAATTGAGGTAAATTTGAAATTATTGCTTTTTGCAATTTTAATCGCAGAGGGCAATAAAATTATTAAACTAATAAATCCAGCATACGTTAGTGAGAATAGGTAGTTTAAAAGTCCAAATCCTGGTATTTTTGCCCCTATTGTAGGAATAGAAAAAACCAAAATAAAAAAGACTGCAATTCTATTTTTTTCCTGCTTTGTAAATATAGAAATTGAAATTAGGGATATTAATAAAAACAACCAGTAATTGTGGGACAGAAATGCTGCCAGTATGACAGCTAGCCAAACATTTCTTAATTTTTTGAAATTGGTGCTAGAGATGTCATTTCGGACTAGTTTCTCAGCGAAGTAAAACCCTCCTAGCCCTATGACAACAATTAAAACTAAGGCTCTTATATGTTCTGGCATATTTTATTTTGGTAAAAACTAGATAGACTTTAGATTGAAAAAGTATACGCACATATTGGTTATAACATACGGTTAGCATATCATACAAACGAGAGCCAACAATTAAGTAATAAGTTATTTCTTTTTATTTTAAATCATGAATAACTCATAGAAATTGTCTTTGTGGGCTATTGTTTATAAAGCTAAAGTGATATAAATTGTCTTGCATTATAAAAGTTATTTTATAGAGACAGTAAGCGTTCTAAAGGAAGCGATATGATTCAAAAAGCAACACTGCCAATTAGTATTTTAGATGGCATCCATTTAAGCGTACAAGATGCAAAACAGTTTGGGGAGAGCTTGAGTGGCGATTATTGTTTCGCAGAACCTTTTCCTCATATTGTGATTGATAACTTTTTGCCAGAGGCACTTATTGATAAAATATATGACAACTTTCCAATCGAGAGATTAGAAGGTGATGTCGTGTTTGACCGAGGCTACGAAGGCTTGCATAAAAGACAAGTACAGCCAGTGAATTGTAACGGGTTTATTCGTGAAGTTTTTGGTTTTTTTAATTCATCCACTGTAGTGCATTTTTTAGAGTCACTTACAACAATACCATCGTTGATCCCAGATCCGCATTTTAATGGGGGCGGCTTACATGAAACTTCTAAAGGCGGTAAATTGGGCATACATGCCGACTTTAGAATTAATGAGTCACTCCATTTAAATAGACGCATCAATATCATCATTTATTTGAACAAAGAATGGAAAGAGGAGTACGGCGGTCATTTAGAGTTGTGGGATAGGAAGATGAAAAATAAAGTGCACAGCGTAACTCCTGTGTACAACCGTTGTGTTATATTTAATACCGATGCTGATAGTTTTCATGGGCACCCAGACCCGTTAACTACGCCTGATAATATCACTAGAAAATCACTCGCCTTATATTACTATACAGCTTCTAAGCGCGTGTACGAGGATACCCCTTCTCATGGCACTATGTATAAGGCTAGAGCAGATGACGATGTAGTGACAAAAAGAGAGGTGCGCAGGTCGACTATTGACAATTACCTTAGAGATTTGACCCCGCCAATTTTTTACAGAATATTTACGAGAGTTACAGATAAGTTAGGTAGAGTCAAAGGCAAACTAGGTTTATAAGTTATTGTGGATGTTAAATCTAATTGTTCTAAATTGTGCAGTAGTTTATAAGAGCCTTCAAAACTATTACTGATTTTAGTTCGTATGAATCGTTTTCTATTTCAGCGAGCGTGTTAAGAATGATTTAACGCACCAAAATTAGACTAAATCCATCATCTAGATTACTTACTAATATAAGTATGAGTATAAATTATTGAGAGTTTTTTGGAACCTAAAAATTTGGCTTTAGGAATTGTGATTATTGGGAGGAATGAAGGTGGTCGTCTTATTGATTGTTTACAGTCACTAAGAGACCATTCGTCTAGAATCGTTTATGTAGATTCCGCATCCACAGATGATTCGTTGCATCAAGCAAAAGTTAAGGGTGTACATACGGTTTCTCTTGATATGTCAAAACCATTTACTGCTGCTCGTGCGCGCAATACTGGGTTCGAGTATATTCTGAAAGTGTTTCCAGATTTAGAATACGTGCAGTTTGTAGATGGTGATTGCCAAGTTGATACTAGCTGGCTTGAAATTGCAGTAAATTTCTTACACAGCCATTCAGATGTGGCTGTGGTTTGTGGTAGAAGACGAGAGCGTTTCCCAAATAGCACTATTTATAATCAAATGTGTGACGATGAATGGGATACACCAATAGGCGAGACAAAAGCTTGCGGTGGTGATGCATTAATGAGAGCAGGGATATTTTCTTCTGTGGGAGGTTTCCGTGAATCTTTAATCGCTGGGGAGGAGCCAGAGTTATGCTTAAGGATTAGAGCCGCAGGACATAAAGTGTGGCGGCTTGACGCAGAAATGACTTTACACGATGCTAATATGACTAGTTTTAAACAGTGGTGGAAGCGTACGGTGAGGGCTGGGTATGCTTTTGCTGAGGGTGCTTTTCTACATGGCGCTGCACCAGAATTTCATTGGGTCGCAGAGTCTAAACGAGCCAAGTTCTGGGGTCTTTTACTACCTTTGGTGGTGATAGCTTTTATTGTTGTGAAGCCCATCTGGGCCATATTGTTGCTGATGATTTACCCGTTACAATGGCTTAGGTTAACTTTTAAAAGCCCACAACCCATCAAAAAGTCAGCATGCCTAGCATTCTTTCTAATCATTGGAAAATTTGCGGAGGCCGTAGGCCACATAAAGTTTATGTTATACCAGTGTACCAAAAAACAAGCCAAAATCATTGAGTATAAATAATGTATTACCAACTGAACGCAGTTAATGAATTGCTTTTTATACAGCACAATATAAATCTTGATGTAACTAAATTAATTGAGTAAAAAAGGTTGTTAATCATTGATTTTTGTTAACTTATTGATTGTGTTTTTGGCAGTGTGTTTGATGTTACCACTGTTGTTTTTGTTGCTACAAATCTTAGCCGCCGTATTTCTCGTTAAACCTAGCACATCAGCCAATCAGGATGGGAAAAAACCAGTGGTGGCCGTGTTGATGCCCGCACATAATGAATCACTGGTTATTACGCAAGCGATACAATCAATATTGCCCCAACTATTAACTGAAGATCAATTGCTGGTAGTAGCAGATAATTGTAACGACGATACCGCACATATAGCGAGCAAACTAGGGGCGAATGTCATTGAGCGCGCAGATACAGTTCGGCGCGGTAAAGGCTATGCACTTGATTTTGGTTTGCAGCACTTAAAAGACAATCCACCAGAAGTCGTGCTAATTATTGATGCTGACTGCATGGTGTCAAATGGCGCTATTGATAAACTTGCCCGCGCTTGTATCGACAACCAACGTCCGATACAGGCTTTGTATTTAATGGAGTCGCAACCAAACCCTAGCTTAAAAGCCAGAGTTGCTGCATTTGCTTGGGTGGTTAAAAACAAAGTGCGCCCTTTGGGCTCTAAAGCTTTGAATCTACCATGTCAGTTGATGGGTACAGGCATGGCATTTTTATGGGGCGATATTATTAAATCTAACTTAGCCAGTGGCCATATCGTCGAAGACATGAAGTTGGGCGTAGATTTAACCAGAGTGAATAAACCGCCGCTATTTTTAGCAGAAGCTTTGGTCACTAGCGTATTTCCACCAACTACGGAGGCAACGAATACGCAGCGCGCGCGCTGGGAACACGGGCATTTAAGTGTGATATTGAATGAAGCACCAAGTTTGTTATTTGAAGCAATTAAAACAATGAATGGACAAATATTAGGTTTGACTTGTGATTTAATTGTGCCCCCCTTAGCCGTGTTAACCTTAATGTGCGTTGCATTATTTGCTAGCAGTTTTGTGCTATTTATTCAACCTGCAATGCTAGTGACGACAATTTTATTAATCGCGCTCTCAAGCTCAATTTTATTGGCTTGGGCCTTTTTTGGAAGAGATATTATCAGTTTTAAACAGTTGTGTTATGCACCAGTATATGCCTTGATAAAAATACCACTATATATTAAATTTTTCTTAAATCGGCAAGTGGAGTGGGTGCGCTCGAAGCGCGATTAATATGAGTAAATCTTCGAATCAACCTAGTGAGTCAAATCAAAAAACCAAGCTACAAAAAGCCAGTGTAGTTGTTTCTGCGACTTTTACTGTTGATTATATGTTACCTAGTTTAGACTTTATTTTGAACTCGGTAGGACTTGTATCGGAAGTTGATGTTGCGCCATACCATCAAGTTTATCAGCAGTTGTTAGATCCAAGCAGCTTGACCTCACAAAACACCAAGGGCGTGAATGTTTTCATTTTAAGACTTGAGGATTTCTTTAGAGACAAGACTCAAATTGAGCATACCTCAACCCATGTTGACGGCACTGTTGCTGAGCTATTAGAAGCATTGAGTAAATTTACTCAAAAGATGGGTTCGCCTACGGTTGTGGCGTTGCTACCTTGTTCGCCAAGAGTCACAGGCGATTTGAAGCTTAGGTTAGATGCAGCAACTACAACGTTAGAGAGTCAGTTAAAGCATATATCTAGCTTAGTTACCATTTCTGCGGAAGATTTGCATAGAACCTCGTTTGATGTAGTGACGGGATATGATGAAATGAGTGATGAGCTTGCGCACGTGCCTTTTAGTGAAAGTAGCTTTTCTGCGCTCGCGCTTGCAATTGCGAGAAAAGTGCATATGTTGCGTGTGCCGGCACGTAAAGTTCTAGTGTTGGATTGTGACAACACTATTTGGAAAGGGGTGGTAGGTGAGGATGGCGTGAACGGTATTACTTTACCGCCAGCTTTTTTGCAAATTCAACAATTTGCTGTTGAGGCTCAGTCACAGGGGATTTTGATTTGTCTTGCCAGTAAAAATGCAGAGCAGGATGTGCTGGAAGTGTTCGAAAAGCGCACTGATATGATATTAAAAATGGAGCATATTGTTTCTCATCGTATCAATTGGGAATCTAAATTCAAAAATCTAGAGTCTTTAGCTAACGAACTAAATTTGGGCATAGATTCTTTTGTGTTCTTTGATGACAATCCTGTTGAGTGTGGTCAGATGCGGCAGGCATTACCAAAAGTGATTACGCTGCAAGTGTCGCCAGATGATGAAGTGACCTCTTTCTTAGAGCATATGTGGCTGTTTGATAAATTGGCCGTAACTGAAGAAGACACCAAACGCACGCAAATGTATCGTGAGAACTCTGCGCGGCAGAAAATAGAAGACTCTACGACAGATATTGCTAGCTTTCTGGCTTCCTTAGAGCTGGTGATTGACATCGGTAGGCCAGATGAAGATGAATGGCCTCGAGTTGCGCAACTGACGCAACGCACAAATCAATTTAATTTTACGACTATACGGCGCAATGAGCCCGATATGCGAGCATTAGCACTTTTGGATGGGGCGCATGTATTGCGTGTAAAAGTGCGCGATCGTTTTGGTGATTATGGCTTGGTTGGTGTAACGGTCTCGCGACAACTAGAAGATGCGCTACAAGTTGATACCATGCTGTTAAGTTGCCGCGTACTTGGGCGAGGTGTAGAACACGCAATGATTCGCCAACTTGGCGAGATGGCAAAATCTGCGAACTTAAATCGGTTAAATTTACCTTATGTGCTTACGCCTAAGAACGAGCCAGCACGTGCTTTTGCCGACAATGTGGCCTTAACATTTAAAGTTGGCGATGAATCTTCTTGTGTGTATAGCATCCCTGTCAATGATGCTTGTCAAATTTCGCATCTACCTGGCGGCGACCCAGAAGCTATCATTGAAGCCAAACGTGCTGATGGTAAGAAAAAACCTAAAATTGACACGAGTATTGCTGAAGTTTCTGTAAGCAGTTCAGAGCGTTATGAAAATTTAGCCCGCACATTAACTTCTGGGGAAGCCGTACTTACTCACCTGCGATCTAGCGGTCTGCGACAGCGTGATTTAGAAACCATAGCAGTGCCAGCAGAAACGCCAATTGAGCACGAGTTGTTAGCAATTTGGAAAGAGTTGCTAGGTATGCGAGATTTGGGCGTAGAGGACGATTATTTTTCTATAGGTGGAACTTCACTGATTGCGGCAAGGTTATTTGCTGAAATTGCGCGACGTTTTGAGGTTAAGCTGCGGCTCACAACGATTTTAGATGCGCCCACAGTACGTAGTCTTGCACAATATATTCAGCCGAATAAAGCGGCTGGCGCCAGTGTGTTGGTAACGCTTAAAAAAGGTAGTGGTAAAACTCTCTATTTGGTGCACGATGGAGATGGTGAGACGCTGTTATATAAGAATCTAGCTGAACGTATGCCAGAAGGAATGCAGGTTGTTGGCATTGAGCCACGCTCTATTCCAAGTGTACCAATGGCGCACGGAAGTATTGAAGAAATGGCAGCGTTTTATATTCAAACGATACGTCAAAAACAGTCGCATGGTCCTTATTTGTTAGGAGGAATGTGTGCTGGCGGTTTAATTTCATATGAAATGGGTTTGCAACTAGTGCGCGCTGGTGAAGTCGTTGAATTAGTCGCTATTTTAGATGCCGCAACCCCACTAGCACCCAAGCGGATAGGCCGGATTGCGCAAGATCGGGCAAAACGAGTTTCAGGCTTAAAGGCAGAGGCTAGGGCATTCAATTTATCTGGCATTAGTGCTTGGGTGTTTATTGTAAACACGCTTGTAAAAAAGATATTTAATACTTTGCATTGGGAGTTAAGTTCAAGATTAGCTAAGTTGTCCGTATGGTTAAGGTTTTTGGTGTTGAGATATACTCTAAGTAAACATAAGGCATGGCCTCAATTTCTGCCAGAGCTTACTGTACGCAATATATTTAATTCAGCGGAAGCAAATTATCACCTAGGATCAGATCGTAAATTAAAAGCGTTGTTGATACGCGCTACAGATGGTGTAGGAGATGATTTGCCTTTTAGAGAGATTTATTCGGAAGATACTTTAGGTTGGCGCAGTGCAGTGCCAGCGCTTGTTGTCGCTGATGTTAAGGGAGGACACGCTAGTATGCTGCAAGAGCCTTACGTTAAATCGCTTAGTCAAGTATTGATTGGGTATTTAAATAAACCGATACAGGGTAAATAATAAATGGATGATACGTACGTTGTCGTTTCAATTGTGTCTTACAAGTCAGCGAAATTGACTGTCGATTGTTTAAGGTCAATTCAAGCGGATAGAAACATAGATGGTCTTAACGTCAGAGTTGTGGTTGTAGACAACGCTTCAGGAGATGCACCAGAAATAGAAGCTGCAGTAAGTGATAATCACTGGCAAGACTGGGTAACCGTCCTAACAGCGCCAAAAAATGGCGGATTTGCTTATGGTAATAATTATGCATTTCAATATGCGTTTGCGTATGGCAAAGTAGATTTTTTTCATTTATTAAATCCTGATACACAAATACGCCCAGGCGCAATATTAGCGCTTGTTGAGTTTATGCAAGCTAATCCCACTGCTGGTATTGCAGGCAGTAGTTTTGACAATCAAGATGGCAGTCTTTGGCCGATTGCTTTTCGTTTTCCATCCATATTTAGCGAGTTTGAGTCTGGTGTTAAACTCGGGCTGCTAAGTAAGCTATTGAAACCATGGGTGGTCGCAGTATTTATGGAGCAGAAATTACAAGAAATAGATTGGATTGCTGGCGCATCAATGATGCTACGTAGAAATGTAGTAGAACAATTACGTGGGTTCGATGAAAGTTATTTCTTATATTACGAAGAAACCGACTTTTGTTTACGTGCTAAGCACGCTGGCTTTTCAACTTGGTATGTGCCAAATAGCCGTGTGATGCATATAGCTGGCCAAAGTACAAAAGTAACTGTCCGCGATGACAAACCAAAACGCTTGCCTGATTACTGGTTTGAGTCAAGAAGGCGTTATTTCCTGACGAACTATGGAATTTTTTATGCACTTTTAACTGATATTGCAGCGTTGTTTGGAAATGTAATAGGCAAAATTAAACGCATCTTAACTGGCAGACAGCATGATGATGTTCCAAACTATATCGCAGATATTTTTAGGCACAGTGTTTTGCTACCAAGTAACTGGCATACCAAGCCATTTTTAAGCTGTTTGCATGATAAATGACATTACACAAAGCGCTTTATTAGAATGCTGGAAAAATTTAATCCCTGCAGGGGTGTTTGTAAGTGCGGGCACATTGGCAGGTGACTTTCCCCCATTAACTAAGCAAGAAATAATAAGTATAGGCACAGTAAATGGCATGAGAATGCGTGAACTGGAAGCAGGGCGCATGCACGCACGCCAAGCCTTAGAAAAAATGGGAATTGATCATGTAGACATCCCCAAAAACAAGCTAACAGGCGCGCCAATTTGGCCTATGCAAGTAGTTGGAAGTATTGCGCATTCACTGAGTGTTAATAACAGCCACGTTGCTGCTGTAGTGGCAAATTCAAAACAGTTTCATTTGTTGGGCATAGATGCTGAGTGGTGTGAACAGCTTTATCCAAATATGTGGAATCAGTTTCTTACATCGCAAGAGCTTTATTGGATAAGCGAAGCCCCTATGGCAGAGAGAAATAGCTTGGCATGTAAAGCGTGGGCATTGAAAGAAGCGGCTATTAAAGCGACTGGAAAGGGCGATATGATGACTTGGATAGTTTCAAGTGCATCCACTTCTCTTACTTTTAAGCTCCATAATGATACTTTAAGTGAAAAAACGGCGCTACAGGGAAGCGCTGTTTGTAGGCAAAGCTTAGCATTGGCGGTAGTATATACCTACACCAATTGAAGACTCTTATTTAAAAATTAATAAAATGAACAAGACTGAAAGGTACCAAGGCTAATTGATGGGGTTAATTGATGGACGATTTTGATCGTAATGTATATTGCATTGGTGGATTGCCTTTTGATGCGATAAATTTATCGCAAACAATGAGCCGTTTGCGCGATGCTAAGCATTTAAAAACACCCTGTTTTTTGACTACACCTAATCTTAACTTTCTAGCTTTATCACAACAAGATGCAGATTTTCGTAACTCTGTTTTATACAGCGATATTGTGATTGCAGATGGTGCACCAATCGTTTGGATAGCGAAACTATTAGGCATTCCTATTCGTGAGCGAGTCGCAGGCTCTACTTTGTTTGAAGCGCTGGGGAAAGAGTGGCGTCGAAAATTAACAGTTTATTTTTTTGGTGGGCCAACTGGTGTTGCTGCTGAAGCGAGTAAGCATATTAATCAGAAATCAACTGGATTGAATTGTGTTGGCTATTATTCACCTGGTTTTGGATCGCTGGATGAGATGAGCGAATCATCAATTATCGATAATATAAACTCGAGTAATGCGGATTTTTTAGTCGTTGCTTTGGGTGCCAAAAAAGGACAAGCATGGATTGTTAAGAATCTTCATAAAATCAAAATACCTCTAGTTAGTCATCTAGGCGCAGTAATTAATTTTGAGGCAAGACGATTGAAACGAGCGCCAGTAAGATTACAAAAAATTGGATTGGAATGGGCTTGGCGTATTAAGGAAGAACCTCACTTATGGAGGCGTTATTGGGATGACGGCAAGTTTTTACTAAGATTTTTGGCTACTAAAATACTACCCCATACTGTGTGGTTAAAATTTAATCGAAAGCGATTGGTTAAGCTAACTCAAAAAAGTTCTGTTGTTATGGAAAGTGGTGGTGATTTGGCAAAGTTAATTTTCTCAGGCGTAGTGCTTGATCCAGTACCAGAGGATATTCGTTCCCAATTTAGAGAAGCAAGTAAACAAAATAAAAATGTAATATTAGACCTAACAAACACAGAGTATCTTAGTTGTGGTGTTTTAGGCTTATTGCTTATTCTAAAAAAGCAACTTTATCGGCAAGGTTTTCAAATCAAAGTTGTTGGGCAGAATGCTAATATGAGTGAACTTCTTGATTGGAATGGGTTAACTTTTTTGACCGAATATTGATTTATATTTTAATAACGGTCTTATGAAAGGCTCTTAAAACACACAAAAATTTAATTAGGGCATGAAAATATGTATGAAGAATTTTATGTGTTAAAAAAACCTTTCACCATCAACTATGGTAAAACCAACCTCGTACGTCATATGTTTAATAATTTAGCAGACAAACTTAAGGGTGAAATTGTCTACGACATACATCAGGAGGCTGATGAACTGTTAAGTAGGATTTTAGTGCTTGCATCATTTGTTGCTACTAAATTTAAATTAGCCCTGAGGGAAGAGCAGCGATGCGCACATGATTAAAATTAACAAATTAATTTTATCTGTTACATGCGTTTTGTTTATTAGCATTGTTGGGTGTATGTCGTCAGAAGAGAGAGCTGAAGAGCTATATGAGAAGGGAATGTCTTTATTAGAAAAAAATCCCGTGCAAGCAGAGAAGGCTTTCAAAAATGCATTGCTGATGGAAAAACATATGGTTAAAGCTATCTATGGGTTAGCGCTTGTAGCGAAGCAACAAGACGACCCCATGACAGCATACGCACTGATGAATCAAGTTTTGGAAGAAGATCCCAATCATATTGAAGCGCTGACTAATACCTGTCAATTTTTATTGGATAATGAAGGGCTGGATTTAGCCTTAGATAGATGTGACCGCGCGCTGGCAATTGATCACAACAGGGTACAAGCACTATACTTGCGCGCTACCCTACAGCTTAAATTGGGAGACGCTAGAGGCGCCGTTGAATACATAAAACGCACACTATCTAAAGAGCCTAATAATCAAGAGGCATACTTTACCCTGGCAACCGAGCGGTTGATGGCTAGAAACGAGGTAGAGGCAATTAAATATTTAGATAGGGCTTTAATTATTAATGAGCAGAATTTAACGGTACAACTGACTAAAGCAGTGGTGCTGGAGAACTTATCTAAACTACAAGAAG
>JANNOS010000093.1:0-7866 GCA_031399315.1 Methylophilaceae bacterium | reverse complement strand
ACCCTCCGAACCCGCTTCTCTCACATAATCAATATGCGGCATATTGGCTAAGGTTTCTGGATCGTCGATTAAACTATCTAGGAACTGATTGTCCCATGCTTTATTAATGAGACCAGCACGAGGGCCTTGCAGTTGATGACTCATACCGCCTGTTCCCCAAATATGCACGTTTAAATCGTCATCATAGCTTTCAACTGCTTTACGAATAGCTTTGCCAATTTCCAGGCAACGTCTACCAGATGGGGCAGGGTATTGAACAACATTCACGGCAAACGGAATGATAGGGCAAGGCCATGACTCAGGTTGGCCACACATCAGTGAAAGAGGCACTGTGAGGCCATGATCAACATCCATTTTGTTCACAATGGTGAGATCGAAATCATCTTGAATCACGGATTGTGTGATGTGTGAAGCTAATGCTGGGTGACCAATGACTTGTGGCACTTGTCGAGGCCCCCAACCCTCATCAGCTGGTGCGAAACTTTCTCCAGTGCCGATAGCAAATGTCGGGATGAGATCCAAACTAAATGCAGTTGCATGATCGTTATAAACCAAAAAAATAACATCAGGCTTATTTTGTTTCATCCATTCTTTTGAGTACTCATAGCCCGCAAAGACAGGTTGCCAATATTCTTCATGTGTTTTACCAAGATCTAATGCGGCACCGATTGCTGGTACATGTGATGTATAAATAGAAGCGGTAATGCGAGCCATTGTTATTTCCCGCCTTTATAAGGCATATAGGTTTTTTGATTCTGAGGTTGTGCATCGCCATCTTCACCAAGATAACGATTGCCTTCCGGAGAGCGGCCACCATTGACCATCATATTTTTATAATCACTTTCTTCCATACTAGCCATGTTGCTAGCAAGAAATTGAAAGCTTTTTCCATCCGTTGCCCCTAATTTGGCAAGAAAATAGACATTGCCGCCTAAAGCCAGACAGCCATTGAGATCACGCGCAAGAATTGTTTGTTTTTGTGCTTCCGTCATTGCCCATTCATCTAAATAGGCGTGCTCATCAGCCAAAAACCGTTCGCGATTTTCCGCTTTCATTAAGGACATGCAAAACTGGTTTACCCAGTAGCCTTTTTTTGCTTGTTCAGCATCAAAAATGATGGTGCCAGGAATATCTTTATAAGGTTTATTTAATGCCATTTTCTACCAATATTAATATGAATTTTTGATTATTTTACTTGCTCAGGCCAATACAAACGCATTGGGTTATCAACTAATAATTTTTGCTGTAATAGTTCGGTTGGCGCAATATGTGGAATAAAATCAACCAATAAACCATCATCTGGCATATGACTTTTTAGATTAGGGTGAGGCCAATCTGTTCCCCATAGCACTCTATCAGGAAATGTTTCAACCACTTTTCTAGCAAAAGGTACCACGTCTTTATAAGCCACCCGCTCGCCATTTAAAGCATATGGGCCTGCTACAGATAAGCGTTCTGGGCAGCTGACTTTGCTCCATACATTTTCATTTTCGCGCATAAGTCGTAGAAATAAACAGAACTCTTCGCCATCAACAGTTTTAGACACGTCTGGTCTACCCATATGATCAACGACAATTATAGTGGGAATTGATGTGAAAAAATCCCATAGTTCTCGTAAATCAGGCGCTTCAAAATAAATCACGACATGCCAACCATAGGGGGCTATTTTGGCTGCAATTTCTAATAATTCATCTTGAGGGGTGACGTCAACGAGTCGTTTAACAAAGTTAAATCGTACACCTCTTACGCCTGCGGCATGCATTTCTTGGATTTGTTCATCACTAATATCTCTACCAACAGTCGCTACGCCCCGTGCCAGATCATTAGAATGCAGACAGGCGTCCATCATTGCTCTGTTGTCTTTACCATGACAGGTTGCTTGAACAATTACATTGCGTGAAAAACCAAGGTGATCTCGAAGGGCGTAGAGTTGTGGTTTAGAGGCATCACAAGGGGTGTATTTTCTTTCGGGTGCAAATGGGAATTCATGCCCTGGTCCGAAAACATGACAATGTGCATCTACTGCACCTTGAGGCAGTTTAAACATTGGCTTACTCGGGCCTTGATACCAGTCTAGCCAACCTTCTGTTTTTTGAAAATTTATTGGAGCATTCATCGGTGTTTCTCGCGCAACGTTAGTCAATGTATTTTAAGCCTAATTTAGCTAATGGCTCTCTAAAACCATAAAGATCAAGCCCTAATACGCCCTCTTTAAATTGTTGTCTTTTAGACGCTTCATTGGCTTCACGCGACTCAGCTGCATCAGCAACTTGTTGTGCAATATTGGCTGGGACAACGACAACACCATCGTTATCGGCAATAATCACATCACTAGGGTTTACCATCGCGCCAGCACAAACCACCGGGATATTCACTGAACCCAATGTGGCTTTAATAGTGCCTTTTGCACTGATGGCTTTACTCCACACAGGAAATTGCATTTCGGTTAGATCTTTTGTGTCACGCACGCCTGCATCAATAATTAAACCTTTACATCCTCTGGCTTGAAATGAAGTTGCCAACAAATCCCCAAAGTAGCCATCTGTGCATTCTGCAGTGGTGGCCGCGACCACCACATCGCCAGGTTGAATTTGCTCTGCAGCAACATGCAGCATCCAGTTATCACCAGGGTGTAATAGTACAGTGACTGCTGTACCGCATACATAAGACTGGGCATAAATTGGACGCATATAGGGCTGCATCAAACCAACACGCCCCATCGCCTCATGTATTGTTGCTGTGCCAAATTTAGACAGTTTTTCAACGGCTGCTGGGTCAGCTCTTTGAATGTTCCGTTTACAAACTCCAAGATTATTTAAACTCATATTTTTGAACCTTTAGGCTGCTTTTGCTTTGACTGTTAATTTTTCATTGAGGAGAGGGTAAACTTTTCGTGCATTACCTTCATACACTTTATAGCGCTCTTCCGCGCTTAAGTTTTGGGTAGCTTCGATATAGCGTTTTGTATCATCAAAATAATGACCTGTTTGTGGGTCTATTCCGCGAACAGCACCAATCATTTCAGAAGCAAATAAAATATTATCGACTGGAATAACCTCTGTTAATAAATTAATACCAGGTTGATGGTAGACACAGGTATCAAAATAAATATTGTTGAGTAAATGCTCTTCAAGTAATGGTTTTTCTAATGCTTGCGCTAAGCCGCGGAAACGCCCCCAGTGATAAGGCACTGCGCCACCACCGTGTGGAATGACAAATCGCAGTTCAGGGAAGTCTTTGAATAAATCGCCTTGTAGGAGTTGCATAAACGCCGTAGTGTCGGCATTTAAATAATGTGCCCCTGTTGTGTGGAAGCAGTCATTACAACTCGTGCTCACATGAATCATTGCTGGGATATCGTATTCCTGCATTTTTTCGTAAATGGGATACCAGTATTTGTCGGTCAGGGGAGGGCTTCTCCAGTGACCGCCTGATGGATCAGGGTTTAAGTTGATGCCAACAAAGCCATATTCATTAACACATTTGTCAATTTCGGCTAAGCAGGTTTTGGTATCAACCCCTGGACTTTGCGGCAGCATAGCAGCACCAATAAAGTGGTCAGGGTACAACTGTGATACACGGTAGCAAAGCTCATTACAAATCGCAGCCCAAGTAGCTGAAATATTGAAATCACCAATATGATGAGCCATGAAGCTAGCACGAGGACTGAATATAGTCATATCCAAACCACGCTCGCGCATTTTCTTTAACTGGTTAATTTCAATCGTTTCACGTAACTCATCATCACTGATTTTTAGTTCAGAAACATGAGGCATCATGGAAGGATTTTTGATCCCTTCGATTTGTTTTTCTCGCCACGCGGCTAAGGTTGCAGGTGCAGTCGTATAATGTCCGTGTATATCAATGATCATTGTTTTCCCCGATAATATTTTTAGAGACCATGACTTCACCACGCATCAGCAATCGTGCTGTACGCAACAATGCTGCACGTAAGACTTTTGTTGGATTTTGGGCATCCACTTCCATTTCAACTGAAAGCTCTCCCGATGGGTGTTCAACAGAAATTTGCTTTTTATTGCCAGCAGGGATGTAGGCCAATCCCTCGGTAACACTGTCTGGCAAAATACAGGCTGTCGCGATGGTAACCGCACCTAATACACCTACAGATTCGTGACAGACATGCGGAATAAAGCAGCGCGTATTGATCGCGCCGCCATTTCTTGGCGGAGAAAGTAAAACCATTTTAGGGAAGTTTTTATCGGTTACATCGCCCAAGCCCATTTTTACAGCCGCCTCAAGACGTAATTGCTCAATACGTGTTTTTAGTACTTCATTTTGATTTAATTCATTGGGTGTTTCATAAGCTGTACAGTTCATATCCGCTGCGTTAAACAAGACCATGGGCATGCCATTATCAATACAGGTTACATTAATTCCCTGAATCACATCTTTGACATATCCTGTGGGTAATAATCCATCACAGACAGAGCCTGCGGTATCGAGAAAGTTAATGGCGATAGGAGACGATGTCCCAGGTACACCATCAATTTTGGTATCACCTTCATAGCTGGTTTGGCCATTGGGTGTTTTAACGCTAATATCACATAGCATATTGGTGTTAAGTGTTAATACACGATAAGTGCTTTCGTCACCTTTGCTTGCTACCATGCCGCACTCAAGGGCAAAGGGCACCACCGCGGCCAACATATTCCCGCAGTTTGGTTTGGTATCGACAACAGTAGAGTTAGGTTGCAATTGAGCAAACAAAAACTCTAAATCATGGTTTGGCGAGTTACTGAGGCTGACAATGCCTACTTTGCTGGTCAATGGATGCCCACCGCCAAGCCCATCAATTTGATTGATGCAAGGTGAACCCATTGCGGCAAGTAAAACTTTATCGCGAAGCGCAATATCACTAGGTAAATCGCTCGCACGGAAGAAAAGCCCGCGTGAAGTGCCTCCACGCATAAAATAGGTAGGGATTGGTATTTGCATGGTTGAATTATCAACTTTATAGGCTGATTTTGAATATGGTAATCTGCTACTTACTGCTATCTCAAAGTGATATACTTTTAGATAATTAGTTAACAGTGATTAAGTGATGGAATTAAAGCAGATTGAATATTTTGTTCGAGTAGCTGAATTAGGTAGTTTTACCAGAGCTTCTATCGCCCTAGATGTGGCGCAATCTGCGCTAAGTCGCCAAGTCAGACTTTTAGAGATTGAATTAGGGAAAAATTTTCTCATCAGAAATGGTAGAGGCGTCACACTAACGGATGCTGGTAGAGTGTTATTAGAGCACGGAAGAGGGTTGATGCATCAAATTGACCATTTACATGAAGAGTTGGCACGAGAACGCGCTGGATTGGTAGGCAAAGTTGCTTTAGGTTTACCTTCTAGTCTGACTAAATTTTTGACAGTTCCATTATTACGTAGCATTAGAGAAGAGCTACCTGATGCAGTCGTTTCAATCGGTGAGGGCTTGTCTTTACATATGCAGGATGCTGTTATCAATGGACGTTTAGATGTGGCAGTGATTTATGATGCCAATCCATCGCCAGATATTGATTTAAAACCGATATTTGAACAATCACTTTATCTTGTTCAACGTCGAGTGGATGCTGCTGAAGAAGGGCCTATCGGATTAAAAGAGCTGGCCAACATTCCTCTCGTGATACCGAGAAGGCCGAATATCATTCGGATGCATATTGAATCGGCGCTGTCTAATTTCGGCTTGCATCCCAATATCGCGATTGAAGTGGATGTGATTAGTGCGATTATGGATCTTGTCTTAGAAGGGGAAGGGAGTGCCGTTCTTCCTTATTACACAATTCATGCTTTAGGTTGTTCAGAAAACTTTACGGTACGTCTGATTGATAATCCACAGATAAAAACAAATTTGTTTATTGCAATCAGTGCACATCGACCATTAACTAAAGTGCAAAACAACTTAATTGAAATTGTTAAAAAGAAACTGCACGAATTAATTGATCGATGAAGTGTTTTTGTTGAAAAATGATTATTTCACCAACATTAGTGCATCAAGAGCCACCACGCCTTCGCCTGCAGGCATTACAACTACTGGGTTGAGATCAATCTCGGCAATGGAAGGCTCATTTATCATCAGGTGACTGATGATTGCAATGCTATCTGCAACAGCATCAAGATCAACAGGTTTTGAACCACGGAAGCCGGTGAGTAATTTAGCGCCTTTTAGTTTTAATAATTCTTGAATAATTTCTTGCTTATCTAAGTCAGGCGTTAATAAACGCACATCCTGATAAATTTCAGCCTGTACACCGCCAAAGCCAACTAATATGACTGCACCCCAATCAGGATCATTTTGTGCGCCAATAATCAGCTCAACACCTTGTTTGCCCATGGCTTCTATCAAAATGCCATCTAATTTCAGGCCTGGCTTATAAGCCTCAACATTAGATGTCATTTTGTCCCAAGCCGCGATCATTTCTTCAGCATTTTTAATATTGACAATCACGCCACCGGCATCAGATTTATGTGATAACTCAGCAGATTGCGCCTTCAAGACCACTGGATAGTTTAAAGCGTCTGCAGCTGTTATCGCTTCCTCTTTGTTGGTAACGAGCTTGGACGCAGGGAAAGTAATGCCAAGCGGTCTTAAGATCGCTTTTGCTTTATACTCCGCCACAACACCTGCATCTGGCAAACCTATTGCCTTCATCGGCGTGATGGTCGCCTTGGTAAAGCTACGCGAAGTGCTGGATGTCAGTAGGCCTATCGCGCGCAGGGCACGTTCTGGTGAGGGGAAATAAGGGGTTCCCAGTTCACGCAGGCCATCAATATATTCTTGTTTAACAATTCCACCTTCATCGACACCAGCAAAGATAATGGGTTTATTCGAGTTGAGTTGCTTTAATGCATTAATGATGTATGGGAATTTCTTATCTGTCGTTGTATCGTCGGTTTGGATAATGGCAAGCACAATCGTACCAAATCGGTCATCGGGGATTAGTGCTGACATAATGCGTTGATACATATCCGGGTCAACCAAAGCCTGCGCTGTCATATCGACAGGGTTTGATACGGCCACAAACTCTGGCATAGCTGCCCTTAAATTTGGTGCATTGCCATCACTTAGGCTGGGTAAATGAAGGTTGATATCTTCACAAAGATCCAACATTAATGCCTTAAAAGCACCTGACTCAGCTAATACAGCAGCCCCACCGCTAGGCAGCGAGGGCGCTCTGTTTGCAATCTCAACCACATCGCCAAGCTCTTCAAGATTGCTCACTACGATTACGCCAGCACGCTCAACCTTAGCTTTCATCACCTTATAATCGCCAGCCATTGCTCCTGTATGTGTTGCAGCAGATTCGGCAGCCGCGCGTGAACGACCAGGATGTAATAGTACAATTGTTTTACCTATTTCTCGTGCTTTTTCAGCCAAAGCTATAAAGCGAGCAGGGTTACGGAATTGCTCTACCACCATTGCAATAACCCAGCTATACGGATCATTTAGAATATATTCTACATAGTCCTCAACCCCTGATGCAGCTTCATTCCCTGTGGAAATGAAATAGGACACACCAACCTTGCGTGGAAATAAATTAGAGGCTAATATCGCTGCCATAGCGCCTGATTGTGAAATGATTGCAACGCCATTTTGATCTTTGAGTAGCGGCATTGGCCCTTCTACAAAGGTCAGTGGAATGCCATCCACATAATTAACACAGCCAAGACAGTTAGGGCCTTCAACGATCATTCCAGCCGCTCTTGCAATTTCACCAATTTCACGTTGTTCAGCTAGACCCTCTTCACCTGCTTCGGCAAAACCTGCAGAAAAAACCACCACAGCACCACATCCACGGCTTGCAAGTGCTTTAATCGTATCGAGTACTGCAGCACGTGGAATGGCGAGAATGGCTG
>JANNOS010000080.1:0-6156 GCA_031399315.1 Methylophilaceae bacterium | reverse complement strand
GATAGCACGGCAGAAACATCGGACGCGATAAAGTTTTCACCATCGCCAAGACCCAATAACAACGGGCATCCCATGCGTGCTGTTATCATGTGTTCTGGCTCTTTTACAGAAATTATGTTTGAAACGCAGTTTTTTTACTCGCCAAAATCGTTAATGGCTGCCTTTCGATATTCATTAGACCCGAAATGATAGTGCTAACATCTAAACCAGATCCAATTCCTGCTGATGATATCGGCATTCTTATTCCTTTATCTAAACTAATTCCTACCCGTGATACTGCAATATAAACTTAAGCGGTTTGTCTTATGGCCTAAGCGGTTTGCCTAATAACCAAGCCTTGCAACTTATCTAATGTTTTAGACATTGCCACGACTTCTTCATTAGGTATTTGCCTGAGTACTTTTTGTGTTTCCGTATCAACCACTTTCACAATCATACGTTTCGATTCTTGATCCAATGAAAACTGAATGGTTTGTAAGGCTGGTGCTACATGCTCATTCAATTTCTTTACAGCACCTAGCAATTCGTCTTTTTCAACCTGTGTCGTTATGGCAACTTTAGATTCAGGCAAACTTACTAATGAAACATGGCCAGCAGCAATTTTATGTGCGCTAGCCGTTTTATTTGTTGCACCTTTGTTCATTGCACCCAATGCATCTATATTTGAGTTAAACATATTAAACTCCTTGTCAAAAATCCACAGGGTTAACCTTAACCCTGTGGAAGTTGAATCAATTTACATTTTTACAATTAACCTCTTAATAACGCTAACACGCCATTTGGCAATGAGTTAGCTTGCGCTAGCATTGCTGTACCTGCTTGTTGCAAGATTTGGCCGCGTGTTAAGTTAGCTGTTTCTGCAGCAAAGTCAGCATCCATAATGCGTGATTTAGAAGCTGATAAATTTTCTACAGAGCTTTGCAAGTTACTTACTACTGAGGTAAAGCGGTTTTGTACCGCACCCAAGTTCGCACGTGCACTATTGACTTGTGCTAATGCAGCATCCATTTGAGTCAAAGCTAACTGTGCACCTGCATATGAAGACACGCTTAAACCCGTAATACCTGTTGTTGCAGCAGCAGTTGCAGAACCAGTAGCGTTTGTAAAACCAGCAGTAGCGGCCAAGTTTACTGTACCTGTCATCGCAATGTTGCCAGTAGAACTACGCAACGTGATTTGACCTGTACCATTGTCATATGAGGCACCTACGTTAGTTTGACCTGATACTTGGTTGATTGCGTTTACTAATTGGCCAGCACGCTCTAATGCACTGCCTGCACTGCCAATAGCGCCAATATCTACACCATTAATCACTACACCACCCGCTGCAATCGCTGTTGCAAAACCTGTAATACCACTGGCAGCGGCAGATGTCGTTGCCACGTTTACTGTGCCGCCCAGTACAGCCAAGTTAGCATCGACAATAGAAGATACAGCAATACTTTCAGCTGCATTTGCACCTACTTGGAAATTAGCGCCAGAGAAGCTACCGTCTAATAATTTAGTACCGTTAAATGAGGTTTGATTAGCAACACGCTCAATCTCAGCTTTAAGTTGTGTCACCTCTGCGTTTAACGCGTCACGGTCAACTTGTGTATTAGTTGCATTTGATGATTGGATAGACAATTCACGAATACGTTGTAAGTTATCGGTCACTGAAATTAAAGCGCCTTCAGCCGTTTGTGCTAAAGAAATGCCGTCGTTAGCATTACGAATCGCTACTTGTTGACCGCGAATTTGTGAGTCCATGCGGCTTGCAATAGATAGGCCTGCAGCGTCGTCTTTTGCGCTGTTAATACGCAAACCAGATGACAAACGTTCAATAGAGGTATTTAAGCTCATTTGTGATGCGCCTAAACTACGTTGTGTGTTTAAGGATGCTACATTGGTGTTAATTACTGAAGCCATGATAAATCTCCTAAATAAGTTAAGTTCAATTACAAACTACTGACTAAGCGCTGCAATTAAGTTCGAATTGCGTTGCAGTTAAACTATTATCGGTAAGCTTTTAAGAAAGTTTAGGGTTAGCGATAAAACTCTAAAATCACTAACTTAAACCCTCTCAGAACTTATCATTCGTTTCTTACCGAATAAGTAGCCCGATGCAAATGATGTCGGCAGTAATTTTTAATTCTTTAGGGACATGCTCCTTAATTTTGGCTTTTGATTGCTTTGTAAACAATAAAAACACCCCATTAAACAAACGCTAAACCAAGACCCAGCAAGGCAAAACAATAAGCCGAGTGCAAAGATTTTAAATTCAACTAATGAATGGTGAATATCACCTATGATATTCAAAAAAACGGGAAAATAAAGAAGTAATACAGGGGGGAAAACAGCTTAAATCTTGCTATGTACCTATTTTGCGTATAGCTGATGAACCATCAGCTGGTGTTTCAAGCTGGTATTTTCAAATCAGTCTACAAGGTTGTTCCTAATAGCATAATGGGTAAGCTCAGCATTGTGGCGTAAATGCATTTTGTCTAACAAACGTGTGCGGTACATACTCACCGTTTTAACTGAAAGTGATAATTGATCGGCAATGTCGCCTACAGATAAACCAGAAGATATCATCACCATCGTTTGAAATTCACGATCAGATAAAGTTTCATGCGGCGCTTGTGGTTTATCCATACCAACTTGATCAGCCAACATTTCTGCCACTTCTGGTGTAATGTATTTTTTGCCTTTTGCAACGGTACGTATCGCTTTTAAAATATCTGATGATGCACTTTGCTTGCACAAATAGCCTGCAGCACCTGACTTAAGCGCGCGAATTGCATATTGCTCTTCCATATGCATTGAAAGCATCAACACTGCAATATGACTGTTATCACTTTTAACATACTTCAATACATCCATACCGCTACGGTCTGGCATTGATATATCCAATAACATGACATCCGCATTGAGTTGACGAGAAAGCTTAATCGCTTCCGTCCCATTAGGTGCCTCAGCTATCACTTCAATATCATCCGTCGCAGATAAGATCTGGTTGATTCCAGATCTTAGTATTGCATGATCATCGACAATGATGACTTTAATTTTATTGATAGTTAACATAATCAAACCCTTTTAAAAATTAGGCAGTCTCACAACTATTGGTTTTTCTGCCTTACTTTGACTTACTGTAAACTTTTCGACACCACTGTTTGTATTTTCATCAGTAAACATCACTTTTTTACAGTTTTCATTCACTCTGGTTTGATATTTGCAATCTGCATGCCAACTTTAAAAGTAAACCTACATTTAGATGGCTAAATTTGAAATAGCGCGTAATTACACGCTTAGAACAACAGGGGAGCCGCTAAATAAAACAGGACTAAACAAGATAAAACCGAACTAGGCAAACAAAACTAGATAGGAAGCTTCACGGTAATCATAGTGCCTTGTTTAATTTCACCTTGCTTGGTTTCTGCGGGTTTAGAGATTCTAAAAGTGCCATGCAATACGGTTGCACGCTCTTGCATGCCACGCAAACCAAATGACGTAGTTTTTAATCTGTCATCAGACTTAATGCCCACACCATTGTCGGTAATCGTCATCACGACATCATCTTCGCTGGCAGATAAATCAACGCTTACCTGAGTTGCTTGCGCATATTTAGCAATATTTGACATCGCCTCTTGGCAGATACGGAAAAGCGCCATCGCTTGATCTGTTGAAACATTAATTTCAGCTTCATTGCACGTAAATTTGCAAGGGATGTTTAAATGTTTTACAAATTCTTTTGTTTGCCACTCAATCGCATCCACAATACCTAAATCTAAAATATTGGGCCTTAAATTACCTGAGATTTTATGTACCGTTTCAAATGTTGCGTCCACAATAAAAAGTAAGCTGGCAATATGCTCTTGCAACTTATCTGGATTTGATTTTAAACGATCTAAAATAGACGACAAGCCTATTTTAATTGCAGTTAGGTTACCGCCTAAGTCATCATGTATTTCACGCGCAATCTTTTTACGCTCATCTTCTCGAATCGTATTGATATGCGCAGTCAACTCCGCTAAATCACGTCTTGAAGCTTCTAGATCGGACTTTTCTTTTTTACTTTGCGTAATATTAAGCATAATGCCATCCCAAACAACTTCAGCATCATTCAGTTTTTTTGGTGTAGCACGTATGTTAATCCACTTATTATCTTGCCAACCATCAATCCAAACCCGACCCTCCCAATCTAAGGTGCAAAGCTCTTTAGCAGATTTTTTCATTCTTGTACTTAAGTTCGCATGATCTCTTGAGTTTAGAATCGAAAAAAATAGCGTCGCATTTTGGTAAAGTTCTTCGGGCGAAAAGCCAAGCAAGGGTCTACTTCCCTCGCTCATATATAAAAATTTAATTTGACCTTCGCCATCTTGCTTAAATTGAAACACCATGCCTGGTGTATTAGATACAATCGCTTGGTAGCGAGACTCACTCTCACTTAATGCCTGAACTGTTTTCTCATTTGAGGTGAGCGCGGCTTTTATGACTAAAACATACTCTGTTTCTTCTGTTTGCAAAAGCATGGTACGTAATTGAAAATCACCAGCAATGCCATTAATAGGCATTTGATCTTGTGTAATCTCTACATACTGCGTTGGGCTTAAGTTGCGCTTAATATGTGTTTGAAGTGCCTGTTTAGTGACGCCTAGCAGCCTAT
The DNA here is from genome assembly GCA_031399315.1 of Methylophilaceae bacterium. Classification (GTDB taxonomy): domain Bacteria; phylum Pseudomonadota; class Gammaproteobacteria; order Burkholderiales; family Methylophilaceae; genus Methylotenera_A. The sequence goes on along the minus strand of JANNOS010000080.1, from coordinate 1,511 downwards.
CTAGTTTTTGCTGTTTAGCAGTCTCTAAATCATAACCCGAGTTTTTTTGTGCTGTCTCACTTACATAGACGAGTTGCATGGTCTTAGCATCAATCAGATAGATTTCATCTGAAGGTGCTAACATCATATTTTTTACATATAACTGAATATCAACCATTGGGAGTAATCTGGCCGCTTTAAATTTATTAACACTAAAAGTGTTGGAGTTTGTATTATCAATCATCATTTAACATTCAGCTAGGCTGGTTAAAGAATTATTTAGTTTTTTAATCATAGTTAGTAAGAATTAAGCCCTATTTAAGACTTAGCTTCTTTCAAGTCTACTTCTGTCATCACGCGGTTTTTGCCCGATTTTTTAGCCAAATACATCGCTTGATCTGCGCGTGCCAACACTTCTGTTTCTGTTTCATTCCTCTTAAATAAGGCAATACCAGCACTAAATGTAATAAGCTGCCGTTCATTGTTAGCCATAAAAAATTGTTTTGTCAGCGCTCTTTGCAAACGCATTACCGTGTTTACCGCTTGCTCTACATCAGTATCTGGTAACAATATAACGAACTCTTCACCACCAAAGCGTGAAACTACATCGGTTGGGCGAACTGTTTCTTGAATTGTTTTTGCTAAAAGTTGTAACGCAGTATCGCCAACGTTGTGTCCATAAGTGTCATTGAGCTTTTTGAAGTTATCGATATCTAAAAAAGCGATACTAAGTTTGCTATCACCACGTTTTGCGCGTGATATTTCTTTTATGATCGCTTCATCTAAGCCACGACGATTTAATACACCCGTGAGTTGATCTACTCTAACAGCCTCGCTTAACTGTGAAAGCTCAGCCTGTAATTTACGTATTTTTTCTTGTGACGTTTCAACATGCTCGCGTTGTTGTAGCAAGGCCTCGCGTGATCGCACAATTTCAGATTGCATTGTGTGCGTATCTTTCATCAAATTTTCTAGAAGCTCATTAATTTGTAAAATGTCTTCTGTTTCAGATAATTTTTCTGCGTAGTTGCCGATTTTACTTTGATAAGTGCCACTTGATTCAGACATATGTCCTAAGCGGTCAACAAAGGTAGAAATCATGTTTTTGAAAGTATTTTTGGCTTCAATTAGGCTATGTTTTAGCATGCCTTGTTTGAAAATGACTTCTTTTAGACTCTTTTCAGCATCTTGAATGACCGCTCTTTCAAGCGGACTCGATACAATGGTTTGTACGACGGCAATCTGCCCACGTAACCATTGATCATCTGCAACTAATTCACTGATATTATCAATTAACAACTTGAGCAATCTTAATAAATCTTGCTTAATACCCTCTTCATTCGCGCCAACCAACTCAACACGCACTAAAAGCGCTCTAAATTGCTTGGCCATAAACTGCCAGTCTTTCAATTTGCGGGCTTTTTCAGTCAATATGTAAATTTGAAGCGCTTCTTCTTTAAGTTCAGGATAGCCATCTAACCTTGGAATCAAGCCATGATTAAGCGATTGCTTGAGCATGTCTTGCAAAATGC
>JANNOS010000069.1:0-17195 GCA_031399315.1 Methylophilaceae bacterium | reverse complement strand
CCTGCATGCACTGCGGCTACTGTTGTGCCTTCTTTATCGCACAACAATACTGGCAAACAATCGGCAGTCATCGTCACACACACTACATTTTTTTGATTAGTAAAACTGGCATCTGCACTAGGTATACAATTTGTATTTGCAGCATCAACCACCTCAATACCGTGCACCTGATTCAACCAAACGGGCTCGCTGGGCAAATACTGGCTGAGCAATTGGCGGTTTTGCGCGACATGCATCGGGTTATCGTTAACATGGTTGCCAAAATTTAAACTGCTGAACGGAGCATGACTGTAGCCCGCATCCCGCTTGGTCTGCAGGGCATGCACATTTGCTGGTGCAGGCCAATTTGGAACGATAAAATCGAGACTACTCATCCTCTAACTCGTCATCTTGTAAATCTTCATCTAAGTCGTCATCGTCTTCACCAATATACAAACCATTTTCATCCACACCAAAGTCAAAACCTGCACCTTCTTCAACAGGCGGCACATCTTCATGCCTCATGGCTTCTAACAAGGCTTTCATGTCATCGGCTAACTCAATTTGCCATTCCATAAATTCATTCGTTTTAGGGTGAACAAGCCCCAGCTTAACTGCATGCAAGGCTTGACGATTAAAGTCTGTCACCGCATCGCGCAAGGTTTGTGTCATTTGTTTGTGCGGGATAATATTGCCAATGCCATACACGTTATCGCCCACAATGGGCGCTTTTAAAAACTGCATATGCACTCGAATTTGGTGTGTGCGGCCAGTTTCCAAATTACAGCGCACATAGGTATTGGTACCAAAACGCTCTAGCACCTCGTAATGGGTCACAGCAGGCTTGCCAGTGCGACTAATGGCCATTTTAGTACGTGCATGACTATGGCGGCCAATCGGCTGATTCACGGTGCCATGTCGCCACATGATGCCCCAAACAATGGCGCGGTATTCGCGTTTGACCGTGCGCGCTTGCAATTGGCGCACCAAACTTGTTTGCGCCTCTAGCGTTTTAGCGACTACCAGCAAGCCACTGGTATCTTTATCTAACCTGTGCACAATCCCTGCGCGCGGCACATCAGCAAGTTGAGGCGCGTGATATAGCAACGCGTTCAGCAATGTACCACTCCAATTGCCCGCTGCTGGGTGCACCACTAAGCCAGCAGGTTTGTTAATCACCATAATTGTGTCATCTTCAAACACAATATCTAAGGGAATATTTTCTGGTAAAAATGCCTGCTCCTGCGGATTAGCCTGAGGCATAACACTCACTTTCTCACCGCCCCACACCTTGGTTTTAGCGGTCACAGCCTCGTTATTAAGTTTTACCAAACCTGCCTTAATCCATGCCTGCAAGCGGCTACGCGAATGTTCAGGCAACATTTTTTGTAATGCAATGTCCAAGCGCTCACCCCCCATGTGCATGGGGATGCTTAATTGTATTTCTGGTTTGATTTCTAGCTTTGTTTGCATCGGTTTTTTGTGGCTTCAGTTATAATGGAGCAAATTTAATTTCAGGTTTTTATTTTGATACAACTCATGAAACGTATTTTACCGCTTTTGTTGGTAGTCCTTACCTCTTTATTTTTAAGTGCTTGCGCTATTTTTGGCGACCCTACCGAGCTAGATGACACCAAAGGCTGGCAAGCAGACCGCATTTATGCTGAAGGTGCGCAAAAAATGCAAGATAAAGACTACGATAAAGCGATTGGCTATTTTCAAAAACTAGAATCGCGCTTTCCGCATGGCGTGTATGCAACACAAGCACAATTAGAAATGGCATACGCTTACTTTAAAAAAGATGACCCCGTTTCATGCGTGGCTGCCGCAGACCGCTTCATTAAATTGCATCCTAATCACCCTAATGTCGATTATGCATATTATTTAAAAGGCTTAGCTAGCTTTAACGAGCGCGGCATCATCGAAAAAGCGAGTAAGCAAGAAATTAGCGATCGCGACCCGAAAGCACTAAAACTCTCATTTGCAGCGCTTAAAGAGCTGACAGAGCGCTACCCAAAAAGTCGCTACTACAAAGATGCCACACAACGCATGGTGTACTTGGTTAATACATTATCACAGCACGAAATGCACGTGGCACGCTACTACATGAAACGTCAGGCCTACTTGGCTGCGCTTAACCGCGCTAAATATGTGTTGGAATATTATCCAGACTCAATTTCTGTTGAAGAAGCATTAGTCATTAGCATCAGCGCTTATGACTACATGGATTTAACCGATTTAAAAGATGACACCTTACGCATACTAAAAGCCAACTATCCGCAAAACCCGATGGTGAATGGCAAGGTCAGTGAAGACGAAAAAGTGTGGTGGAAATTCTGGGAAAGTTTGTATTAAAGCTTTAATTAAAAATTGATGGCTTCATGTTTTAAATTTAAGCAGTACTATAAATTAAAAAACCATACGAAATTAATAACAATATGATTTTACTATATATTTTAACCAACATTTACCACAGAACATCCCATTTGACGCAACGTAAAGCGTCAATTAGGATGCCTATTTAACGAAAGGCAATATCAAAACTATGTCTTTTGCATCGGTTATTTTGATTCTAGCAACTCTATTAAGCATCCTGTATTTTGCGCTTTGTATTGCTGCAACCGCCAATGTTAAGCCCGAAGAAAAAAGTAATTTTTGGTTCCCCATGCTCTGGTTCGACCCATGGTGGCCTTTTTACAAATCCAAGTATTTACCCAGTGCAAAAAAACAGCTATTTCTAGGTAAAATATTATTTCTGTTTATTAATTTAATTTGGGTTATTTGGTGGCAAATAAAGTAATGTTTAAGCCTAACCCATCCATCAAGCGGGACTGTGGACTTGCCCTAAAAAAGTAGACACATCACTCTAACTTTTGAGGAGATGTGGCATGGCAAGAACAACCAAACGGGTGTACGCCCGCTATTCAGCATCATTTAAAGCTGAGGCAGTACGTTTAGCCTCTCAACCAGGGATTTTAGTGCAGGATGTTGCACAGTCTCTAGACATCCACCCCTTTATGCTGTCACGATGGAAGAAACAATATCGTGAGGGCATCATCATGGTGAAGTCCGAGTTAAATCCAGCACCGGAACTGGTGAGTGAAGCAGAGTTACTAAGGCTACGCGAGCTGGAGAAAGCCTACGCCCAGCTTAAGCTGGAGCATGACCTTTTAAAAAAAGCCATCAAATTCACTTCCGATGTAAAGCGGACATCTTCCGCTTCATCGCCCAAAATAGCCAAGATTTCCCGGTCCAAATGATGTGCAAGAAATACTAGGTGTCGCGGAGTGGATTTTATGCATGGCAGCGGCGGCCAGCATCAGTACGTACACAAGCTGATACTGCATTGTGTGAACATATACGTGAAGTGCACAAGGTGAGTCATGAGGCTTATGGCAGCCCACGTATCCATGCTGCATTGAAGCAGCAAGGCATTGCATGTGGACGTCATCGTGTCGCAAAGCTCATGCGTCATGGGAATTGCAGGACGCGCTAGTCGCTTGTATTGGTCTAATGCAGGCAACCATGCGTTCTTTCAGCGGCATGGCAACGAGAAGTTGGGCATGGTTGCACCTGGTGCAGTGAATCAACTTTGGGTGGGCGATGTGACCTTTCTTAAAACAGGTAGCGGCTGGCATTACTTGGCGGTGGTGATGGATATGTTCTCGCGCCGCATTATTGGCTGGGCGCTGGCCAATCACCGTAAGGCAAGCTTAACCTGTGAGGCGCTTAAGATGGCGATTGCAGTACGTAGGCCTCAGGCTGGCTTATGGTTTCATTCTGACCGTGGCATTGAATATGCGGCACTTGAATATCAGGCGTTATTAATGCAATATGGCATCAAGCCAAGCATGAACCGTCCTAGACAATGTACGGATAATGCACATATGGAATCATTCTTCCATTCGTTCAAGAGTGAATGGATCCATGGCTTCCGATTTAAGGGAGGGGAAGATTTGAAAGTGGCAATCAAGCAATATATTGAGGACTTTTATAACCCGGTGCGTTTGCATTCGAGTATCGGCTATCAATCACCGATGACTTTGGAAGCAGCAGGTTAAACTAGTGTCCACTTTTTACGGGCAAGATCACACGCTAAAGCGTGCCCCTTAATTCAGACGTTAGGCATCACCTTAACGCTTCTTATTCTCTTCGTCTTTTTTAGCTTTTAATTCAGCACGTTGCGCCGTTTTACGGCGACGCATACTCACTATGCCCTCGCCTGATTTGCGTTTATTTTCTGGCTCGGCAAACGGGTTTTCACCTTGTTTAAATTGCACGCGTAACGGCGTACCGACCAATTGAAATGCTTTGCGAAACACGCCTTCTAAAAAGCGTTTATAGCTATCTTTGATGCCATCAACATGTTTACCATGCACCACCACAATCGGCGGGTTCATACCACCTTGGTGTGCATAACGCAACTTAGGTCGAATGCCTTTACTCACAGGCGGTTGATGTTGCTGTGTGGCTTCTTCTAAAACTCTAGTAAGCTGCGGTGTCGCCATTTTTGCCATGGCTGCCTTAAATGCGCCATCCACTGAAGTGAATAATTCAGGCAAGCCTTTTTTACGCAAAGCAGAAATATAGTGAAATTTTGCGAAATCCAAAAACTTCAATTTTCTATCAATTTCGTTTTTAATCCAGTCGCGCTCGTCTTCTTTCAAGCCATCCCATTTATTAATGGCAACCACTAAGGCACGTCCAGCATCCAATATATAAGCGGCTACGTGCGCATCTTGTTCAGTAATGCCTTCTTGCGCATCGACCACCAAAATCGCTACATTGGCATCTTCAATCGCTTGCATGGTTTTTACGACTGAGAACTTTTCAATCGATTCGAACACACGGCCTTTTTTACGCACACCAGCGGTATCGATAATGACATATTGCTTACCATCTTTTTCAAGTTCTATCTCAATGGAATCGCGCGTGGTGCCTGGCTCGTCAAACGCAATCACACGTTCTTCACCTAACAACGCGTTCACTAAGGTTGATTTTCCTACATTGGGGCGCCCGACAATGGCAATTTTTGGTATTTTATTATTCGATTTTGCTTCGTCAAAATCAGGTTCAGAAAAGCCTTCCAGTGCTAGTTCGATTAAATCTTTCACACCTTCACCATGCGCAGATGAGATAGACAGAGGCTCGCCAAGGCCTAATTCATGAAAATCGGCTGCAACCACTGCATGATTCATGCCTTCTGTTTTGTTTACCGCTAATAATACGGGACGTTGTGCGCGGCGTAATTTATCTGCAATGATATATTCTTGCGGTGTGATGCCAGCGCGACCATCCACGATAAAAATCACCACATCCGCCTCATCAATCGCCAACAAAGTTTGCTTGGCCATTTCCTTTAATATGCCGCTTTCTGCAGTGGGCTCAAAGCCGCCAGTATCGATGACCAAATAGGGTTTACTGCCACCAATGCCACGACCATAGTGGCGGTCACGCGTGAGGCCAGGCAAGTCTGCTACTAGCGCATCACGACTTTTGGTCAGGCGATTAAAAAGGGTGGATTTTCCAACGTTGGGGCGGCCAACGAGTACGATGGTAGGTAACATAAGTGATTATTGAGGCGCTTGTTATTGCTGCTCTTGTTTATTGTTGCTCTGGGCTAGGTAGCCTGATGCTAGACCCACTGTCAGTATTATTTTCTGAGCCTGCATCGGGTAATAAAATTGAATCATTCTTAAACAAAATACTGCGCTCACTACTACCTGTTTCAGGTGCTGGCACGCTGGGTATTGGCGAACTGGGTTCTATCAAAATTGATTTTGATTCTAATTCTGACGGCGTCAATTTTTTTTCTGGCTCAGGCCGTTTTTCTGTTTCAGCTGGCTTTGTCGGTGAGCTCGACTTGTCATCTAGTTCTGCAAAAGTTACCGCATACACGGCGCCATCTCTTGTTTGCGCAAATAGCTGCTTTGAGTTAACTCCCGGAATAATCGACATCACTGCACTGCTATCTAACTTAATGCGGCCAACAAATTTACCTTCATCGCGGCTTAATAAGTGTAGATAACCTTCTAAATCGCCGACAGCAATTACACTTCCCATAGGCAATGGCGCAGTTAGGCGGCGATTTGAAAGCGCACCTTGTCTCCAGAATGTTTTGCTGGTTTCGTAATCTAGCGAATAAACCGCACCTAAGGTATGCGCCACATAAACTCTACCGTCTTCTGCATTTAATCCAGAGTAGCTTGAAATATCACGATTCCAAATTACCTTGCCACTTCGGCGGTCTATCGCCGCAATTTTTCCTTGATATGCGACTGCATACACTAATGGACCATCGACTACTGGCAAACTGGTAATATCGGCAATACGTTCAATCTCTGTCACGCCTTTTGGTTGCGCAACTGTGGCCTCCCATAGCAATTTTCCATTATCTGCACGTATTGCGACCAATTTACCACCCGCAAAACCCGCATATACCGCACCGCCATCTACCACTACTCCCACACTACTTCTTAAAGTTAACGCAGGGTTAATACGCTCATATACCCATTTACGCGTACCATCTGCCGCATCTAAACCAAAAATACGATTATCACCAGTGCGCACAACCACCATGCCATCAAAATAACGTGGGACGCTTAAAATTTCACTGGAGACTTTAGATTTCCATAAAAGCTTACCAGACACATCATAAGCGTGGACAAACCCTTTGTTGCTGCCCACCAATATAGTACCTGCGCCTATGCCTACACCACCACTTATCGGCTCGCCAATAGCTACCTGCCATAATTGGCGGCCAGTGGCAGCATCTATTTTTGTGAGCTCTCCTGCTGCATTTGCAACATAAACTGCTGTCGAATCTTGTGCTGGCGTGTAATCATACTTATCTGTTTTGCCAGCGTTGCTCGACCAATCAATTTTTGTAGAATAGCTTGGTTGGATTTCTTCTAGTTCAGCAGGGGGGTTTGCGGGTTCATTACCAAAAAAAGTGTCAGTGGCCAATTGCTTAATGTCGCCCACAGCGCTACAGCTAGACAAAGTAGCGACTACTGCAAGCAAAGCTAGTAAGCGATAGGGCTGGGATAAATTAACAGTAAACATACAAGAACCAAGTTTCAATATTAAACACCTAGGAATTAAACACTTAGGACTAAACGCCAAGTGATTCTAATTTTTGTTGTGTGTATTGATGTAACTTACCTTTTTCATCAAGATTATTCAATGCATTTTCAAAGGCTTTTTTAGCTTCTGCTGGTTTACCTTGCGCCACCAACACATCGCCTTGTAAGTTAGCCTTTAATCCTTCGTAGCCTTTATCCGATATGGCAGCAAGCACTTTTTGTGCTTCATCATAATTTTTTTCATCGTACAAAATTTCAGCTAATTGCAAACCAGCAATCGCTTGCACAGCGCTTTCTTTTGCGTTTTTAATCGCCCATTCCAGTTGCAATTTAGCACTTTTGCTATCGTTCGCTGCAAAGTTGGCTTTTGCTGCAAATACCGCGGCACGACCTGCGTATGGCGTACCAGAAAAATTTTCCATCAAAGTGGCAGATTTCACTTTAATATCAGCGGCTTTAGTCAAATCAGTCACTGTTAATTCTTGATACAAAGCAGACGCTTCTACCGCCTTTTTACCTTGATAATAGTGATAGCCTTGCCATGCTGCAATAACAAGCAAAGCTGCTAATACTAGGTTGATCGCCATGCTGCCATTTTTTTTCCACCATGCTTTAAATTCGTCTAACTGCTCTTGCTCTTCTAAATCATATGCCATTTCTGTTCCCTAAATTCTAACTTAGCCGCTTCCGGCGTTTTATAAATAATTAAGCTGCTTCCAGCGTTATAAACAATATTAAGCGACATTTAATCATGCTGCTTTGCGACCTGGAATTGCACTTAATAACTGTTGTGTATAAGCCTGTTGCGGGGCGTTATAGATATCTTTCACAGCACCCTGCTCAACGATTGAGCCTTGATGCATCACGACTACTTCATCTGCAATATGCCGTACCACACGTAAATCGTGACTGATGAAAATATAACTTAGATTCATCTCACGCTGTAACGCTTTTAATAGCAATAAAATCTGTGCCTGCACCGATACATCTAGCGCAGAAACTGGCTCATCGCACACCACCACTTTTGGTTCTAACACCAAGGCACGCGCAATGCCAATGCGTTGCCGCTGACCACCAGAAAACTGGTGTGGATATTTTTGTGCATCGGCCACTTCTAAACCAACACGTTTCAGCATTTGATGTACTTTTTCTTTTTGTTCATCCGCCGAGCCCAAACCGTGAATCAGCAAGCCTTCACCCACAATTTCGCCCACTTTCATGCGCGGATTAAGTGACGCAAACGGATCTTGAAACACCATTTGCAAATGTTTGCGCACATCACGCAAGGCTTGGCCACTCAGTTTGGCTAAATCTTGCCCCTGAAATAGCACTTCGCCGCTATCAAAAGGGTGCAATTGTAACAGACAACGTGCCAACGTGGATTTTCCACTGCCAGATTCTCCGACAACAGCGAGTGTTGAACCTGCTTTTAAACTAATACTGACATCGTTCAAGGCCTTGATTTTTGTACTGCCAAAGCCAAAACGTCCACTGCGTTGCGTATAGGTTTTAACGAGATTTTTAGCCTGAAGAATCACTTGTTTTAAATTTTCTTGGCTCATGCGGCGGCCTTTTTATCTTTTAACCAAGCATAATCAATCGGCTTGAGTTGCTTTTTACCTTCTGCATCTGGCACACAAGCCAACAGCGCCTTGGTATAAGGATGTTTGGGCTTGGTTAGCACTTCTTTTTTAGTACCCGTTTCAACAATTTCACCTCTAAACATCACGATCACATCATCTGCAATATCTGCCACCACGCCAAAGTCATGCGTAATAAAGAGCATCGCCATATTCATGCGTGTTTTAAGCTCGTCCAGCAATTGCAAAATTTGCGCTTGCACTGTTACATCTAAAGCAGTTGTTGGCTCATCAGCTATCAACAATGCTGGCTCACAAGCAATACTCATCGCAATCATCACGCGCTGTCTTTGCCCACCAGATAATTCGTCTGGGTAACTATTTGCGCGCGCTGGTGGAATGCCCACTTGCTGCAACAAGCTGGCTACTTTTAACTTTAAAGCAGCGCCTTTAAGACCCAAGTGCGCAGTAAGTGCTTCCCCAATTTGGTAACCTACTGTTAATACAGGGTTTAGTGAAGTCATTGGCTCTTGAAATATCATGCCAATTTTAGCGCCGCGAATGCTTTGCAAGGCCTTATTATCAAGCGACGTTAACTCTTGACCTAAAAATTTAATACTGCCCCGTGCTTGTAATTGTGAAGATAGTAAACCCATCACGCTTAAAGCGGTCAGGCTTTTACCGCTCCCTGATTCACCGACAATACAAGTGGTTTTGCCAGCAGACAAGGTCAGTGAAACGTTATTCACCAGTACGCGACTTAACGCGTTTTTAGGTGTAATTGTTAAGTTGGAAATGGTTAGGATTTCACTCATTTTTTTAATTTATAAAGCCTAATTTAGATAGTCTACTCAATGTTATAAACAATGGTGACTACAACCCGCGCAGTTTTATCAATCGTCGATTTATCGTAAACACCACCATAGCTATCATCGCTAGCTTCACCGCCTACGGCTAATATATAAAAAGCACCTTGGCTGGCCGATTTCATCACTCCTACTTTAACGCCATCTTGCTTTACAAATTCCGTGGCACGGCTACGCGCATTTTTAGTCGCATCGGCAATCAGCGACATTTTGACTGTCTCTAAATCACTCACCAAGTAATTTGGCGCTTGAGCTGTCACTGGATGATTTTCAGCGCGTAGCTGCAAAAACGCTTTATTCGCAGCGGTGATTTTAGCTAAATCTTTACTGGTCACGCGAATATTTTGAAAGGCATCAAAACCTTTTTGCACTTGGCGTGGCGTATCTTTAACAAACACCTCTTCAAAATGCGGTGATATTGTTTCAACATCCACCGCCCAAGTCTCGCTACTCAAGCCTTGTTTAGTTAAAAATGCCTCTACCACTTTTCGCTCTTGTGCGACTAATTGCAACGCTTCTAACTGAGTTTGTGCTGTAACACCCACGTTAATCGACCATTCTGCGCTATCGGCCATGATAGGCTTTTCTGCCAAACCTTTAACCGTAATAGATTGTTGACCAGATACTGCTCTCTTAGCTTGCACGCCCAATATAAACGCCGCGCTCGCCATACCGATAGCGAGCAACAACCCAAGCACGATAATGGCATTTGAAAATTGTTTATGGTCTCTACCTGTATCTTCGGTCATAGCGATATCCTTAATATGGGCTGCTAATACTGACTGCTAATATGTGCTGCAACATCCGCTAGTTTACAACGTTTTTGCTCACCAGCCTGCAATAAGGGTTTCAGTGATATTTCATTCACTGCCGCTTCATCATCACCCAAAATCGCCGCAAAGCGTGCACCACTTCTGTCGGCTTTCTTCATTTGCGATTTAAAACTACCGCCACCCGCATGCAACACAACGCTTAAGCCTACACTGCGCAATGTTTCAGCCATGCCAAATGCTTTTTGTTCGGCAAGCTCACCTACATTCACCAAATAAATATCGGGTGAATTGCTGGCAGTCACGCCGTATTCTTGCATTAATAGAAATACGCGTTCTAAGCCAATGGCAAAGCCACAAGCAGGCGTTGCTTCGCCGCCCAAACGCTCAACCAAACTATCATAACGTCCGCCACCTGCAATGGTGCCCTGTGCACCCAATTTAGTGGTCACCCACTCAAATACCGTGCGATTGTAGTAATCTAAACCGCGCACTAAGCGATGATTGATGGTGTATGCGATGTCAGCATCTGTAAGCAATTGACAGAGTTTTTCAAAGTGGGTTCGACTTTCAACACCTAAACAATCCATCAACTTGGGAGCTGCCTCGCACATGGTTTGCATGCGTGGATTTTTCGTGTCCAGTATGCGCAGTGGATTCGTATGCAAGCGGCGCTTGGCGTCTTCATCCAACAGGTCAGCGTGTTTTTCAAAGTAGGCAATCAAGGTGTTTCGGTAAGCTGCACGCTCATCTGCATCGCCTATGCTATTGATTTGCAAAGCGACATCGGCAATCCCCAGTTCACGCCATAATCTAGCCAGCAAAATAATTTGCTCAGCATCCACTTCAGGGCTTTCAAAGCCAAACGCTTCTACGCCGATTTGGTGAAACTGTCTTTGACGACCTTTTTGCACATTCTCATGCCGAAACATCGCTCCGCTATACCACAAGCGTTGTGGTCCATTATAAGTGAGGTTGCTCTCAATCACTGCACGCACGCAACCTGCCGTGCCTTCTGGGCGCAAGGTGAGTTTGTCGCCATTGAGCGCATCCGTCCAAGCGTACATTTCTTTTTCTACAATATCGGTATGCTCACCCACACTGCGCACAAATAAATCTGTGGCTTCCACAATGGGCATGCGAATATTATTGTAGCCATATTGTGATAAAACGCGCCTGGCCGTGTCTTCCAGCTTAAACCACAACGGCGTGGCTTCTGGCAAAATGTCGTAGAAACCTTTAATGTTTTGTATTTTATTATTGGAAATTTTTTGTGCCATGTATTTACTTAAAGAATCTATTTACTAAAGACTAGTGTTTATTTAAATTAACTAACGACGCGGATGGGAATCGTTTTAGGTGTGGCAACAGTGCGCAATTTACCGCCTTCAACGTAATTTTTCTGCACATATTCTTCTACAATTTGTTGAAATTCTTGTGCAATGTGGTCACCTTTTAGTGTGACAGTTTTTTCGCCATCGACAAACACAGGTGCCACTGGCGTCTCACCAGTGCCAGGCAAACTAATGCCAATATTCGCCAGCTTAGATTCACCTGGACCATTCACCACACAGCCCATCACCGCCACGCTCATGTCCTCCACGCCTGGATAGGCTTTGCGCCACACTGGCATTTGAGTACGCAAATAACTTTGAATCTGCATGGCGAGTTCTTGAAAGTAAGTCGAGGTCGTGCGTCCACAACCTGGGCATGCGGTGACTAAAGGGGTAAACGAGCGTATACCCATGGTTTGCAAAATCTCTTGCGCCACCACCACTTCTTTGGTGCGGCTTTCGTTGGGCTCTGGTGTTAAAGAGACACGAATGGTATCGCCAATACCTTCCTGAAGTAATAGCGACAGCGCAGCAGTTGAGGCAACGATGCCTTTGCTGCCCATGCCCGCCTCGGTAAGGCCTAAATGCAAAGGATAATCGCAGCGCTTTGCCAGTGCACGATACACTTTCACTAAATCCTGCACGTTACTGACTTTGCAGGAAATAATGATTTTATTGGGCTGCAAGCCAATATCCACCGCCTGCTGGGCGCTTTCCAATGCTGATTGGATAAGTGCCTCGCGCATCAATTCGTCTGCAGATAATGGATTGGCAAGCTTGCCATTGTCATCCATCATTTGTGCCATTTTTGCTTGGTCTAGGCTACCCCAGTTTACGCCAATGCGCACACTTTTTTGGTATTGAATGGCGGCTTCAATCATCAAAGCAAACTGTTCGTCACGTTTACTACCTTTGCCGACATTGCCTGGGTTGATGCGGTATTTTGCCAGTGCTTTGGCACAATCAGGATAAGCGGCTAACAATTTATGGCCGTTATAATGGAAATCGCCTACTAACGGTACGTTGCAGCCCAAGTCATCAAGGCCTTTGCGAATCGCCCCTACTTGCGCAGCCGCTTCGGGAGAGTTGACGGTAATGCGCACCACTTCACTACCGGCCTGCCATAGCTCGAACACCTGTTGAATAGTCGCTACTGCATCGGCGGTATCGGTGTTGGTCATGCTTTGCACAACAACCGAAGCTACAGGCGTACCAGCTAAGCCAATACCAATTCCACCGCCCACAGGCACATGGCCTATCATCACTTGTAAAGAGTTACGACGCATAAACCTTACTTATCAAGCTTAATATGAGCAACATTATTGCGAGAATATGGTGCTAAATCATAAGACTTACCATTCATGCTTAAGCTAGTTGCGCCTGCATTTCCAACAGTCACGTTTGCCGGCAAGGTCACATTAATACTTTCTCGGCTACCAGCAAATATCGTCTTGCCGTAAATCTCACGACCCGATGCATCAACCACACTCACCCAAGTTTCTTGGTTGGCAGAAAACTCTAACCTCGCCAACCCTACTGGGTTTGCTATTACTGGTGTACCAGACGGTTCGGCCGCTGCTGGCGCCGAAAGTGGTGCAATAGTGCTGGTTGCATTTGCTTGAATATTATCAGCAGGTAGGGTTGTGCTGGCTGGATTAGGTGTGCCAGATGTATCCGTTGACGCAGTCGCATTACCAGAAGCTTCTGTATTTGTATCGGTTGCCGCAGGCAAAGTAAGCTCTGTAGATGCTTGTAGCGCACCATCTCTCTCAGCAGTTGGTAAAGCGGGTTCAGGTAAAGTCAGCGATTCAACGCTACCAACGTTTGCTATTTGTTTGGTTGGGCTTGGTTTTTGAACATAGTTTTGATAGAAAAGAAAAATGCCCAAACCTAGCAATATCGCCAGAGCCACCAAGCTATATAAACCTGTTTTTGGTTTTTGGTAGCTCGTCATTTTCATGTTCGCACTTGGTTTTACTATCATCTCGTGCGGCACGCTACTTGGAACCATCACACTATATGCCTCTAATAAAGGCTCAGCAGCAATTTTAAGTTGCTTAGCATAGTTGCGAATAAACCCCCTTACGATAGTCGGCTCAGGTAAAGCTGCAAAATTGTCTGCCTCTATCGCCTCAATCTGCTTTACACTTAACCTTAATCTTGTCGCAATTTCTTGTATGCTTAACCTTTGCTCTTCACGTGATATTCGAAGTACTCCGCCACAACGTGAGTGAGCGCTAATCATAGAATCAGTCTGTATGTCATCTAATGCCATTGGCATCACATCAACTGCTTGAACAGTTTCTTGGATAATATCTTGCATTGATTCTTTGGTCTTGCGCACCATGTAACCACCTTAACTTTAAACAGCTCACTTAAGATTAATTCTAGAGATTTAATTTTAGCATTTAAAATATCCTGAATTACTTTTGACCACTCAGTAATAAGCGCGTTTGCTCAGAATTGGGATATTGCTGACGCAACTGCAAGGCATAACTAGCCGCACTATCTTTATCGCCTAAGGCACGCGAAATTTTAATGCCTAGCCATAGCGTCTCCGCACTAGGTGAAGCTACTAATGCATTTTGAATTGTTTTTTGTGCGCCAGCAGAATCACCACGATTAAATTGAATCTCTGCTAACTGTGTCGCTGCAGAGTGCGTTAATGGCTGCAAAGCCAGCGCTTTATTAAGATAAATTTCTGCATTTTTAATGTCATTTTTGCGTGCAGAACAAATACCTGCATTGGCATATGCCAAATTAGGTGTGGCATACAAGGGATTTTTAACTGCTTCTAAAAAATGGGGAATAGATTCATCATAACGTTTACGCGCACATAAAAAACTACCGTAATTGTTACGTGATTCAGAGCTTTTTGGTTCAACTTGAACAGCTTTTTTAAAGCTTTCATCTGCTTTAGCATCTTCGCCAAGTGCTGAATATACCAAGCCCAAGCCATTGTATGCCTGCCCATAAGTTGGATCAATTTGAACTGCATGGTTAAATTCATCCAAGGCAATACCATACTTATTTTGCTGATAATAAGCTGCCCCTAACTCTACATGTGAGCGTGCACGTGCTGTAAGTTTGGTTTCACCATACCCATCTGTTTTAGTTGGCGTAGCGCAAGCAAACAAAAGACCACAAAGAACGCCAACACAACCGATTCTTACCAACTTTACAATCATGCAACCGCCTCTATTGAAATAGTCTTCCCTGTTTTACCTATAGTTCGCTTGGTTTTATCAAGCACTTTGCCTGCTAATTGCCCACAAGCGGCGTCTATGTCATCACCGCGCGTTTTACGCACGGTGACCACATAACCTGCTTGCATTAAAATATCACGAAACACCCGAATATGGCTAGGTTTAGATGTTTCATAACCACTATTAGGAAAAGGATTAAATGGGATTAAATTGAGCTTGCATGGCACATTTTTGATCACTTGTAGCAACTCATGCGCATGTTCCACCGTATCATTGACGCCATCTAACATCACATACTCAAAGGTGACAAAATCCCGCGGCGCTTTTTCCAGATAACGATTGCATGCGGCCATTAACTCTTTAATTGGGTATTTTTTGTTAATCGGCACCAATACATCGCGAAGTACGTCGTTGGGTGCGTGCAAACTCACCGCCAAAGCGACTGGGCAATCCTCTTTCAGCTTATCCATCGCTGGCACAATGCCGCTGGTAGAAAGCGTGACTCGGCGGCGACTTAAACCATAGGCGCTATCATCCAGCATAATCTGCATGGCAGTGACCACATTTTCATAGTTTGTCAGCGGCTCGCCCATGCCCATCATGACTACGTTTGAGATAATACGATCATTCGCAGACAGCAAATCATAACCAGATTCACTTCGCAATGACTTATTGGCAATCGCCAACTGGCCGATTATTTCTGAAACACTTAAATTGCGGTTAAAACCCTGCGCACCAGTACTACAAAAGGTACACGCCAGAGCACAACCCACTTGGCTAGAGATGCACAAAGTACCGCGATCATCTTCTGGAATAAATACGGTTTCAATACTATTCGCTACGCCGTTTTTGTCGTCAGTACCAATTAACCATTTGCGCGTGCCATCGTTAGAAACTTGCTCTAACTGCACATTCGGCAAGGTAATTTCTGTATCAGCCGCCAGTTTCTCGCGCAAACTTTTGGCGATATCAGTCATTTGTGCAAAATCATGCACGCCAAAATGATGCATCCAGCGCATCAATTGCTTGGCGCGAAAGGGCTTCTCGCCGATACTTGCGAAGTAATCGGCGAGTTGAGGTTGACTATAATTGAGTAGATTAATCAATGATTAAACGATTATCCAAAAAAGTACTTAATCTCAATGGCTGCGTTTTCAGCAGAATCTGAACCATGCACCGCATTGGCATCAATGCTTTCTGCAAAATCAGCGCGAATCGTGCCAGCTGCCGCATCTTTTGGGTTAGTTGCGCCCATTAAGTCACGGTGACTCAATACCGCGTTTTCGCCTTCAAGCGCTGTAATCATCACTGGGCCAGAAATCATGAACTGTACCAATGCGCCAAAGAAAGGACGCTCTTTATGCACCGCGTAAAAGCCTTCTGCCTCTGCTTGTGATAAATGCGTCATTTTCGCCGCAACAATTTTTAAACCAGCGTTTTCAAAACGGGTGTAAATTTTACCAATTACGTTTTTTGCAACTGCATCTGGTTTGATAATGCTAAGGGTACGTTCTACAGCCATGTGAAACTCCAATAAATAATAAAAAAATGAACAACTTACATAAAAACAGAATTTTAGCATTTTTAATAGTTTTTATAAATCATCATGATTAAATTTCGAGTGGAATAAATCAAATGTTGAACAAATGACGATAGTCACTTAGGATGATGCTAAATCAATTGATGGTAAAAAATAAAAATATACTGAAAAATGGATTATCAACTTAAACAAACCTTTGGCAACTACTTAAGCACCTATCTCAATGCCAGCTTTGATAGTCGTAAACTCTCTATTACTTACAACACTGCTGCCAATACCTTAGACCAACTGCAAACACTGGCGATTCTTTGTGTTGGTGCTTGGCTAGTCATGCACAACACCAACTTCACCATTGGTATGCTGGTCACCTTTCAAATGTTCTCAGGCAGACTGTCGCAACCCGTCATGCGCTTAGTAGGCTTATGGCAAGAGTTTCAACAAGCAAAGTTTTTAATTATAAATCATGCAGTGAAACGCCTCGGCGATGTGATGAACGCGCCAGCTGAGCCGATGACGCTCATCCCAACCCGCGCCAATGTCAATCAAGCAACCAATATCACAGTCGATAGCTTGGGCTTTAGATATGGCGATGACCTGCCATGGCTTTATCAAAACCTCAGCTTTAACATTCAAGCAGGGCATTGCGTATTGGTGATGGGCCCCAGTGGGTGTGGTAAAAGCACCTTGGCTAAACTGTTACTCGGTTTCTACCGACCGCAACAAGGCAATATCAAACTCAATGGGCAAGACATCAGCAACCTAGCAGCCAATGAATTACGTAATAACTTTGGGGTAGTACCACAAGATACCGTTAATTTCTCAGGCACCATCTACG
>JANNOS010000045.1:0-7933 GCA_031399315.1 Methylophilaceae bacterium | reverse complement strand
TATAATACCGCGCTATAAAAAGAACCTAAGCGGCTATCCTCCTTATTGGGCTTAGGTCAAGTGTACCAAGAGCTTGGAAATTCAACTAAAGGAATTGAACTATGTGATGAAATTATTGCGATTGATATCAGTAAACCTGATGGTTATTTGTTAAAATCTAGAATGAAAAAATCTAAGTCGGACGATGGCTTGGCCGAACAACTTCTAAAGTTTACAACAAATGATTCAGTTGAAATTAAAGATGAGACCAAGTACCACACGCATTTTGCGTTAGGTAAAATTTATGATGACCAAAACAATTATGCAAAAGCTTTTAAGCATTATTCGATTGGAAATCGTTTAAAAAATAAAACCTTAAACTACAATACTGAGGCTGATGAAAATAAATTTTCTAAATTAATTGAGATATATAATGCTCAGTTGTTTAATGATTTTAAACACTTGGGGGTAGAAAGTAATCTACCTGTCATTATTATAGGTATGCCACGCTCTGGCACAACTTTAACTGAACAAATTATTTCTAGCCACCCTAGCGTGATTGGTGCTGGTGAAGTGTTTTTTTGGGGCAAAGCCCCAACGGCTATGCCCCTAAGGCTAAGCACTGAAATACCTTACCCGGAATGTGTAAAAGAAACTAAAACAGAGCAAGCTAGAGACATCGCCAACATGTACGAGTCTACTTTAAGAAAGATAGCAGGCTCAGATACAAATCCTAAACATATTACTGACAAAGTGCCGCATAACTTTTTACGCTTAGGTTTAATTGCCTTGCTTTTCCCCGATGTAAAAATTATTCACACGATGCGAAACCCGATTGATACATGTTTATCTATTTTCTTTCAAAGCTTTAATGCAGCACATGATTATGCATATGACTTAAGTAATTTAGGCTTTCATTACAAGCAGTATCAACGCATTATGCGCCACTGGCATGAAGTATTGCCAGGCAGAATTTTAGACATTAACTATGAGGACACGATTGCTGACCCAGAATTTTGGTCACGTAAATTAATTGGTCATATTGGATTAGAATGGGATGATGCCTGCTTGGCATCACACAAATTAGAGCGCACTGTTAAAACCGCTTCTCATTGGCAAGTAAGGCAACCAATCTATAAAACCTCTGTGCAACGTTGGAAAAACTATGAAGAATTTTTACAACCATTAATTGAGGCACTTAAATAACTCATGCCTTGCTACTTTTAAACAACATTTCCATTTTTAAATAGTCTGCGATGCTCACTTATAGCAAACCTATCAGTCATGCCAGCAATGTAGTCCGCAACCGCGCGGGCCTTGTCTATCTTTGCATATTCTTGAAACTCTTGTGGCATCAGGTTTACATCGCCTAAAAATATTGCAAACAATTCACGAATAATCCGTTCAGCCTTATTGCTCATTTGACTTACCTTAGGGTGCTGATATAAATTTTTACGCAAGAACTGTTTGAGCGCTAAATTTTTTGCTGCTATCTCATCGCTAAATCCTACCAAATAAGGGGCTTGGCGAATATCTGCTATATTTTTTGGTTGTCTTTCCGCAATGTTTTGAGTGGTTTGCGTACATAAATCTACCACCAGCACATTGATCATGCGTCGAATTGTTTCGTGTCTCAGGCGTTTTTGTTCAAGCTTAGGATATTTACTCTGTACCAGTGCTAACTGTTCTGCAAATAATTCGACTTGGCCTAATTGTTCTATTGTAATCAAGCCAGAACGCAAACCATCATCAACATCATGATTATTATAGGCAATTTCGTCAGCATAGTTAGTCACTTGCGCTTCTAGGCTAGGATTGGTCTTATTGATAAACCGCAAGCCGACATCGCCTAGTTGCTTGGCATTTTTGATTGAACAATGTTTTAAGATGCCTTCGCGCAGCTCAAACGTGAGGTTTAACCCATCGAATTCTGCATAGCGTTGCTCAAGTTTATCTACCACGCGAAGTGACTGTAAATTATGCTCAAAACCACCGTAGTTACGCATACAGTCGTTAAGCGCATCTTGCCCAGCATGTCCAAAAGGCGTGTGCCCCAAATCGTGTGCTAGCGCGATTGCCTCAGTTAAATCTTCATGCAAACTGAGCGTGCGCGCAATGCCACGTGCAAGTTGTGCGACTTCTAGGCTGTGCGTGAGGCGCGTACGAAATAAATCACCTTCGTGATTCACAAACACTTGGGTTTTATATTCCAAACGGCGAAATGCAGTGGAATGTATGATTCTGTCTCTATCGCGCTGAAAGGCATTGCGCACAGGAACGCCATTAATAAGCTGCGAATTTGGCTCTTCATGCTGGCGGCCAAGTGAGGCTTCAGGATTTGCTGCGTAAGGTGCCAACATTAAAGTAGCTAGCATATGCTAAACAATAGCTTCCAAGGTTTGTTTTAGCATACCCGCGTCATAATCACTGGTGATTACCGCCTTACCTATACCTTGCTGTAACACGAGACGAATTTTTCCATCCGCCACTTTTTTATCAGATTGCATTAAATCTAAATACTTTTCTGCGCCTAAATTAGGTGCCCTGAGAGGCAAGCTGGATGCGCTTAGCAGGGCATGCATACGAGAAAACTCAGTCTCACTTAACCAGCCCATGCGGTGAGATAAATGTGCCGCCAGCATTGTGCCTGCAGCCACCGCTTCGCCATGCAGCCAAACGCCATAGCCCATAGCGTTTTCTATCGCATGACCAAACGTGTGGCCCAAATTAAGTAGCGCGCGCTCGCCAGCTTCATGCTCATCGGCAGCCACCACCTCAGCCTTGTTTTTGCAAGAGCGATAAATCGCATAACTTACCACTGCATCATCTAATGCCATGAGCTTTTCGATATTCGTTTCTAGCCAATCAAAAAAATCAGCATCACGTATCAAACCATATTTAATGACTTCTGCAACTCCGGCAGAAAGCTCGCGCTTCGGTAAGGTTTGCAAAGTGTCAATATCAGCCAACACCAACTTTGGTTGATAAAACGCACCTATCATGTTTTTACCAAGCGGATGGTTAATACCTGTCTTACCCCCCACACTAGAATCCACTTGCGAAAGTAAAGTGGTCGGGATTTGAATAAAAGGCACTCCGCGCAAATATGTAGCCGCCGCATAGCCTGTTAAATCGCCAATGACCCCGCCGCCAAGTGCGATTAGCGTAGTGCTACGCTCGCAACGGTTTTGCAATAAAGCGTTATATATTTGGTTAAGTGTTTCACTATTTTTATACGCTTCACCATCAGGCAAAATAATTTCAATCACACTTACGCCAGCATCCCGTAATGGTTTAGCAAGCTTTTCAAGATATAAAGGCGCAACTATCACGTTAGTCACAATGGCGACTTGCTTACGCGTTAAGTGCGGTAATATCAGCTCAACATTGTGTATTAAGCCTCGACCGATGTGTATTGGATAGGCACGACTATCAAGCGCTACTTGTAAGGTTTGTGTCATATTATCTTTATAACTTTGCGATCGATTTTTCAATTTGCTTAAGTATATTCGCCACTGGTTGATTACCAGTATCAAATGTAAGGGTAGCCGTTTGCCTATAAAACGGATCGCGTTCTGCGTAAAGTTGCTCAAGCTTAGCGTGGATATCTACATTTTGTAGCAAAGGCCTATGCTTATCGTTACGCATTCTAAGCCATAAGTCATGTACGCTACCACGCAAATAAATGACTATACCGCTGTCTTGCAACATGCGTCTGTTTTCTTCAAGAATCACAGCGCCGCCACCTGTCGCCATCACAATATTATTGAGCTGCGTTAGATCTTGAATCGCGGCGGTTTCACGTTTACGAAATCCTGCTTCGCCTTCTAATTCAAATATCACAGGAATCTTAACGCCTGTTCGTTTTTCAACTTCATAGTCAGTATCGTAAAAATCTCTGCCCAAATGCTTAGCTAACAATTTACCAATTGTTGTTTTGCCAGCGCCCATCAAGCCTACAAAATATATGTTACGCGTATTAGTAACCAAAATAAAAATGCCTATCACGTTAATGATAGGCATTTTAAGGCAAAGCGAAGGTTCTGTCAGGTCTGACTTATTTAAATTATCTTAACCCTAAACTTTCATCCATAATTTTTGGGGTAATGAATATTAGCAACTCTGTCCTATCATCCTGCTTAATTCTGCGTTTAAATGCATTGCCTATAATGGGCAAGTCACCAAAGAACGGTACTTTATCAACATCATTACGCTCGTTTTGTTCATAAATCCCGCCAAGCACGGCAGTTTCACCATTTGCCACTAAAACTTTTGTGTCCACTTTTTGCGTATTGATAGAAGGAATTTCAACATCATCAAGTCGGAATGTATCTCCTACGCTATCTTTTTTAACAATCAAGTCCATAATAATTTTATCATCAGGTGTGATTTGTGGTGTTACTTCTAAACTTAAAACTGCCTTTTTAAATGCAACTGAAGTTGCGCCACTACTCGAAGCCTCCTGATATGGAATCTCAGTGCCTTGTTCTATAATTGCTTTCTGCTGGTTTGCGGTAGTTACACGCGGGCTAGATACTATCTTACCTCGTTTGTCAGTCTCTAAGGCACTGAGTTCTAAGTTTAGCAACAATCCTGCTGGCAGCCTAAATAAACTGAATGCAATAGTTCCAGAATTTGCAAGCGTAGAAGGTAAATTGGAATTTAGCCCGCCTGTATTGCCAATTGCTGATGCTGTTGTAGTTGAACCCGTTGCTGCACTTGTATTATTGAGATTACCGCCTATACTCAGTGCATTTTTTCCTGGTGTAGTGGCGCTTTGTACCCCGAACCTAGCACCTAATTGTTTGCTAAACTTATCATCTGCAACTACTAAACGCGATTCAATCATCACTTGTCTCACGGGAATATCTACTTTGTTTAAAATTTCTTGAACTTCATCTAATTTTTTAGCCGTATCCTGAACAAATAAAGTATTCGTCCTCATGTCAGTATTCGCTGTTCCTCGTTTCGACAAAATGCCTCTAGCTTGCCCGCTCCCACCAGTAGCGCCTCCAACAGTATTTGCTCCAGTGATTAGCGCTTTAAAGTCGTCTGCTTTTTGATACTTTAATGAAAATGCCTCTGTACGCAATGGCTCTAAATCCTCTATAGCATTAACTGCCTCAAACTGTGCTTTCTCTTTTGCGGCCACTTCCTCCGCTGGGGCAACTGTAATAACGTTACCTATTTTTCGCATTGCCAATCCTTTATTTTTCATAATAATATCCAATGCTTGATCCCATGGCACATCTTTAAGTCTCAATGTGAGGTTGCCAGTTACTGTATCGCTAGCAATAATGTTTAAACCTGTAAAGTCAGCAATCACTTGCAAGACAGAGCGCACTTCAATATTTTGAAAATTTAGAGATAATTTCTCACCTGCATAGCCTGGTTTATTGCCTCGAACCAATTTATTTGGGTCTTCAATAACTTGGCGAACATCTATAATGAATTTGTTATCTGCCTGATAGGCTGACTGCTCCCAATTACCTTTAGGCTCAATCACCATACGACCATTTTTGCCTTGTTTCATCGTATCTACGTATAACACTGGTGTATTAAAATTGATGACATTTAACCGGCGTTGCAGCTCAGCTGGCACATCGGTATTGACAAAATCAACAGTAAGAAGCTTGCCTTTTTGTTTAATATTTATCCCTGTATTGGCATCAGATAAGTCTACAATAATACGTCCTTCTCCATTTTTACCACGTGCAAAATCAACATTAGTAATTGCATGCTCTTGGTTAGTGGCTCGAGACTCTGCAAAGCGAGTCTCTGTTGCAGGTGAACCAGCTGCTAAAGCCTCGTTACCCTGCAAAGTAATGATAACGTCGTTGCCGCTAATTACTGTATTATAGCCAACGTTTCTAGACAAGTTCAACACCATACGCGTACGATCTTTAGCTTGTGCCAACGACACGCTCTTAAGCGCACCTTGTTCATTTACTATATTGTTTTTCGCTAAGCCATTTCCTATTTTAGGAAAATCTAATGCAATTCTCGCTGGATTATTCAGTGTAAAACCAGCTGGTGGATTTGCGAGTGGTTCTTTAAGTTGAACACGAATACTGACACGTCCGCCAGAAAGTGCTGAGAAATCAATCTTTTCAATTTGATTACTAAAAAGATCTTCTTCAGCTGCAAACGAATTGCTTACAAAGCTAATGCTAACAAGCAGCATCAGCGTAAATAATCTTGCCATCATTTTAATCATGTTCATTCCAATCATTTATTCTTGCAGATTAATACTCGCACTACGTTCTACCCAATCACCTGTCAGGTCGTCTTGGATAATTTCTTTAATTACTATTTCAGCTTCATTAATTTGAGTTACCAAGCCAAAATTAGGACCAATATAATTACCTTTTTTAATTTGTTGTACGGTGTTGTCTGGTGTTTTGATTAAAGCATAGTTAAGTTTGTTTTTGCTTAGCGACCCCACATATTTTAAGCTTTCTAAAGGATAGGCTTCAAGCGCTTCTTTAGGTCGATTCGTATTTGGTTGTAACGAACTTGCTTTGCCTATAGCTTTGCGTGCTTTAAATGGGTCAGATAATATTCCATCAGCATTGTATTGTAAGGGTGAATACGGCAAGACTTCAGGCAAAGGTTCAACACCTTTACTCATATCATTTGCAGCATTAGCCATAAATTTATCTAAATCATCGCCCTCTCCGCCACTGCAGGCGGTAAGCACAAGCCCTAATAAAGCAATAAATAACAGCCGATGTATAGAATTTGGCTTTTTCATGAGATTTAAAGGCATTATTTAACCACCTTTTTAGATGCAATTTCAGAAGTATCTAAATATCGGTAAGTTTTTGCTACAGCCTCAAGCGTTAGCACACTTTCTTTCCCTGCAATACTTATTGGAGCAATAGACAAATCATTTAAAGTTACAATTCTTGATAATTTAGATATGTCGGTAGCAAATGCACCAATATCATGATAGTTACCTATAATTCTAATTTGAATTGGCATCTCCGCATAAAAATCTGCCGCTATTTCCTGTCCTGGCTTAAACAACTCAAACTCTAGACCACGCCCTAATCCCGCTTGGTTAATATCAGTTAGCAAACCATCCATCTGAGACTTATCTGGTAATTGCTTTAGCAAGGCACCAAACGTTTTTTCAATATCTATCATTTGTTGCTTATACGCCTCAATTTTGACTGCTTGCGCTTTTTTAGCTAAAAACGTTTGACGTAACTCTTGCTCTTTAGCTTTTGCCTGCTCCAACTCATCAATTTCAGGACTCCACAAAAACCAATAGCCTAACCCGATTAAAACTAGTGACAAAAAACCTAACAACACTAACTTAACAGGTATAGGTAAGCTACCTGCATTTTTAAAATCAATATTATTAAAATCTTCTAATTTCATTTAGTTAGCTCCCGTTTTATTATTAGGGGCTGCTTCCGCTTTTTGCGCCTTCAAATTTACTGTCAGCGTGAAATCATTTATCCTGATACCATTTAATGTAGAAGACTTAATTTCCACCAAATTTGGTAACTCCATCCAGTTAGAAACACTTAAGTTCCTAACTAAGGTAGCTACTCGCGCATTTGTATCTGCCACCCCCTGAAGCGTAATTATATTCCCTTGCTGTTTTATACTTTTCAAAAACAGACCTTCTGGTAATTGACGTGTTAGCTCATCTAATATAACCACCGATTGACTGCGATTGGTTTGCAGGTTTTCAACCACCTGCTTGCGCTCCAACACATTACTGATTTGATCTTTCAAGTTCTTAATATCTGCAATTTCTTTATCCAGCGTGGTAATAGCAGCTTCTAAACGATTGTTTCTTTCTATCTGCGATGACTTCTGCGCGCCAAGAATTGTCCATCCAAAAAACACGATAGCCCCTGCTGCGTTGGCCAGTTGTATTGCTCATCCAAAATATACCGCCGTCGAAAGCTGTATTGGAAGCGTCCACCGGGTCAAATTG
>JANNOS010000103.1:0-17801 GCA_031399315.1 Methylophilaceae bacterium | reverse complement strand
AAGTAGAAAAAGCGCACCCAGACGTATTTAATGTATTGTTACAAGTGTTGGATGACGGGCGTTTAACCGACGGCCAAGGCCGCACGGTGGACTTTAAAAATACGGTGATTATCATGACTTCGAACTTAGGCTCACAGATGATACAAAGCATGGCTGATCAAGATTACCAAGTGGTGAAATTGGCGGTGATGGGCGAGGTGAAATCGCACTTTAGGCCAGAATTTGTCAACAGAATCGATGAGGTAGTCGTTTTTCATAGTCTGGATGAAGCAAATGTAAAAGCGATTGCGGCGATACAGTTACAGTACTTAACTAAACGCTTACATGCGTTGGATATTGCTGTGACAATAAGCGATGCAGCACTTGCGGAAATCGCCAGTGCAGGGTTTGACCCAGTTTATGGAGCGCGCCCACTAAAACGTGCGATACAAAGTGAGATTGAAAACCCACTCGCACGGGAGATTTTAGCGGGGAATTTTGTGGCGAAAGATTCCATAGTCATTGATTATGCGAGCGGAAAAATGGTTTTTAACAAGGCGAGTTAGCAAACACAAAATGCACAGTAGTGCAAAAAAATGGTTAGTGATTTTAGGTTTGTTTTTTACAAGTCAGAGCCTGTTTGCCTATACGCAAGACGAGCAGGAAACGTTTGATAACGAACCGCCAGTAGTTAGAGATTTGCTAGAGCGGGCGAGTCAATTAGTTTCAGACGAAAACGACATAGAAAACCCTTGGAAAGCCGCAAACTTATATTGTGAAGCTGCGCGCTATGGTAGCGCGGAAGGCGTTTATAGACTAGGCATGCTGTATGCATTTGGTCGCGGTGTGCCGCAAAATCGAGATTACGCCGCTAATTTATTTGGCATTGCATCTACGCACGGGCATTTTGAAGCACAGAAAATGCTTGAGACGATAGAAATTAAAACCGATGCTACACCTCCCTGTGCACTAGAGGCTGTTGCGCCAGAGCATGCGCCAGCGCATCAATATGCAAGCTCTCAAGGTTCACCTGCTATCGATTCTTATGTGGCCAAGCTACCTAAAAATAAACGCTGGGTGGTCGATTTAGTGCAAACTATTGCTGATTGGCACAAGGTTGATGCCAAGTTGGTGTTATCGATTATTACCGCAGAATCGAACTTTAAAATTAAAGCTAAATCTAACGCGAATGCGCATGGATTAATGCAGTTAATTCCTGCCACTGCAGAACGTTTTAATGTAAAAAACGCGTTTAACGCATCGCAAAATATTAAAGGTGGCGTTAAATATCTGCGCTGGTTGCTCTCGTATTATCGGGGCGATGTGACGCTGGCAGTCGCCGCTTACAATGCGGGTGAAGGTGCGGTAGACCGATATAAAGGCGTACCACCCTACAGAGAAACACGCGCTTACGTCAAAAAAGTATTGGGTTTATACCAAGCAAAACGGCATGATTTCGACGCGAGTATTACGAATGCATCGCCAGTGATTAAGAAAGGGCGCTCAAAATGAAGTTAAATTTAATTGCTACAGTTTTAATTGCTTTATGTTTATCCGCCTGTGCGAGTACTGGTGCCCGCACAGATGCTCAGCAAGGCAGTGTAGAGCGAATTACGCCAGAAGAGCTGGCAAAATTAATGCCGCCAGCAGTGGCAACTGTCAGTTTGGATGAAATTGTTGCCGATAGCAAAGCAGGCAAAACGCCAGATGAGATTATCGAAAAAATTAAAACCAGCAATTCGCGCTATGAGCTCACACCTACACAAGTGCTTGATTTAAATAAACAAGGTGTCGATGTGAAAGTGCTAGATTATATTGGACAAGCCAATGAGCTAGCGAAACAAAATGCGATTGCAGATGAGCTAAATAAACGCAACAAAGAAACTTTGGCTGCGCAAAAAATCCTCAAGCGTGAGCGAGATATTGCACGGGAACGGCTATACTATGACCCATTTTGGGGGCCTAGATTTGGCGCTTATTACGGCAGGCCGTATTACGGATCACGCTTTCGTGGCTCGCGCTTTGGTTGGGGCTTAAATTATGGATATCCTTATTGGTAGTTTCTATAAAAATATCATTATATGATGCTCTGGGATCCGCATGGATACAAGGTGAATCAAACTCATGAAGTGAGTTGAGAGAGGGTGCCCTGGGGCATTGCCTCGCAGGGCATCGTGTAACGTGTTAATTTAAATCTTTCTTAATCATTGCAACAAGTTGGTCTAGACAAGCTCCCCAGCCCTCTTC
The DNA here is from genome assembly GCA_031399315.1 of Methylophilaceae bacterium. Taxonomy (GTDB): domain Bacteria; phylum Pseudomonadota; class Gammaproteobacteria; order Burkholderiales; family Methylophilaceae; genus Methylotenera_A. The sequence continues at coordinate 15,575 of JANNOS010000103.1, read as the reverse complement.
AAAGCCCATTTTTTCGTGTTGAATACGTGTTTCTTTGGTGGCGTGCATCACCAGCGCAGTATATTTTGTGCCCTTTGCATGCAGTTCTAGCATAATGATTGCAGTCATTGAGAATTCTGCGCACTCATGGCCTGGATTGGCTTCTGGCGTTTTGGCTGGGCGAAAACCTGGCTCAACGGCATTTGTCCACACCAGTTTTTCGTTTGGAATAATTTCCAAATAACAACCAGTATTTGGAAAACTTTGCCCTTCTGGGGATTGCATCACTGTGTAAAATTTTCCGCCTACGCGTAAGTCAATCTCGCATTCCACCGTTTTCCAAGGCAGTGGACAAAACCACGGCATCAGCTTCTCAGGGGTCGTCCAAGCTTGCCACACCAGTTCGCGTGGCACGTCGATAATGCGCTCTAGTACTAGGTCTAGCTCGGGGTTGAGGTTAAGTTTATTCATGTTGATTTTCCTTTGCTTGTAAATGTAAATCTTTCAAAAAGCTGTCTAATTGGTCAAAACGCTGTTCCCATAGCTGACGATATTGCTCGAGATAATTGGCAACCTCTTGCATGGGTGCAGCTTCCAGCTTGCATGGCCGCCATTGCGCTTGGCGACTTTGCGAAATCAAACCCGCGCGCTGTAGTACTTTTAAATGCTTGGTCACCGCAGGCAAGCTCATTTCAAATGGCTCGGCGATTTCATTCACAGAAGTTTCACCCAATGCCAAGCGCGCTAAAATCGCGCGGCGCGTAGGGTCAGCAAGGGCTGCAAAAGTATTACTGAGGTGATCAGTAGGCATATATTTAACCAATTAGTTAATTAACCTAAAGGTTAAACTAACAATTTTGTGATGTCAAATATTTTTAAAAAAGCATCAGGCGTACATCAATTTACACAGCAAATCAGCGCTAAGGTACAAGCGTAAGCATCACGACATTACGCCGCAAGTGTTAACTGGGCTAATTAAATGGGCTATAAACTGGTTTGTTGACGCTAGAAGATTCAGATTCTTTGATGTCGATGGTTTCGATAACTTCGATGCCTTGAATATCTGTATTTACCGTTTCGTAGGCAATTTCGGCCTGGATACGCGAAGGCTCATTCATCACACTTCGGATTTTCCCATCAATGATATTAGGGATTAAAGGTTTGACTAAGAGGCAATTGACATTGAGCGCCATAGCGAGGCTAACAGCTCTTGTCTGTGTAAGCCCACTCAGTACAATAATACGTGTATTAGGCTTGGCAAATGTTTTACTGGTTCTAATGCGTTTGATGAGATCTAACCCATTGATATTTTGCATAAAAATATCTGTAATGATGAGATCAAACTGATATCTCTCAAATAAGTCGATGGCTGACTGCGCGTCTGCGACAGCGGTCGTTTGTAGATAGCCTAAGCTATTGAGTGTTTTCAGAATAATATTGCGTGTGAAGTTATCGTCTTCTATTACTAATATTTCATATGTACTGCTGGTCTTGGTTTTAGCTTTAACGTGGTGATATACAGGGTTGTGCGAAGTGTCTGGTGTTTGATAGTTATCAATGAAGCTGTAAAAATCTTCAACGCTCATGGGCTTGGCAATGTAGTAACCCTGTCCAATATCGCAGCCCATTTTCCCGAGCATTTTCCAATCTTGCTCAGTCTCAATCCCTTCGGCTACGCTCTTAATTTTTAATTTATGTGCCATATCAATATTAGATGCAACCACAATTAGCATGGCCTCATTGTTGGCAATGCCCTGTATAAGAGATCGATCAATTTTTAGCTCACCGAATGCGACACGAGTGAGTTGCTGTAGATTGGAATAGCCAGTGCCGTAATCATCAATGGAAAGAGTAAAGCCATTCATATATAAACGCGCTAGGTTTTCCAACGCTTGAGGGGCATCAGTCATGGCAGTAGATTCTGTAATTTCTAAGGTGATATATTTAGGATCAACGCCAGCTTTTTTAATCACGGACGTGATTTTTTCTGCTATGTCTGGATTGTTTAAGGAGACTAAAGAAAGATTGACTGCAATATGAGTGGTGTAGTTTTTATCCAGTAACGATTGGCATGCCAATGCGGACTCTTCTAACATCATGAAGGTGAGGGTATCGATTTGTTTGCTTTCTTCTAATTTAGGAATAAAAGCGTATGGCAGAATCACCCCATGCTCCGGATGTATCCATCTTGCAAGAGCTTCAGCGCCTACAATTTGCCCCGTGTTTAAATCTACTTTAGGTTGTAGATAAGGCTTGAATTGCTTTTGGCGAATGCCTTCAAGAATTTCTTCGACAGAGAAATTAAATTCCTTTAAACCTTGTTTGGGTTTATGGTCGACCTGAGTTTTCCCACTTTTGGAAAGAATATTTTTTAGTTGTTGTAAGTTCATGGGTTTTTCTATCGCGCCCAACAGTTTTATGTCATAAAGACTGGAGACTTTATTGACGGCAGACAGCAGTTTTTTATCCATCGCACTTAAAATTACGATTTCAATATGATGGTTTTCTTTACTTAAGTGCCGAAGAAATTCCATGCCATCCATTTTAGGCATTTTGAGGTCAGAGAATATCAGGTCTATTTTGGGATTCGCATTCCGAATAATTTCTAGCGCTTCGTGACCATTTGCTGCTTCAAAAATAGAATGCAAACCAAGCGAGCGCAACATTTCTACGATAATGTTGCGCTGGAAATCATCATCTTCAGCAATTAAAACGTTAGGTTCGTTAATTTGCATCATCCACTAATCCTAAAAATTGTTATTTATTTTTAGACTAACTAGAGTTACTGAGTTGGTGGTGCATATAAGCATCAAATTCACGGATGCTTTGACCCAAAGTGGATAATGCCATGTCTGAAATGGCCATGCTACCAAGTTGTGCTTTTTTTTCAATCTCTGCACATACGTTCGCGATATCAATGACGCCTACCATCCTACATGAACCTTTCATGCGATGCGCAGTAAATTCTGCGTTGACCAAATCATCCTCATGTATAAGTTGTTGTAATTGATCGAAATCATGATGAATGTGGTGTTGCAGGTCTTTCAATACTTTTGTCTGCGTCATGCTATCTGGCAAAACCTGATCAAGTATGGTTTTATCAATAGGGGAGCAGTCTTCATTGGACATCGAAATGATAGGGCTACCGTGGCCAGAGGCTGTTTTTACTTGGACGTAGCTTGATAGTATGGATTTGAGCTGATCCATATTGATCGGCTTGGTAAGAAAGTCATCCATGCCAGCTTCTTCACAACGAACTTGTTCTTCTTGAATTACATTTGCAGTCAAAGCAATAATGGCGCTTGGCTGCAAATTTTCTGCCTGTTCGATATGACGAATTTCTTTTGCAAGGGCAAAACCGTCCATATGCGGCATACGGCAATCCGTAATGATAAGTGGGTGTCGCTTTGTATTCCACATAGATAACGCTTGTACACCATCAGCCGCTGTTTCCACTTCTAAACCATGGGCTTTAATCATTGCCGCTAACAATTCTCGTGTAATTGGTTGATCATCTACGGCAAGGATAATAGGCACGCGGGTATTATCTAACGTTAGAGGTTCATCTACGTTAGTTTTAGAGTCAATTGGTGTGACAAATAAGTTATTCATTTTTTTCTTTTTTTTGTTAATGTTTTGTTCTCAAAGCAAGATGTATAAACGTTATATCAAAGTATCTAGCTTGAGATTTTGCATACGAAATCAGCGCAACTACAGAATTATAGGGTGGTATGTGCTGTGTTTAAGCTTGAAAGAGAGGGTTAATCGATGCTTAGTTTTAAAAAATAGTCGTAGTTTAGAAAGAAACATAAGGTATAACGAATGATTTAAAATGGCAGTTTCAATGTCAGCGTTTCTAAGCGAGAGTTTATGCATCAGTTTACACAAACCATTCAAACCAAAGCCCAAGGCCGCAAACTTTACGACATTACGCCCCAAGTATTAGCTTGGGCAAATTCGCTAGGTCTAAGCACAGGCTTGCTCACGCTCTATATTCAACACACTTCTGCTAGTTTGTTGATTAACGAAAATTACGATAGTGATGTGTTGGTAGATATGGAATCATTTTTTAATCGCCTAGTGCCAGATGGCGATGATTTATTTATTCATACAGTGGAAGGCCCAGACGATATGCCTGCGCACGTGCGCACAGCGCTCACACAAACCAGTTTATCGATTCCATTGCTAGAAGGCAAAGTAGCCTTAGGGCAATGGCAAGGTATTTTTCTATTTGAGCATCGGCACATGCCAGCAACGCGTCGTATCATCATGCACCTGATAGGTGAGTAACTTTGAGTAAACGCTATGTTTGAGCAAGGCCGCCCATTAACAGCGCAAGAACGCGCTTTATTTAAGCCGTATTTCGCACACATTGTGCTAGAAAAGGCACGGATTATTGATGGTAGCGCTGGTGGTAGCGTTCCGTTTTGGTTACGTCGCAATATGTGTGCGGTGGTTTTAGGGTGCCGCATTTATTTTAGACCAGATGCATATGCGCCAAATACCAAACGTGGTGCGGAGTTGCTGGGGCATGAGCTCACGCATGTTTCACAATTTTTGCATGGGATGAGCTTATTCAAATATATATGGTCGTGTCGAAAAGGTTATATGCAAAGCCAATATGAGATGGAAGCCTACGCAAATGGGCGATTGATTGCGAAATATTGTGATGAAAATGCACTTTAAGTTTATTTTGTTGTCGTAGTACTGTACTCTAGCTAAAATTTTGCTGTTTAATGGTTTAAGTCTATCTTTTTGGATAGCAGATATAATTAATTTATAATTTAGGAGAATTGAAGATGCAATTAAAATCAGTGTTATTAGTTCCAGCATTATTAGGCGCCTTATTATTAGGTGCATGTGGTGAAAAAGCTGCTGAAGAACCAGTAGAAGCAGCGCCTGCAGAAGCGGCAGCGCCAGCAGCTGAAACAGCGCCAGTAGTAGAATCAGTTGGCGGCTATGAGCCAACAGCTGAAGAGCGTGTGCCAGGCATTACACGCACAAAAGAAGAGCAAGATAAAATCAACGCAGAAGCCATGGCAGGCACGCCGATGCCTATGATTCCTGGTGAAGCGCCTCCAGCAGTAGAAGCACCTGCAGAAGCACCAGCCGAGGCAGCGCCAGAAGCCAAGTAATGACTGCAAGTAGTGACTGGTAGATAAGTCATATAAGTTTTAATTAAAAAAGCGCACTTAATGTGCGCTTTTTTGTTTAGATTTTGCTTAACGCACCACACTCCAACTGAGTGGGTCGAAAGGTTTACTTTGGCGACGCAGTTCATAGTACAAACCGTTGCTCTCATTACCGCCACTGTTGCCAACGGATGCAATTGCATCTCCGCCGTCGACATCATCGCCCACCCGCTTAAACACCGCTTGGTTATTGCCGTATAAGCTCATATAACCATCGCCGTGATCGACAATAATTAAGTTACCAAAGCCGCGCATCCAATCGGCAAAAATAACGCGACCACTTGCGACTGATTTTACATCAGCGCCTTCAGTTGCGCGAATAAACAGGCCTTTCCATGAGATTCCAGTATCCTGGCGCGCGCTACCAAAACGATTGGTAAGTTCACCTCTTACTGGTAAATTGAGTTTGCCTTTAAGTGCGGCAAAATTACTGCCCGCGTAAGCATTGGTGGGTGTTTGTTCATTTTTGGCAATCGTCTGATTTTTATCACTATCATCATTCGTGGTTTTTTTCGCATTTTTCTTAACTGGTTTTTTTGTCTTTTTAGGCACTATTTTTGCCAAACGCTCAACCAATTGAGATAAGTTTTTTTCGTCGCGAGATAGCTTTTTAATCTCACTACGTTGCGCAGATATTTGCTTTGAAAGTGTTTTAACGACTTTGGCTTTCTCCTGCTTTTGCTGTTCAAGTTCTTTTCTTTCAGCTTCTTGCTTTATTTTTAGTTCAGCGACTTTTTGCAAAGCAGCCGAAGTTTGATTATTCAGTTCTTTTACTTTGTTTAAACTGCCCTGCATATCATCAATTAACTTAGCATGTTCTTTGGCGATGTATGAAAAATACTTAACATCACGCGCAATCTCACTGGGGTTTTTATCTTGCAAAATTAGCTGGGCGTAACTTTGGTTGCCGCGCATATATTGATGCTTAAGCAAAGTGCTTAAGCGATTTTGCTGCTGGCTTAAACTTTCATTAATGGTGAGTGATTGTTTTTTAAGGCTATTAAGCGCGTTTTTATTCAGGTTTTGCTTTTGATTAATTTCGCGTAATTTTCGATTTGCCGCGCTAATAGCCGTTTCAGAATTTTTTAGTGCATCAGCAGCATCTTTGTGCGCTTCTTGATTGTTATCGAGCTCTTTTTTTAAGGCGTCAATTTTTTCGTGCAGATCACTTAAGTCTTCTTTTGCAGCGTCAATTTTTTTAGCTGCGTAGGTGTTGGCTGCAAAAAAACATAGCAGGCATATAGTCAGCCATTTCATTAGCGGTCTTTTTGACATCAGATTTTATGCGCTTAATTCAAGCAAGCTTTTTCCTGTCATCTCACGCGGCTGCGCTAAGCCCATCATGGTCAATAAGGTAGGTGCAATATCTGAAAGTGCACCAGTTTTGGTTAAAGTAGCGTTGCGACCCACGTAAATAAAGGGCACAAGGTTGGTTGTGTGTTGCGTATGTGCTTGATTGCTTGTTGGATCAAACATTTGTTCTGCATTGCCATGGTCGGCGGTGATAATCACTTCTGCGCCAGTGGCTTGGGCGGCTTTAACTACGCGTCCGACGCAGGTATCTAAGGTTTCAACGGCTTTTATTGCCGCTTGTAGAATGCCCGTATGTCCGACCATATCACCATTGGCATAATTACAAATAATTGCACTATATTTTTTACTATGAATGGCATCTACTAATTTATCCGTGACTTCTGCAGCGCTCATCTCTGGTTGTAAATCATAGGTGGTTACCTTTGGAGAAGGCACCATAATGCGGTCTTCACCTTTAAACACAGTTTCTTCGCCACCGTTAAAAAAGAAAGTGACATGTGGGTATTTTTCGGTTTCGGCAATGCGCAATTGTGTTAAACCTAAGTTTTGTAAATACTCCCCAAACGTGTTGGGCACCGTAAATGGTGCAAATATCGGTGTGGCTTTGGTTTGGTTTGCATCATATTGCGTCAACGTAAAGTAGTTTGAAAGTTGTGGTACGCGGCTACGTGCAAAACCATCAAATTTTTCATTGAGTATGGCATCGGTAAGTTGGCGCGCACGGTCACTTCTAAAGTTCATATACACCACGCAGTCGCCATCTTCCAAGCGCGTTGGCGCTTCGTCTGGCTTGCGTATCGCCGTACATTTTACAAATTCGTCTGATTCTTTGCGTGCGTAAGCATTGTGCAAAGCCTCACTTGCTGTGGTTTCAGTATATTCGCCAATACCGTCAACAATCATATTATAAGCTTGGGTGACGCGCTCCCAGCGCTTGTCTCTATCCATACTATAAAAGCGGCCTGAGATGCTCGCAATTTTACCAACGCCCAAGGTTTTAATTTTATCTTCTACAGCTGCTAAATAAGGCACAGCGCTAATCGGTGGGGTATCGCGACCATCTAAAAATGCATGCACATATATTTTGCTTAAGCCTTGGTTTGCGGCCATTTCTAGCATGGCCAGGATGTGGCTGATATGGCTATGCACGCCGCCATCCGATAAAAGCCCAAAAATATGCAATGCTTTGTCGCTGACTTTTAATTTTTGCAATGCACTCACTAGGGCAGCGTCTTTAAAAAATTCACCCATAGCAATGCTATTATTAATTCGCTCAAAATCCTGAAATACAATGCGTCCTGCACCAATATTAAGATGTCCTACTTCTGAGTTACCCATTTGACCATCTGGCAGACCGACATAATGCTCCGAAGCATTAATCAGCGTATTCGGGTAATGCTGTCTAAGCGCATCTAAATTAGGCGTGCGCGCTTGCAGGATTGCGTTTTCTGTCGCTTCTTCGCGGTGACCAAATCCATCTAATATTAACAATATAACTGGCGTGATGTTTGAGCTGGTTTGCATGGTTAAAAGTTTAAAATAACGGATGAGTTATACATTATAATGTCTGCCCAGATAGACGTATAGCAAAAGCGCAGGTAATCTAGCGCAATCCCATTGAATTTATTGCAAATAGCATCATCTAGATGATAGAAAGTTATTAAAATTACTATGTTTGAATTTATTAAACAAAATGCAGTTTATATTGGTTTGGCGCTTGGTTCGGGTATTGCTTTGTTATGGCCCTTGCTAAACCGCAGTTCAGGTGTGCCAAATGTAACTGCTACAGAGGCAGTATTGCTGATGAATCGTAGCAAGCCCTTAATTTTAGATGTGCGAGACGAGGCTGAATTTGCGGCAGGCCATATTCAAGGTGCTAAGCATGTGCCTGTGGCTGAGCTGGTTAGTCGATTAAAAGAAATTGAAAAATTTAAAGATAAACCAGTACTGGTGCATTGCCAAAAAGGCATGCGCGCTAAAGCTGCATGTAGTATTTTGCAGGCGCAAAAATTTAGTCAATTACAAAATTTAGAAGGTGGTTTAGATAGCTGGGTAGCAGCTAAATTGCCGCTCGTAAAAAGTTAAATCCTCAAGAATTGTATGACTATAAAAACCATGTCTTTAAATGCGTTGCCCAAATTAGCCGCACCTAAAGTGTTGATGTATTCAACCGCTGTATGTCCATATTGCATCAATGCCGAGCGCCTGCTTACTAGCAAAGGTGTGCATGACATCGAAAAAATCCGCGTGGATTTAGCACCCGAACAGCGTATTGAGATGATGCAAAAAACAGGTCGCCGCACGGTGCCACAAATTTACATTGGCGATAAATATATCGGCGGTTTTGATGAGTTACGCGCGCTGGACTTAGCAGGCGAGCTCGACCTATTATTAGCGCAATAATATTTAGCCATGTCTGGCGTAGTAATATTTGCTGAATAAAAACCAATAAAAAGTTAAAATGCGGTTTTATTCAATTTATCAATCTAATATTTTTTAAACGGTTTAGGACTAACATGGCAAAAGAGAAACAAGCTTCAAACGAGGCGGCGCAAGCAGAGCAAGCGAATCAAGACAATCAACCTGGTTTTGGTATTGAAAAACTATATGTAAAAGATGCTTCTATTGAGGTGCCTAATGCACCACAGATTTTTACAGAACGTAGCGCGCCTCAAGTTAATATCGAGTTGGGAAACTCAGCGCAACGATTAGATGAAGGCATTTTTGAAGCAGCCATCAAGGTAACAGTGACAGCAAAAATTGGTGATAAAACTGCATTTTTGGTAGAGGTAACGCAGGCAGGTATTTTTGCGATTCGTAATGTGCCAGATGAAAATTTAGAAATCATTCTTGGTGTAACTTGCCCAAATATATTGTTCCCATATGCGCGCGAAGCGGTTTCAGATATGGTGACGCGCGCTGGTTTTGCACCAGTGTTGCTGAACCCAATTAACTTTGAAGCTTTGTTTGCGCAACAAAAACAACAGCAAGCAGAAAATGCAGGCGCTAAACCAAATTAATTCTTTTAAATTTCTCTCAACGCTAGGCTGTGCCAAGATTTTAATCGGGGCTTTTAGCCTGGTGTTTTCGTTTTCGGCCATTGCTTTAGAGTTCCGCTCAGTTGCGCCTGCCAAGGCAATTTTATACGATGCACCTTCTAAAGAAGCCAGCAAGTTATATGTGTTGGGTGGCGGTTACCCAGTTGAAATTATTGTTAATTTGGGCGATTGGCTAAAAGTACGCGACCAGCTGGGTGGTTTAAGCTGGGTTGAGGCTAAATCGCTAAGTGCTAAGCGTACAGCGCTAGTGATTGCAAAAACAGATATAAGATCGAGTGAAGATGCAGCATCTCCTATGCTTGCTACCGTTGAAAAAGATGTAGTGCTTGAACTGGTCTTACTTAACCAAGCTTCGCCTAATATTAAAAATGGCTGGGTAAAGGTGAAGCATCGTGACGGCATTGTGGGTTTTGTGCAGGCGATTAATTTGTGGGGTATAAATTAATGGCTGGTGTTAGTTAATGGGTGGCTTAATCAGTGACTAAAATTGCCGTATTAGGCGCAGGCGCATGGGGCACAGCGCTTGCCATGCATATCAGCCATCAGCATTCGGTTTCCTTATGGGCGCGCAGTAGCGGGCACGTTTCAGGTATGCGTAAGGCGCGTGCTAACCCCATGTATTTGGGCGATTTTAAATTTAACGATAATCTACATGTTGAAGATGACTTGAGTGTAGCAATAGAGGGTGCCGACCTTATTTTGTCTGTGGTACCCACCGCTGGTTTTCGCGAACTGTTAAAAAAAATAAAAGCCTTAGATTCAAATCAGCCCATTATTTGGGCGCATAAAGGGCTAGAGCCGCAATCTGCCAAATTACCGCATGAGGTGGCTCTGGAAGAGTTAGGTAGCAATCAAAATTGGGGTGCGCTTTCTGGTCCTAGTTTTGCGGCTGAGCTAGTGCGTGGCTTGCCTACCGCTGTAACCTTGGCAGCGAATGATGCAGATTTTGCACTAGTAGCGGCCAGTTTAATTCATGGTAGCAATTTGCGCGTGTACGATAGCGCGGATGTGATTGGCGCCTCAGTCGGTGGTGCACTTAAAAATGTAATGGCAATTGCTGCAGGCATTAGCGATGGCATGGGTTTTGGCAACAATGCGCGCGCAGCAATGATCACGCGTGGTTTGGCAGAAATTACCCGTTTTGGTGTTGCGCTTGGTGCAAAAACTGAAACTTTTATGGGCTTAGCTGGTGCGGGTGATTTGATTTTAACGTGCACTGGACAATATTCTAGAAACCGCGAAGTTGGCTTGCAATTGGCCTCAGGCAAGGCGTTGGAAGATATACTTAAGGGTTTAGGGCATGTGGCAGAAGGCGTGAACACCGCGCGTGAAGTGATGCGCCGCGCAGATAGTTTGGGGATTGATATGCCGATAACCTATGAAGTGAATCAAGCACTCACGCATGGAAAGTCTGCTAAAGAAGCTGTGACCGATTTGCTCGGGCGTGAGCAAAAAGCCGAAGGTGTTTGAAAAGCTTCTGGTTTAAAAATCTCTGGTTTAAAAGTGTCTGGTTATGGAATATCTGGCTAAAATGTTCTGTATTTGGGCAGTAAAAATTCTCGAATAGATGCCCTTCTTCTGTCTTTAAACATACGCTTGTTGGCGTAGATTAATGTTCTTTTTTCATCCTGTTTATCTCTGCGATCCATACTCATGCGTCTATCTTCATGGCGCGAAAAACCGCACTGACACGTAATTGCATTACAGCCTTGCAAGGGTAACGAAGGTGCCTCGTTTGCTAATATAGGTTTTGATTGATACTCGCGTGCTTTTTTACAAGGATGCGCGCAAAGCCTAATCACCACACATTTAAATGGTGGTTGAAAAAGTGGGATATCCGCGTTTTCATCTAGCGCTTTTTTTAGCTTAGCTAGAGATTTTTCAGAAACATACCAAAAGCAGCATGCAACTAAAATTAGCGCGATAATCACTATGTTTAATAACAGAAACATTCAAATTATCTACTTAAGCTTGCGAGGGTTGTGTAGATTACCTAAATTAGCAGTATAAGTCTATAGTCTTTATAGACCGTTTTTATAGTCTATTTGTCGCCAAGCCTCGTAAAGCAATACAGCCGCGGAGTTCGATAGGTTTAAACTGCGGCTATCTGGCAACATCGGTAAGCGTAATCGCTGCTCTGGCGCAAACTCATTGCGAATTTCTTCTGGTAAACCACGCGTTTCTGGGCCAAACACAAATACATCGCCAGCTTTAAAATTCACTTTTGCATAGTTTTGGCTGCCTTTGGTGGTGATTGCAAACATGCGTTTGCCCGCCATCGCCAGTTTAAAATCTGCCCAATTTTTGTGAATATTTAAATTTGCGTATTCGTGGTAATCCAAACCTGCGCGTTTCAGTTGTTTGTCTTCCAGTTTAAACCCTAACGGTTCAATTAAGTGTAAAGTCGCGCCAGTGTTGGCGCACAGGCGAATTATATTGCCCGTGTTGGGTGGAATTTCGGGTTCAAACAGGGCGATGTGGAACATTTGGGTATTTTACCTGCAATTATTGTTTTTAAAATAATCGGCCTGAAAGGCTCATGGATATTGGGCTGCAGGGCATGCTTATCAACCCTCTACCGCTTGCGGGAGAGGGTGCGCGACAGTGTGGGAGAGGGGCAATGGTAAAAGTTGAACCTTGTCGGGGGTAGCCCGACACCTAGTCACTTTCTTTTGCTTGCCCAAAAGAAAGTGACCAAACAAAAGGGCACCCCACTGCCGCTTGTCTCCTGCGCGTGTTTTGCCCATTTAGTGAGGCTTGCGCAACTCAGCCTAGCAGCTTGCAAATAACGCAAGCCGCCGCGGACTTCGAACAGTGCGCGCCTCTTGCCCTAAATGCGCTCACATGCTCGGCGCGGCACAGGGGATTTAAAGTCAAAATCATGCGAATGCGCTGCAGAATAGATGCTCTGAAACCCCCATGGATATTTGTCTTCAGGGCAGGAGTTTATAGGCTGAAGACGTGAAGCATAGCGCCTCCCCGCGGCGTTGTTGAAGGGTAGAAGCTTGCACAAGGGTCTATTCCAAAATCTGCTGTAAACCCACGTTCAAGACTTGTGTCGTAACCTCCTGGAGAACAGGCAACTTTAATTGGCTCTCCCCAGAAACCATACATTCCCATCCCTGCGCGTCCTCCAATACCAGTCATTATGGCAATATATTGCATGCCTTTTTTGTTATAGCTAATTGGGTTGCCAATGATGGGGTTACCAGTCTGAAACTCCCATAACTCTTTACCATTATTAGCGTTAATCGCTTTAAACCATCTTTCACCAGCACTATAAAATACTAAATTACCCGCTGTGGCTAGTACGCCGCTGGTTGTTAGGTACTTTTCTTTGTTATACCAATTTAATTTATGCGTAAAAGGGTTGAATGCAGCTAGGCCACCATAAACACCATCAGGGCCAGGAAATCTTGATAATGTTGCTCCTCTCCATGGCTGCCCTTTTGAGTACCTTGATTCAACAGGTTCGTAAGTCATGCACAAGTGATAGAGCGGTGCATAAAGTAATTTAGTTTTAGGTGAGTACGCAGCTGGATTCATGCCTTTAGCACCGTTGCTCGAGGGGCAACCTGCCTTCATATTGTAATCTTGGTGCGTGCTGTACTTCGCGTCTTTAGCAGGCACGCCAGTCTTCAAATCCACACTGGTCGCCCAGTTCACAAACGGGTGTACTTTCTCTGCAGCAATCAGCGTACCGTTATCTGCTTGCCAAGTATAAATAAAGCCGTTCTTGTTGATTTGGGTGGCGTAGGTTTTGTTTTTGCCGTTTTTATCTTTATTTTCAAACAGTATTACTTCATTCGTCGCGTCATAATCCCACTCATCATGTGGAGTGATTTGCATCGCCCATTTAGCTAGTCCTGTGTCCACATTACGAGCAAATACGCTACTCGCCCATTTGTTATCACCCGGCCGCACATCGGGGTTCCACACGCCTGGGTTGCCAGTGCCGTAATACACCAAGTTGGTTTTGGCATCAAAAGCAAAATAACCCGTGACCGCGCCGCCGCCATTTTGCCAGCCATCCTTCTCTTGTTGCGGTTTCAGCCATGTACGCACGCCGAGTTCAGCTTCGTTGATTTTCAGTTTGTCATTCGGCAATGGTTTAAACGAGCCACCTTGTTTGTTGCCGCCGTTCACATCCTCATACACACTTAATGCGCTGTATTGTGGGTTGGCTTTGTTAAAGCTGCTGCCAATCAACACTTCGGCATCACTGCCCGTGGAATAAGCCTTCCAAGCCAATGCGCCATCTTTTAAGTAATACGCCGCCATAAAGCAACGCACGCCAAACTCGCCGCCAGCACAGCCAGTCAGCACTTTGTCTTTAATAATTTGTGGTGCATTGGTATTGGTCGCCCCTGTTTTAGGGTCGTTCACCTGCACTTGCCACACTAGTTCACCTGTCTTAGCATTCAGTGCGACTAATTGCCCGTTATTTTGTTGCAAGAATATTTTGCCATCGCCAAAGCCCAAACCGCGATTCACATTGTCGCAACACATTACTGCTTGCGTGCTAGGGTCTTGCTTGGGAAAGTAAGACCACAATATTTTTTGGTCGTTATTCAAATCCAGCGCGTAAATATTATTGGGGAATGCGGTGTGCACGTACATCACGCCATCTATCACCAGCGGCGCGCCTTCGTGACCGCGATTGACGCCTGTAGAGAATGTCCAGGCGAGTTTGAGATTTTTAACATTGCTTTGGTTAATTTGACTAAGCGCGCTATAGCCTTGGTTGCTATATTGTCCGCGTGGGTGCGCCCAGTTGTTGGGGTTTTTCATGGCGCGGTCGAGGTCGGGCGCGGCTTGCAGAGGTGAAGAAATAAGTAATGCCGAAATTAAGTAGATATTCTTTTTATTCATTATCTTTGCTCCATTATTAGTTATTTGTGAGGAAGCGTTCTAGCAATTACCCAGCATTCTACATGGCTTGCACCAGTTTTTTTTAAGATTTTTGCGAGCTCGTTTAAGCTCGCGCCTGTGGTCATCACATCATCGACAATAGCGATGCGTTTGTTAGTCATATCTGCATTTACGGCAAATGCGCCTTTAATGTTTTTCACCCGCTCTTTTAGCGGTAGGCTGGCTTGCGGCGGGGTGAGTTTAACGCGTTCTGCAGATTTGAAATCTAATTTCTCCCTGCAATTTTTTGTTAATACTTTTGCAATTTCATGCGCTTGGTTAAAGCCGCGTTCTTTGATGCGCGCGGGGTGCATGGGCATAGGGATGATTAAATCTACGTGATTGTGGTTTAAAACGGTTGGCGTAATTTTTTCTGCCAAAAACTCCCCAAAAGCGTTGCTTAAATTGAGCATGTTGCCGTATTTATAGCGCACCATCATGGCATCTATGGGGAAGCTATATAAAAACACGGCGCGTGTGGCATCGAAATCGGGCGTGCTACTCAAACAACTACCACAAATATTGCCATCTGACGCCAAACCACATTGTGGACAAGATGTTTTTGGGTGCCAAGGCAAGTCATTTAAGCATGCCCTGCAGACCGCATGGATATTGGGTTTCACGTATGAATAACCAGCTTTAGCTGGTATATTCTGCGGGGACGACCCCTGCGGTTGTAGGGCATCGATATTTGTATCGCAAAGTAAGCATTTTTGTTTAAATAATACGTTTACAAAATTGCTGAAATTTAACATATGATTATTTTTTAACCAGTTGTTTAGTGGTTGCATAATTTTTACTTTACAGCTTATAATTTGGGTTAAAATAATCAACTAAACTAGTGACTTAACTCAATATTTAGCCACATAAAAGGATAGAACATGCTCGAGACAGCGGAAAAAAATAGCCAAGAAGCCATTATAAACACAGATTTACTTGGTGGCTGTAAAACTGAAATTAGCACGGTGAATCGTTGGAGTGTGGACGACATTGTGGCTTTGTTTGCGCTGCCGTTTAGCGATTTAATGCACCGCGCACAAATTGTGCACCGCGAAAATTTTGACCCAAATGCAGTGCAAGTGAGCACGCTGTTATCTATTAAAACAGGTGGTTGCAGTGA
>JANNOS010000051.1:0-17611 GCA_031399315.1 Methylophilaceae bacterium | reverse complement strand
ATGAATTGGCTAAGCTTGCTAAAGATAGCCGAGTTCCTGAGTATTTAGACACCTATGGTCAGGTTTGTTATAAGCTTGGTAAGCTAGATGAAGCAGAGAAAGCGTTAAACTCTGCTGTAGAAAAACAACCCGAGAGCGCAGCTTTTAGATATCATCTTGCTAATGTGTATTTGGCTAAAGATAACCGCATAAAGGCTAAGAAAATTTTGGAAGAAATTTTAAATAACTCAAAAAATCAGCAAGTTGAGCAGATTGAAGAAGTCAACCAACTACTTAAAACATTATAACGTAATAGTTTGGATAAAAAATGTATGAAGAATTTTATGGCTTAAAAGAAAAGCCGTTCACCATTCAGCCTGATCCAGATTTTCTGTTTTTTGGCTTACGTCATAGTATGGCATATGCCATGCTTGAGTACGGTGTACAAAACCGCGCAGGGTTCTCAGTTATTTGTGGCGATATTGGTTGCGGTAAAACTACGCTTGTACGTCATATGCTAAATAACTTAGGTGATGAGCTCACGGTCGGAATTGTCTATAACACACATCAACATATTGATGATTTGCTGAGTTGGATTATGTTGGCGTTTAATCAACAATACGAAGGTAAATCAAACCTAGCTTTGTTTGACGATTTTCAGCATTTTTTAATTAGATCATATGCTGAAGGCAAGCGAGTAGTTCTCATTATTGATGAAGCACAAAACTTAAATGCTAATGCATTAGAAGCGTTACGTATGCTTTCCAATATTAATGCAGACAAAGACCAGCTATTGCAAATTATCTTGGTTGGTCAGCCACAGCTGAGAGAATTGTTGCGTCGGCCAGAACTTCAGCAGTGTCTACAACGCGTAGCAGTAGATTTTTTTATTCCGCCATTAGAAGCTTTTGAGGTCGACAAGTATATTCAACATCGCCTGCATATTGCTGGGCGCGATGCACCCTTGTTCACGCCTGCCGCAACCAAGTTAATTGCGCAAGCAGCCCGCGGTATTCCACGTAGTATTAACATACTTTGTGACATGGCTTTGGTGTATGGTTATTCAACGAATGTTGATAAAATTGATGTTAACTTGGTGCGCGAGGTTATTAAAGATCGTGCAGATTTTGGTATTTAGGATAATAGTTTGAATATTTTAGTTACTGGTGGTGCGGGTTACATTGGCTCACATGCTTGTGTAGAGCTCTTAAATGCGGGTTTTAATGTTGTGGTGCTCGATAATTTTTGTAATAGCAAACCAGAAGCTATTAACCGCGTACAGAAAATCACTGGTAAAAAAGTCGCCTTAGTTAATGGCGATGTGCGGGATAAAACTTGTTTAAGAAAAGTGTTTGAAGAGTATCCTATCAATGCTGTTATCCATTTCGCTGGACTTAAAGCTGTTGGTGAGTCGGTTGCTAATCCGCTTAAATATTATGATTATAATGTCATGGGTAGCTTGGCTTTAACTGAGGTGATGGCAGAATTCAATGTTAAAAACCTGGTATTTAGTTCATCAGCAACGGTTTATGGGTTTTCAGACACCAAGCCAATTCCAGAAACTTCGCAATTAAGTCCATTTAACCCTTATGGACAATCTAAACGCATGGTTGAGCAGATTTTAGAGGATTTAAGCGCATCGGATGCTACTTGGAATATTACTTTGCTGCGCTATTTTAACCCCGTTGGGGCGCACGAGAGTGGCATGATAGGCGAAGACCCGAATGGAATACCAAATAATCTGATGCCTTATGTGTCGCAAGTGGCGGCTGGTAAGCTAAAAGAGTTAAGCATCTTTGGTAACGACTACCCAACGATAGATGGCACAGGTGTGCGTGATTATATTCACGTAGTAGATTTGGCTTTAGGTCACGTGGCAGCGCTTAGAAAATTAGATGGCTTAATGACGATTAACTTGGGGGCTGGCGTTGGTTACAGCGTCTTGACGCTTGTGCAAACCTTCGAGAAGACCACTGGCGTCAAGATACCTTATAAAATTGTAGGTCGTCGCGCAGGCGATATCGCGATTTACTTTGCGGATGCTAGTTTGGCCAAGCAAAAACTTGGCTGGCAAACCACATTTAATTTAGAAGATATCTGCCGTGATTCTTGGCGCTGGCAATCACAAAACCCACAAGGGTATAATTAATACTGCAATTAGCGTTACAATTCGTTTGTGAATAAATGGTGCCCGGAAGAGGACTCGAACCTCCACATCTTTCGATACAGGTATCTGAAACCTGCGCGTCTACCAATTCCGCCATCTGGGCAACTTACCATCATTAAGCGCCGAATTTTATAGAAAGTACCTAACTTGTCAACAAAAAAGCACAGAAATAATGATCCGCACGCTGCAAGAGAGGCCGCGCAATACGAAGCGCCATTGCCTAGTCGCGAGCTAGTGTTACAGTTGTTGTCAGATCAAGGCATTCCACTAAGCGTAGAACAGGTGTACAGCTTGTTGGATATTGGCGTGGATGAGCGCGACAACTTTAATAAGCGCTTGAATGCGATGGAGCGCGAAGGCCAGATTATGCGTAACCGCAAAGGCACACTGTGTTTAACTGAAAAAATTCACGCTATTGCTGGCACGGTACAAGGCCATCCTGATGGTTTTGGCTTCTTGGTGCCAGATGATAAAACTAAACATCCTGACGACTTGTTTTTAGGGCCACGTGAGATGGCGCAAGTGATGCATGGCGATCGCGCCATGGTGCGCATGAGTGGACTGGATAGAAAAGGCCGGCCAGAAGGCAAAATCGTTGAGGTGTTGGAGCGTAGCACCAAGTCGCTGGTCGGGCGTGTTATACATGGCCAGGGTGTGACGATTGTGGCGGCCGAAGATAAACGCATCAACCAAGATATTTTGATTCCGTATCATTTGGACATGGGTGCTAAACCGGGCCAGGTGGTGATGGTGGAGCTCACTGCACAACCGTCTTCTGGCGCACACCCGATGGGTAAAGTGGTGCAGATTTTGGGCAACTATGCCGACAGCGGCATGGAGATTGAAATTGCGCTACGTAAACACAAACTGCCGCACGAGTTTACGCCTGCCGCAATCAATCAAGCTGAGAGCATTCCAAAACTCGTGCAAGTTGCTGATTACAAAGGCCGTATTGATTTGCGTGAGTTGCCGCTGATTACCATCGATGGTGAAACTGCGCGCGATTTTGATGATGCGGTGTATGCCGAACCGTTAGCCTCATCAGGCGAAGAAAAAAAAGGTGTTGGCGTCGCTTGGAGATTAATCGTGGCAATTGCCGATGTGAGTTTTTACGTAAAACCCGACGATACGCTGGATAAGGAAGCGTTTGAGCGTGGCAATTCGGTGTATTTCCCGCGTCGCGTTATCCCCATGTTGCCAGAGGCACTTTCTAACGGCTTATGCTCGCTCAACCCAGATGTAGAACGGTTGTGCATGATATGTGATATGCAGATTGATGCGGCTGGTATTGTGCAGAAATACCAATTTTACCCGTCGGTGATGCGTTCTAAAGCACGTATGACTTACACCAAAGTGGCGGATATGCTGGAAAATCCACAAGGCGAAACAGCGCGAGAATACGCGCACATCATGCCGCACGTGCAGAATTTGTACGCACTATTTAAGTTAATGCTAAATCAGCGCGAAAAACGTGGTGCGATTGAGTTCGAATCGACCGAAACGCAGATGATGTTTGACGATAATGGCAAAATTGAAAAAATTATTCCTGTGCAGCGCAACGATGCGCACAAGCTAATTGAGGAATGCATGCTGGCCGCCAATGTGTGTGCGGCAGATTTCCTCAAAACACACGAACACGCTGCGCTGTACCGCATTCACGAAGGTCCAACGCCAGAAAAATTGGAAGCGCTGCGCACGTTTATGGGCGAAGTAGGCTTTGGCGTGAGCGGTGGCGATAAGCCGCACGCCAAAGATTACGGCAAGTTGATGAAGCAAATTAAAGATAGGCCAGACGCACAACTGTTGCAAACTGTGTTGCTACGATCCATGCAGCAAGCGGTGTACAGCCCAGATAACGTTGGCCATTTTGGCTTGGCTTATGAGGCTTACGCGCATTTTACGTCACCAATTCGTCGTTATCCTGATTTGCTGATTCATCGTGC
Organism: Methylophilaceae bacterium; assembly: GCA_031399315.1. Taxonomy (GTDB): domain Bacteria; phylum Pseudomonadota; class Gammaproteobacteria; order Burkholderiales; family Methylophilaceae; genus Methylotenera_A. The sequence goes on along the minus strand of JANNOS010000051.1, from coordinate 13,522 downwards.
GATTAAAGCTGTGGTCAATGGCGAAAAATATAAAGCCAAAGATTGGAATAATTTAGGCACGCATTGCAGCATGACCGAGCGCCGCGCCGATGAAGCCACGCGCGACGTGAACAATTGGCTGAAATGTTATTTCATGCAAGATAAAATCGGCGAAGTGTTTGAAGGTACCGTGGCGGGCGTCACCAGTTTTGGCGTGTTTGTGGCGCTCGACGGCGTGTATGTGGAAGGTTTGGTGCATGTGACCGAGTTGGGTAACGATTATTTTAATTACGACAAAGCGCGCCACGAAATGGTGGGTGAGCGCACGGGTGCGCGTTTTAGACTGGGCGACAGACTCACCGTTAAAGTGGCGCGCGTAGATTTAGAAACCAGCAAAATTGATTTTACTTTGGTGAGTCATGCATCACACTTGAAAACCAATCTCTCGAAAACAGATGCTCTGGGAGGTAATATCAATGCGGCTTCCAGGGCAGATAAAAAACATATTTTAAGTGCGAATAAAGATAAAGTTACAGCAGATTTCAAACCACTGAGTTCACGCGCGCTAGAAAAAGCTAAACATGATCGTAGCGGCGGTGGCAAGAAAGTAGCCCGACCTGCCGCGCCTAATAAATCTAAAGCCAATAAATCTAAAAGTAACAAAAACAAAGGTAAGCCAAAAAGATGAGCACTAGAACGATGAAGAAGAGCGCAATGAAAGAATTGAGTTTAAAACATGAGTGAAGCCCGCATATTATTTGGCTTTCATGCGGTGTTAAGTCGCATGCGCCAGCACTCGACTAGCATAGAAGAAATTTTAATTGACCGCGACCGTATTGATGCGCGCATGAAAGATTTGCTCAACTTGGCTGAAAGCGCCAATGTGCGCACTATGCAAGTCGACAGAAGTCGTTTAGATGGCTTGGCTGGCATGAATGGTCGGCACCAAGGCGTGTTGGCGCGCGTGGTGGATACACCAATACCGTATAAAGATATACATGATATTTTGGAATCTGATTTAATCGAACCGCCATTCTTTTTGGTGCTTGATGGTGTAGAAGACCCACATAACCTAGGCGCTTGCTTGCGCGTGGCGGATGCAATGGGTGTGCATGCCGTCATCGCTCCTAAAGACCGTGCGGTGGGTTTAAACGCGACTGTACGCAAGGTTGCCAGTGGTGCGGCAGAAACCGTACCGTTTATCGCGGTGACCAATTTAGCGCGTACCTTGCGCGAGCTTAAAGATGCTGGTGTGTTTGTAGTTGGAACTACTCTAGAGAACCCAGAGGGGAAGGCTGCGCCTACTAGTTTACTGAATACCAAGCTAGATGGTTCAATCGCGTTGGTATTGGGCTCAGAAGGCGATGGCATCCGTCGTTTAACGGCTGAAACCTGCGATGCCTTGGTGACCATTCCGATGTTTGGTAGTGTTGAAAGTTTGAATGTCAGCGTTGCCAGCGGAATTTGTTTGTATGAGGTGCGCAGGCAGCGCATTTTGAGTAAAACTTAGCTTAAGTTAGGCTTAGCTTAAGCTAAGCTTAATTCAATTTTAACGTTTTATGCGTGCACTGGCGTACTTGTTTTAGCAGCGCAGCATTTTCTACCAGTGATTTGCCGTAAGAGGGCACCAGCGCTTTCATTTTCTCTTGCCACGCCGTGCTTTGCATTTGTTGTGCAAAACAACGCTCTAGCACATCAATCATGGCCTTAACACTTACCGATGCACCAGGAGATGCGCCTAACAAGGCTGCCAGCGTACCGTCTTTTGATGCCACTATTTCAGTACCAAATTCTAATTTGCCCCATTTTTGGTTACATTGTTTGATAATTTGTACGCGTTGCCCCGCGTTTTCTAGCGTCCAGTCGCTATTGACCGCATTAGGCAAAAAAGCACGCAGGGCATTCATACGCTGTTCATGCTTTTGAGTCGCTTCCTTCATTAAGTATTTGGTTAAGGCTAAATTGTGCCTACCCACGCTCAGCATGGCTTTGAGGTTATTTTTTTTGACTGACTTTGCTAAATCGAATTTAGAGCCAGTTTTTAAAAACTTAGTGGTAAAGCCTGCAAATGGTCCAAACAATAAAGCACGTTTACCGTTAATTAAACGTGTATCTAAGTGCGGCACAGACATCGGTGGCGCGCCTACAGCCGCTTTGCCATACACTTTGGCATCATGCAGCTCAATAATTTCAGCATTGTTGCAGATGAGCCATTGCCCGCTCACTGGAAAGCCGCCATAGCCCTTGCTTTCATCAATATCTGCTTTTTGTAGCAAGGGCAGTGCGCCGCCACCTGCGCCCAAAAATACAAATTTTGCTTGAATGGTTTGCGTGCGCTTAGTATTTAAATCACGTAGCTTTACATGCCAGCTATTATCTTTGGCGCGGTCTTTCACTTTGTTTAGATTTTTTACATGCGTATTGGTGTGTAAGTTAAAGTTGGTCTGCGCGTTAAGGTGCGCAACTAAATGACGTGTAAGTGAGCCAAAGTCTACATCGGTGCCACTCTCAACAAAAGTTGCAGCTAAGTTCTCATTAGCGCTTCTGTTGGCCATGATTAAAGGCATCCAAGCTTTTAACTGCGCTAAATCATCACTAAATTGCATGTGCTCAAACAAATGGTGCTGCTTAAGCAGCGCATAGCGATGTTCTAAAAAAGCGCTATTTTTCTCACCTGAAACAAAGCTTAAGTGCGGCGTTTTGTTGATAAAGTTGCTTGGGGCGGGCAGGGCAGAGGTTTCAACTAAATGTGACCAAAACTGAAGTGATATTTCGTATGCGGCATTGATTTCTAAAGCGCGTTGAACATCGACACTGCCGTCTTTGGCTTGTGGTGTGTAGTTGAGCTCGCAATAGCCTGCATGGCCAGTGCCAGCGTTGTTTAGTGCGCCTGAGCTTTCTAACGCAACATCTGCTAATTGTTCCACCATGGTGATGCTTAGTGACGGGTCTAGTTGATTCAGCAGAACACCTAGTGTGGCGCTCATGATGCCGCCACCCACTAATAAGATATCCGTTTCTAAGTTTTTCATGCTAATTTCTTAACAATTCATCCAAATAATAGACAACAAAAAAGCCAGCACTGACGCTGGCTTTAAGCAATATTACTTAATAAGTGCGTCTTTTTGGTGGGCTGTAGGCAGTTTTAGATTCAATATGCCTAAAAGTAATGCGGCCATTATTAATGTCATAAGGCGATAATTCTAAAGTTACTTTATCGCCAGCCAAAATGCGGATATGGTTTTTTTTCATTTTCCCGCCAGTATAGGCCACTAATTTATGACCATTTTCTAGGGTGACGCGATAACGTGAGTCTGGCAGAATTTCATCCACCATGCCGTTCATTTCAATCAGTTCTTCTTTTGCCACAATCATTCTCCAATCATTAGTTAAGACCCTTAAACCAAAAAAATGGGAATAGTGGAATAAAAAACAACAAATCGCGCAGACACTACCAAACGCAGGCGCAGTATAGTCTTCAGGCGCAATTTATGCAATCAAATACGTGATTATTGCAATTAAATAATAATATTGCTTGACAGCTAGCAATATAGTACGTAAAAAGGCGCTTAGGTGTTTAGATTTTAACGATTTGGGTCCTAACGGGCCTTTTTTCCGTTTAAAGTAGAAACTTTTTTGGGATGCCTCCCTATTTAGTAAGAAAGTAATATTATGGCAACAGGTATTGTAAAGTGGTTGAATGACTCTAAAGGTTTTGGTTTCATTACTCCTGACGCAGGCGGTGACGATTTATTCGCACATTTTTCAGCTATCGTTGATAGTGGCTACAAAAGTTTGAAAGAAAATGATCGCGTTAGTTTTGACGTGACAGATGGACCAAAAGGTAAACAAGCTTCTAACATTCAGAAAGCTTAATTCACCTAGAATTCAAACTAGCGAATTCTAAACAATAGAATTCTTAAAAATGGCCCGCAAGGGCCATTTTTTTATTTAAAATTGAGTAATATCTAGCTCATCAAAATAGGTTTATTATCAAGTTTAGTTCAGTGGGAATATGTACGCAGGTTTGTTAATCTTTACTTTTGATGGGCTTATCTCTAACCGCCCAGTCACTAAATCTCGTTGAAAAACACGAACTTCATCAGAATCCTGATTTGCAACAAGTAAAAAGCGACCATCTAAGCTTAGATTAAAATTCCTTGGCGTTCTACCACCTGTTGATACTTGTTGAATTAGACTCAAATCTCCATCTAACTCGACCTTAAAGACACTCAAATTATTAGCACTGCCTCTGTTTGAGACGTAGACAAACTTTTCATCCGACGATAGGCGTATTTCAGCCGCTTGCACATGACCTTTGAACTTTGATGCAGTCAGAGAATGTGTATTTATACGTGTAATCTTTCCACTTTTATATGAATATACCCCTATTTCACCTGTTAGTTCATGTACAAGATATAACACCTTGCCATTAGGATGAATCACCATGTGCCTAGGACCAGACCCTGAAGCAATTTTAAAATAAGCTGGATTAGCCAAGGATATTGGCGTTATGTGAGTAAAATTTACATCATAAATATGTATTTTATCTGTACCTAAATCGGCAACCAGCAGTTGTCTACCATTGGGATGAAACGCCATGCTATGCACGTGTGCATTGTTTTGTCTAAGCTTATTTATGCTACTACCTTGATGTTGTACAGATTGCTTGAAATGCAACCCACCCAAACTGTCGACCTCATAAATGCTGAAGTTGCCACTTTCATAATTTGCCACTGCAAGAAAACGTTCCGAATCATCTAGTGCGAGGTAACATGGATGATTTCCAAAGCTGTCAGTTTTATCTAATATCTGCAAATTTAGCTGGTCTTGATTAAAGGCGTAAGTTCTTAGCTTGCCATTTGGAGTGCTTTCTACAGTAAAAATTAGTGTTCTAGCTTTATTTGCAATAACAAAAGTAGGGTCTTTAATCCCGCCAGCTACCACTTTAGCGCTAAGTACTATATTGCTTTGGTCAAAGCTAAGTAGTTCAATTCCTTGACTATCTGCGTCTGTGTATGTACCAATTAAGTAAGTGCTTTTGAGTGGCTCTGCACTTGCTCCATAAGTAAATAAAATAGTGGCTAGAACAATTATTCTTTGTGTATATTTCATAGCGATTTCCCCGCCGATACAACCAACATTGAATGGTCAATTTTACATGAAACTTTTATTGGCGCTTAGTCACGAATTAAACTGGCTATGTTCACTGAGGTACATAACCTTTGCGACTAGGTACAGCTCACAGTTAAAAAGTTTATTGCTTTCGCTAGTAATATTGTAGAAATAAAAAAGTTAGTATAACTAGTGGTTGTAGTTTGAATTTAGCATGGAAATTAGGCTATTTCAATCATTGTCATTTTGGGGTGTTTTAAGTTACTAATAGCATGTCTATTTGTATGGTCTAAGTGTGTTGTCGAACAGACTGTGAACCCCAACTAATAGATGATAAGTTAGCAAATATTTGCTTAAATACTATGAAAAAGAATTTTTCCATGCAAACTGAACAATTAAAATCAGCTGTAATAGATGCTGGTTATGGCGTGGATGCATCAAATACTACACAGAAAGCTCAAGGCAAGGGCTGTTGCGGATAAGTACTTTTAAATTATTAGGAGTGATTCGTCATGAGTGAGGATAGTCCTGTATCGTCATTATTAAAAGATCCAGTCTGCGGTATGACGGTGACGGAAAAGTCGCCTCATATTTTCAACTATAAGGGTGAGCCAGTTTACTTTTGCAGCGCAGGTTGTAAAGCAAAATTTGCTGCCGACCCAGCCAAGTATTTAGCTAAAGTTCTAAGCCCTGAAACCACAATATTAGCAACAAAATCTACGCCCTCAGCAGTCATCCCCACTGGTATGATCTACACCTGCCCGATGCACCCAGAAGTACGACAAGACCATGCTGGCGTTTGTCCTAAATGTGGCATGGCATTAGAACCAGAAATGCCTACTTTAGAAAATGACGACAGCCCTGAATTGGTGGATTTCAAACGGCGTTTTATATGGACGCTGCCACTAACTATCAGCGTTACTATTCTGGCGATGGTAGGCCACAGGTTGCAATGGTTTGAAATGGCCACCCAAAGCTGGATTGAGCTCATACTTTCATTACCTATCGTGCTGTGGGCTGGTTGGCCTTTCTTTGTACGTGGATTTCAATCCGTCATCAATCGCAGCCCAAATATGTGGACATTGATTGGCTTGGGGACTGCTGCAGCTTTTATTTACAGCGTTGTGGCCACGGTTATACCAAATGTGTTCCCAGCATCTTTCATGGCGATGGGGCGCGTAGCTGTCTACTTTGAAGCAGCAGCAGTGATTATTTCATTAACGCTACTTGGCCAAATTTTAGAACTTAAAGCACGCTCACAAACTTCTGCTGCGATTAAATCTTTACTTGGTTTATCGCCTAAAACAGCCCGTAGGATTAATGCAGTTGGCATTGAGGAAGACGTGCCGCTTACGCATGTGCATGTGGGTGACATGTTACGCATACGTCCAGGCGAAAAAGTGCCAGTGGATGGCATCGTGACAGAAGGTGGAAGCGCCGTGGATGAGTCCATGCTCACTGGCGAGCCTATGCCAGTCAGCAAAAACATCGGTGATAGGCTTATTGGCGCAACGCTGAACACCAATGGTGCAATGGTTATGCGCTCAGAAAAAGTAGGGTCGCAAACGGTGCTAGCGAGTATCGTACAAATGGTGATACAAGCCCAACGCTCTAAGGCGCCTATGCAACGTATGGCAGACCAAGTAGCTGGCTATTTTGTAGTGACTGTGGTTAGCATCGCGCTCATCACTTTCTTTGTTTGGGGCTTGTTTGGGCCAGAGCCAAGTTGGGTATTTGGTCTAATCAACGCTGTAGCGGTGCTCATCATTGCTTGCCCTTGTGCATTAGGCTTGGCAACACCAATGTCCATCATGGTCGCCACTGGAAAGGCTGCAACACAAGGCGTGTTATTCCGTGACGCAGCTGCCATTGAAAATTTTCGCAAAGTTGATACCTTAATTGTAGATAAGACCGGTACGTTAACCGAAGGTAAGCCGCGCTTTAATCAAGCTTTAGCAATATCTGGTTATACCGAAGATGAGGTGTTACGCCTAGCAGCAAGTCTTGATCAAGGTAGTGAACACCCCTTAGCGGATGCCATTGTGAAAGCCGCACGTGAAAAGGGATTGGTTCTTGATAAAGTAGAAGACTTTGAATCCAGTACAGGTATTGGTGTGCGAGGTCATTTGAATGGTAAACAATTGGCATTGGGTAATACTGCGCTGATGACTCAGCTTAATGTTCAAATCGAATCATTAAAAGCACAAGCAGAAGAGTTACGTGCAGCAGGCGCTAGTGTGATGTATCTATCAATTGATAGTAAGTTAGTAGGTTTATTGTCTGTTTCAGATCCGATTAAAGAAAGCACAGCCGAAGCATTAACTACCTTAAAAGCATCTGGTATGCGCGTCATTATGGCGACAGGCGATGGACTTTTAACTGCAAAGTCAGTGGCTGCCAAGTTGGGGATTGAAGAATTTTACGGAGAAGTTAAACCCGCCGACAAACTTGCATTAGTAGATAAGTTACAACGTGAAGGACGCGTGGTGGCAATGGCGGGAGATGGTATCAACGATGCACCTGCGTTAGCCAAGGCCGATGTGGGTGTGGCAATGGGTACAGGTACTGATGTAGCAATGAATAGTGCACAAGTAACACTCGTTAAGGGTGATTTGCGCGGCATAGCGCAAGCCCGTGCCATATCTGAACAAACCATCGTAAATATGAAACAAAATTTGGGGTTTGCATTCATTTATAACGCGTTAGGTGTACCGTTAGCAGCTGGTGTACTTTATCCATTTACAGGATGGTTACTCTCGCCGATGATTGCAGCCCTAGCGATGAGTTTAAGTTCAGTGTCGGTGATTAGTAATGCGTTACGTTTGAGAGGGTCAAACCGACTTTCTTGAGTCAATGTTTCAACAAGTGCATGCTAAAAACAACATGTAAAATTTTAAAAATATTAGACAATTGTCTAATAAGAGGTGAAATTGAAAGCTCCGCATAGCTGCAGGGCTTATAGAATTTGGCTCACCAAGTCAGATGAATCTGCTAACTGGATTTGCATTATTCTTATTGACCGCTCCCGACCCATTGCAGTCATCTAGCAATGTAAAAAAAAATGTTGGATTACCAAAATGAAACCAACATCTTTATACTCAAAACTAGGCAGATGATGGCAAATATATTTTTCAAATTAGCTTCTGGCATATTATGGGAACGGCGAGCACCGTATGGGGCTGATATTGCGCTTGCAACTGATATTGCCAAAAATGCTGGAATATAAATAAAACCAAAGGTATAAGGTTTATCTGCAGTAATAGTCCAACCGTTAATCATGTAGCCAATAGTGCCTGTAATAGCAATGGGGAATCCAATTGCAGCTGAAGTACCAATAGCTCTTTTAATATCTACATTTTTATAACCAAGATACACAACTGTAAGAAAACCACCGCCTACCGCGGCAAGTGCAGAGACTGACCCTATTCCCATGCCAACCAAGATTAAACCAAGCAAGGTTCTTGGTTTTTTACTGGGTACTGGGTGCCATTTAAGAAATGTCTGCAATGCCACGAGTGCCATGAACAACGCAAAAAACATAGCAATATAAGTTGAGTTAAGGCGACCAGCGACTTGAGTAGCCACAAAGGCTCCCAACATAATTCCAGGCGCCATACTTTTAACGACATCCCACATAACTGTGCCTTGAGAAGCATGTGCTCGTAGGCTTGATGCGGAAGAAATTATCATGCAAGCTAATGAGGTAGCCAACGCCAAATGAACAACGCTCTCTGGACTTATGCCTTGATAGATAAAGATTGATGCAAGTAGAGGAACAAGTAATCCACCCCCACCAACACCTAGCAAGCCAGACATAAAACCTACAAAAGCACCTAGGGAAATGTATAACAATATCCATTCAATATTCAACATATAGACTCCCTAAATTATTCAAACATCAAAAATATGCGACAGACTTAATGGTAAAAATGTTGTATTAAGTGGTGCATTGAGAGTAGGATAAAAGCTCAAGTCAACTTGAAGTCAAGCATTAATTTAGATAGGTGAAATAATGGATATTGCTGAGGTTGCTAAAGTATCGGGATTACCCGCTTCAACACTAAGATATTATGAAGAAAAAGGTCTGATCAAATCGCATGGGCGTAAAGGTTTACGCCGACAGTTTAGTGTTAATGTTGTTGAACATCTTTCTTTAATATCGCTTGGGCGGAATGCCGGATTTTCTCTTGAGGAAATCTACGAAATGTTTTCACCTGAAGGTCCTGCTATTAATAGAGAACTTCTTTTAGCCAAAGCGAGTGACGTGGACAAGAAAATAAAAGAACTGACTTCTATGCGAGATGGACTGATGCATGCAGCTGTTTGCAAAGCACCTAGTCATTTTGAATGTCCAAAGTTTCTTCGCCTGCTTAGTGTCGCCGGTAAAAATCGGCTTAGACAGCCTAACAAATTGAAGGAAAAGCATCTAAAGTGATATGAAGAAATGGTCGATTGCAGTCAATTGTTTTTACCTTTAGGTTCCTCGACCTGGGCTCAAACCAAAGACACACGGATTAACAGTTGATATAACATATTGATATTTAAAGATATAAGCTCGCCCTCAATTGCTTAAACTCGCTGATACTCGCCATAGTTGTCACGTTAACTATATTTCTGAAGGTCAGCTATCGGCCCAAAGCAGACATATACAACTACTCATACACTTCCTCAAGTCATACACTTCCTCAAGGCTCTAAGTCCGGGGTCAAAGTGTAATTAAGAAAGCATTTCTTAAACCGTGAATGAGTCGCCTATCGCGTAGAAATTTCCACCAGCGATATAGTGTAGGCTACGCCAAGAGGAGTCAGCACTTTCAAAGTGCCAGTGACCGTCTTTAAAAACACGAGTATCTGACCAAGCCGCAATGACTTCGCCTATGAACAAATCGTGAGTTTGCTGATTATGCGGTTCGGAGATGAGCTTGCATATTAGCCAGCCTGAACAGCCGGCTACTAATGGAACATCAAAGCTATTCATTTGAAACAATTCAACGTTTGAATTTTTAAGCTTGTCTGGCTCGTTAAATAAGCTGTGTGATCCAAGCGCATGTACTAGTTCCAACTGTGAAACGGTGGGTACTTGAATGACGAATAAGCCGCTTTGCTCTACAAGTTCTCTGGTTTTCGAAATCTTGTCTAAAACTACAGTCAATTTAGCTGGTTTAAAGTCCAAAGCGCATGCCCAAGCAGCAGCCATCACGTCGTCCATACCATTGTGGCGAGCAGATACCAAAACCGTTGGGCCATGATTAATTAATCGATGTGATTTTTCCAGCGGGATTGGAGCTAGGTGCTTGTCCATAAAGATCCTTAAATTAGTTGATCCGATGTGATGACATTAATTCCCGGCTTGGCCTGAATAGCCGACTCTAGCAAAGCCTTGGCAATTTGTGCAGCTGGATTGAGACGCCAGCGATGGGGCAAAATTGGCCCTAGGAGTTTTAGAGCTTGGGCCACTGCCATTTCGCCCATGCGCAATTCTTGACGCTCGCCGCTAATTAAGCCTGGACGTACATAGGTAAGAGACCTAAACCCGATTTCAGCCAAGCCTTGCTCTAATTCGCCCTTAACTTGATTGTAAAAAATACGGGAAGTAGCATCCGCACCGATTGCCGAGTTCAACACATAAGTTAGGGTGCCATGTTGTTTAGCAAGTTGCGCCGAATAAATTGAATAATCATAGTCTACGTGTCTAAATGCATCTTTGGTCTGCGCCTTCTTCATAGTAGTACCGAGCGTGCAAATGACCGCATCAGCATGCCACCAAGGAGCATCTTGAGGGAGTTTGTCAAAATTTACGATGGGAGTAGTTAGCTTAGGGTGAGTTAACAATCCAATACGTACTGGCGCTACAACGCTATCAATCCGCTCGTCTTTAAGAGCTAACTGCAACACATGCTGTCCTACCAGCCCAGTGGCGCCCACGAGAATCAGCTTCATCTGTTTCCTTTACGGTTATTGACCCAATGTTTAAATAAGTTAAGTTGAGTGAACTAGCTACCTGCATGCGTACTTGCTTTAATCTAACTGAGTGTACTGATTGAGGATTTAGGGGTTTGGATGCGTGTGAAAAATCTTACTAACCACAGTCCACTTGCCTTCGACCTTCAGCAGATGGAAGAAGTCGGTGAAGGATATGCCTGACATGTCGTTGGCGTCGATGCGAGCGCTGGCCGCCGTACCTACAATCTCGATGCGGACTATAGCGGCCTGAGCGTCAGGAGATGGGCGGAAATCCTTGTCGACTCCATCGAACAGGATTGGAATTGGGCCGCCGGCCAGTTTGCCATCGGCGCCGACGCTGTATATCGTCGCATGTTGGCTGAACGCGGGCTTCATGATGCTGCTCTTGGCCTGCTTGCAGCCCTCAATGTACTTGTTCAGCACCTCGGCGATGGCTTGGTATTCTTGTACGTACGTAGGTTTGCTCATGGTTTTTCCTTTATTGGCTTGTTGGCGGATTGGTAAGTTTTCAGCTTGGGCAGACGCACCCAAACCAAAAGAGAATACTGCGAAAAGCAATGTCTTGATGAAAGTTGTTCTCATTTGTTTACTCCTAATAAATTTTTATCAGTTGATCAGTTGATCAGTTGACCAGTTGACCAGTTGACCAGTTGACCAGTTGACCAGTTAACTTATTCAGCCAGCGCAGGCCAGTCGGTGTAACCCTTTGCGCCGTTGCCATAATAAGTTTCACGTGGTGCAATGGCTAGTTCATCGCCCTTCTGTAAGCGGCGCACTAAATCTGGATTTGCTATAAACGGACGACCAAAAGCCACGGCATCTACCTTGCCTTCAGCACGACGACTTACAGCCAGTTCAAGGTCGTAATTGTTATTACCTATGTATGGTCCTTTAAACAGTGTGCGTAACGCATCAAGGTCCACGTTCTCGGGTACGAAACGCGAAGTAGCCGTGGCTCCCTCAACAAAGTGCATATATGCAAGTTGGAAGCGATTCAGTTGCTCTATCAAATAGCCATATGTCTGCATTACTTGGCTGTCCAAAGGCGTGTTCCCCGCATCTGGCGTCACAGGAGAGAGACGAATGCCGACGCGGTCGTGGCCCCAGACTTCGACCACTGCTGCCGTCACTTCAAGCGTGAGTCGGCTACGATTTTCAATTGAACCGCCATATTGGTCGTTACGCTGGTTGGTCGAGTCGCGCAAGAATTGATCCAACAAATAGCTGTTGGCGGAATGCACTTCAACACCATCAAAGCCGGCGCGTTTTGCGCATGCTGCGGCGTGTCGGTATTGTTGGATGATACCGGGGATCTCGGATATATCCAGTGCTCGCGGAATCGAGACTTCCAGCATTCCATTTTCAGTATAAGTTTGCCCTTCTGCTCGAATCGCCGAAGGCGCTACCGGTGCTGCGCCACCCGGCTGCAGATTCACATGTGAGAAGCGTCCCACGTGCCACAATTGGCAAACAATAAGGCCACCAGCGGCATGTACTGCATCTGTTACTAGCTTCCAGCCTGCTACTTGCTCTTCTGTCCAGATACCCGGCGTCAACGCGTATCCCCGCGCCTGGGCAGAAATATTGGTCGCTTCACTGATAGTCAAGCCTGCGCTGGCTCGTTGCGCATAATACTGAGCGTGCATTTCATTTGGTATGCCATCAGGTCCCATACGACTGCGTGTTAGCGGTGCCATGACAATTCGGTTTGCCAGAGATAATGCACCCATCGTAAGTGGCGAAAAAAGATCAGTGGGAGGTCTGTAGAGCGTCATTGTGATTCCTTGAATTTTTTAATGCTGACAGTATGAAGATCGGCGATAATGACGTAAATAGTCACAGTTGGATATACAGTATGAACAAAAAAGTCATAATTAAAGATTCCGATCACGGTCACCAGCGCAAAACTGATTTGCCATGAGCTACGGGTTCCTTGCCTTTGAAATTACTTGCCCAGGTTGGCATTGAGCTCTTGCGACGCCTGCGCCATCGCGCTACGTGGCGCCGGCAGATGGCTGATAACGTTCAACAGCCCAAAATCGTGAATCATTCCGTTGTAACGCACAGACTTCACATGCACGCCTGCGGCGTCGAGCTTGCGGCCGTAAGCTTCGGCTTCATCGCGCAGGACATCGAATTCGGCTGTCTGGATCAGCGTCGGCGGCAAGCCTTTTAGCTGCTCGATCGTTGCCTGCAGAGGCGAAGCGTAGATCTGCTTGCGTGCCTCGGCGTCGGTCGTGTAATTGTCCCAGAACCACGCCATCAAGTCCTTCGTCAGGAAGTAGCCGTTGGCAAACTGCTTGTACGACGGCGTGTCGAAGTTTGCATCCGTCACCGGACACAGCAATACTTGCGAACGCAGTGCAGGTGCGCCCTTCTCGTTCGCCATCAAGGCAACCACGGCGGCTATGTTGCCGCCCGCGCTGTTGCCAGCTACGGCGAGGCGCTTGCCATCGACGTTGATC
>JANNOS010000002.1:0-7727 GCA_031399315.1 Methylophilaceae bacterium | reverse complement strand
TCCAGCGCTTCTTCATCGCCGCTTTGTTGATAGGCGTTGCGCATTTCTTCGTACACCGCCGCACGTTTGCTACCGAGTTTTTTAATAGCGGCAATGGCTTTTTCCTCAAAGCCAACATCTTTACCGTAAATGTGATTAAAGCGGCGTGCAATTTCACGGGTGAATTCAATGTGCGGAACTTGGTCCTCACCCACTGGCACTTGTGTGGCTTTATAAATCAGAATATCCGCAGATTGCAGTAGTGGATAACCTAAAAAGCCATAGGTAGATAAATCTTTACTAGCTAGCTTTTCTTGCTGGTCTTTATAGGTGGGCACGCGTTCTAGCCAGCTCAGCGGCGTAATCATACTAAGCAGCGTAAATAGTTCGGCATGTTCTGGCACGCGTGATTGGATAAAAATAGTGGCATTGGCAGGATCTACGCCCGCTGCGAGCCAGTCGATGACCATCTCCCACACCGATTCCTCAATGATTTCCGGCGTATCGTAATGCGTGGTGAGTGCATGCCAATCGGCCACAAAAAACAAGCATTCATGCTCGTGTTGTAGCTTAATCCAATTTTTGAGTACGCCATTGTAATGGCCTAGATGTAAATTCCCCGTTGGGCGCATGCCCGATAAAACGCGTTCGATTGCCATGTCTTAAAAAACCTTAATGTAATTGTGTTTATTATAGCAAGCAGGCTGGCTTATTTACACCTAGCTTTATTTACATCGACTTATTTACACCAGACTAAAAATGATGCGGTAAGCAAACGCGATAAATGGATCTAAAATTTTATTTAGCACGCCCGTAAAAAGCAGTGCAATTAAAATAATGAAACCATAACGCTCGATTTGTGAAAACGGCCGCGCCAAGTGAATCGGCAGCAAACTTACCGCAATGCGCCCACCATCAAGCGGTGGCAGCGGCAACAAATTAAGCACCATTAGCACGATGTTAATGGATACGCCAGCTTTACCCATCATCTCCATTGGCAGCGCATATGCCCCAGCAACAGAAGAGAATTTAATCACGAATGCCCAAAAAATTGCCATGACTAAATTTGAAGCTGGGCCTGCTGCAGCGACCCATAGCATATCTTTTTTAGGGTTGCGCAAATTGCCAAAATTAACTGGCACTGGCTTTGCCCAGCCAAATAAAATGCCGCCTAACATCACCGTGAGCGCTGGCAATAAAATCGTACCGAATGGGTCGATATGTTTAAGCGGGTTTAAGCTAATTCTGCCTAATTTTTCAGCGGTTAAATCACCAAAATATTTAGCCGCATAGCCATGCGCCGCCTCGTGCACGGTGATTGCGAATATAATCGGCAGCGCATAGATCGCTATTTTTTGTACGATGTTAAGTTCCATTACTTTTCTATTCCTTAACCTATTCTTTAGCCTATTTTATAAACCAAACGGTACTGCGCTCGCGGCACCTTGGCGAACCAATATCGGCGAGGCTTCCATGAGATCTATGACAGTGGTCAAACCCGCATGATGGATTGCAGAATCTATCACTAAATCAACTTGATGCTCTAGCCTATCACGAATTTCCCACGCTTCATTTAGCGGCTCATTTTCATTCGGCAGTTGCAATGTCATACTCAACAGCGGCTCGGCAAGTTCATCTAATAAAGCCTGTACCACAGCATGATTCGGCACGCGAATACCCACCGCGCTACGTTTTGGATGCTGCAAACGGCGCGGCACTTCTTTGGTGGCTTTGAGCACAAATGTATAAGCCCCTGGCGTATTGGCCTTGAGCAACCGAAACTGACTATTGCCCACCTGCGCATAAATCGCAAGGTCACTCAAATTGCGGCAAATCAGGGTAAAAAGATGACTATCCCCAAGTCCGCGTATTTGGCGAATTTTATCTTGTGCGTCCTTAAAACCCATCATGCAGCCCAGTGCATAACTTGAGTCTGTAGGGTAAGCAATTACACCGCCATCGCGCAAAATTTCTACTGCTTGCTTTATCAACCTAGCTTGCGGATTTTCGGCATTAATCACGAAGTACTGCGCCATCTATTGAATAGATTGCGCTTCTGGCCAATCATCCCACACTGGTACGCAACCCTCGGGCAAATCAGGAATGCAACCCATCTCCATATATGAAATGCCAGTGCCGTGATAATCGGAACCGAGAGATGACTTTAAGCTGAATTTATGCGCAATTTTTGCAAATTGCTGATATTGCGGCGGCGTGTGGCTACCTGTCACCACCTCAATCGCTGCGCCGCCTAAGCTACGAAACTCATGCATGAGTAGCAGCATGTTAATCGTACCTAAATCGTAACGCCCGGGGTGGGCAATCACCGCTTGACCGCCTGCGCCCTTAATTAAGTCTACCGCAGACTTTAAATCCATCCATTCATGCTCTTTAAAGCCGGGTTTGCCTTTAACTAGATATTTTTTAAACACACTTTTGGTGTCTTTCGCGTGGCCGTTATCTACCAAAAATCGCGCAAAATGCGTGCGTGTAATAATACTTTGTTTTGCTAAAGCCTTTGCACCTTCATAAGCGCCATGAATGCCGATGCGCGTCAAATCTGTACCCATTTCTTGCGCGCGCTCATCACGGCCAATACGCACACCATCTAGCGCGGCTTTTAATGCTGCGTTGTTAGCATCTACTTTCAATCCAACGATATGTAGCGTACGGCGTTTCCAAGTCACTGAAATTTCCACACCATTGATAAATTGAATACCATGCTCAAGCGCAGCTTCTCTTGCAGCTTGAAGCCCACCCAAATCGTCATGGTCTGTTAACGCTAATACTTTCACACCTCGTTTGGCTGCATGCGCCACTAAATCTTGTGGCGACAGTAAGCCGTCAGAAATAGTAGAGTGACAATGTAAATCGAACTGTGCAGCCATGGTTGAGTTTCGTTTAGTTCTTTAGGTTTAAATTAAATACAGCGAAGTATAAATACAAAGTCTTAAAATAAAAGTCTTAATAATAATTGCCTTTGCAATCCAAGCTAAATCATAGCAAAATACAGCCTTTACCGATAGCAGAACTCCATTTAGGCGCGCATGAAATTATTTTTTGATTTAGTCCCAGCGATATTATTTTTAGTATTTTATCTACTGTTTGATATTTACGCCGCCACCATCGCTTTAATGGTATTCGTCACCTTGCAAGTCATTTGGGAATACTTTAAACATGGCAAAGTCAGCAATATGGTGTTGATAACTTTTCTATTGGTCATCCCATTTGGCGCAATCACACTATTTTTACATGATACCTTTTTCATTAAGCTTAAATTCAGCATTTTTTACTGGTTACTTGCTATTGCCTTGCTGGTATCAAATTATTTTTATAAAAAAAATCTAATCCAACTCATGATGCAAAAGCAAATCGAAACCGCCACCAATACTTGGAGCGCTATAAACTTTGCCTGGGCTGGCTTTTTTGCAGCAGTTGGGTTTGGTAACTTGTTTTTTATTTACAAACTACCTCAATATTGGATTTATTTTAAATTCCCTGGCGTACCTATCGTGATGCTGATATTTATGTTTAGTCTGTTCGGGTTTTATAGCAAACAAATTAAATTTATAGATCCAGACTCTATAGAACCAGACAATTAGAAATCCATCAAAAAACCCGACACATGTTATACGCAATCATTGCAGAAGATGCGCCAAATAGCCTTGAAAAGCGCTTAGAAACTAGGCCTGAACATTTGGTACGACTAACAGAGTTACAAAACCAAGGCAGATTAATTTTAGCGGGACCATTTCCAGCAATAGATAGTGTAGACCCAGGCGTTGCGGGTTATAGCGGCAGTTTGATTGTGGCAGAGTTTAGCGATTTAGAAGCTGCAAAAAAATGGGCCGAAGCGGACCCTTTTGTGAGCGCTGGCGTATATAAAAACGTGATTGTGAAACCTTTTCGCAAAACGCTACCCTAATCCAGACAAGATAAGCACTTAAACATTTAATCATTCGCATGCATCTCACTGAAACAATAAAAGCCAGGCTAGCCACACTTAACCCCGTTAAATTGGATATACAAGACGATAGCGCGCTACATGCAGGCCACAAAGGTAATGGTGGTGGCGGACATTTCACGGTGAAAATTGTAAGCTCGCAATTTTCTCAAAAATCACAGATAATGCGACATCGCTTAGTTTACCAATTACTGACTGACTTAATCCCACAACAAATTCATGCTATAAGCATACTTGCAATTTCGCCTGATGACGCCACATAACCCATAATTAAAATAAATTCATTTTATAAACTTAAGGATTTCTTATGAAAATCAACCAAATTTTCCTTACAGTATTAGCCTTTTCTGCTCTAACATTGACGCCAACCGCCTATGCCGCCGATGCAGCAGCCACCGTAAACGGTAAACCTATTAAGCAATCATGGGTCGACTTCATTATTAAAGACGCGCAAGCACGCGGCCAAAAAGGTGAAGGCTTAAAAAATGCGGTCATCAACGAGCTGGTAGGCTCTGAACTGGCTTATCAAGAAGCGGTAAAGCAAGGTATCGATAAAAATGCTGACATCGTCACTGCGACTGAAATTGGTCAACGCAAATTAGTCGTAAATGCGTTTTTAGCTGATTTTATGAAGAAAAACCCTGTAACAGATGCTGACACCAAAGCTGCATACGAGGATTATAAAAAAGAATTAGGTACAAAAGAATACAGCGCGCGTCATATTTTGGTAAAAACTGAGGCGGAAGCCACGGATATCATCGCGCAAATTAAAAAAGGTGGTGATTTTGCTAAAATTGCTAAAGAAAAATCGCTTGATCCTGGCTCAAAAGAAAAAGGTGGTGATTTAGGTTGGTTCTCAGCTGCTGGCATGGTTAAACCTTTTAGCGATGCTGTGACAAACTTGAAAAAAGGTGAATTGACAGCTGCGCCAGTGCAAACACAATTTGGCTGGCACGTTATTAAAATGGTCGATACGCGCGCAACACAAGTACCAAGCTATGATAAAGTAAAAGACGGTTTAGAGCGCACATTACAACAACGTAAGTTAGAAAAAATGATGCTAGGCCTGAAAGAAAAATCAAAAATTGATGTACCTGGCGTTACTGATAAAAAATAAGCACTTAAGCATCAAACATTCGTAACAACAAAGCCTGCTTCTGCAGGCTTTGTTTTATCTGGAACGACTTGCTGAACATAATTTTCTGTACCTGTTTTCTGTACCTGTTTTTCAGCCAATCTAGTGCTTTCAGTTAATCTGGCCTTTCTGTTAAAATGTGACTTAAACACAGTTAATTTTTAATCGCCAATTTTTGATAATCCGCCCATGCCAAGCACCCACTCTATAAGCCCATCGTTCTTAATTTTGCGTGGCAGTTCCGCCTTATCGGAATTTCGCCTCGATAAACTTTATGCAACGCTACGTCTTAGCGCACTTAATAAAAGTACGACTAACATTCAACATGTTTACACCGAGTTTGTGCATTTTGCGTTTAGCCAAGAAATGTTGGGCGCGAGCGAACAAGATGTACTTTCGCAAATTTTAAGCTACGGCCCTAAAACTGAAGCCGAATCGCCCAGCGGTGAATTGTTTTTGGTAATTCCGCGCATTGGTACAATTTCACCGTGGGCTTCTCGCGCAACAGACATTGCCAACAACTGCGGCTTAGCGTCTGTTTTGCGGCTAGAACGCGGCATTGCTTATTACATTACAACCAGCAACGGCAAACCTTTGAGCGATGCAGAAAAAACCGCTTTTAAAATGGCTATTCATGACCGCATGACAGAGAGCGTAGTGAGCCAGCTACAGGATGCAGAAAAGCTCTACCACCATGCAGACCCAAAACCACTTAATACGGTAGATATACTTAATGGTGGAAGCGCAGCACTTAACGCCGCTAACAACGAGATGGGTTTAGCCCTTTCGCCCGATGAAGTCGATTACTTGCTTGAGAATTTTACTCAAATTGGTCGCAACCCAACGGATGTTGAGTTGATGATGTTCGCACAAGCCAACTCTGAACATTGTCGCCACAAAATTTTTAATGCGGATTGGGTGATTGATGGTGTGCAGCAAGAAATCTCACTGTTTAGCATGATACGCAATACGCACAAACTCAACCCAGGTAGCACTGTGGTGGCCTATTCTGATAATTCTTCCATCGTTGCAGGGCAAAAAACCAAGCGATTTCACCCCAACAATAAAGGCGAATATGGCTTTGTAGAAGACAATATGCACTACCTGATGAAGGTGGAGACGCATAACCACCCAACTGCCATTTCGCCTTTTGCAGGGGCAGCGACAGGGGCTGGTGGTGAGATTCGCGATGAAGGTGCAACAGGCATAGGCTCTAAGCCCAAAGCGGGTTTAACCGGGTTTTCGGTTTCCAACTTAAACATTCCAAATTTTACCCAGCCATGGGAAAGTGACTACGGCAAACCAAGTCGTATCGCCACCCCGTTGCAGATTATGACGGACGGCCCATTAGGTGGCGCCGCGTATAACAATGAGTTTGGTCGCCCAAATATCGCAGGTTACTTCCGTACCTTTGAATTAGAAAGTCCTGATGTTAATGGTAAAACCGAAGTCCGCGGTTATCACAAACCCATCATGTTAGCTGGTGGAGTGGGCAATATTTCAGATAATCATTCTCACAAAAATGCTATTCCAGCTGGTGCCGCACTCATTCAATTGGGTGGTCCAGCTATGCTGATAGGGCTGGGTGGAAGTGCAGCAAGCAGCATGGATACTGGCGCGAATACTGAAAATTTAGATTTTGATTCTGTGCAGCGTGGCAACCCAGAGTTACAACGCCGCGCACAAGAAGTGATTGATCGCTGCTGGCAACTGGGTGACCAGAACCCAATCTTAAGCATCCACGATGTAGGTGCAGGTGGCATTTCAAATGCTTTTCCAGAGCTTGTAAACGATGCAAAAATTGGCGCAAGCTTTCAGTTGCGCGATGTGCACAACGAAGAGCTTGGCATGAGCCCACGTGAGCTGTGGAGTAACGAAGCGCAAGAGCGCTATGTGATGGCAGTGGCACAAGAAAATTTACCATTATTCAAAGAAATTTGCGCACGCGAACGCTGCCCATTTGCTGTGATCGGCGTGGCAACTGAAGCACGCCACTTAACCGTAGCAGACAGCTATTTTGACAACAAACCAGTCGATATGGATTTGTCCGTGTTACTTGGTAAACCGCCTAAAATGACGCGTGACGTAAAATCTGTCACTAAAAGATTAAGTGCCTTTGATACCAGTAAAATTAATATTAAAGCCGCTGTCGCCCGCGTGTTAAGACTGCCAGGCGTTGCAGATAAAACATTCCTCATCACGATTGGCGACCGCACGGTCACTGGCTTAATCGCACGCGACCAAATGGTTGGGCCTTGGCAAGTACCCGTGAGTGACGTTGCCGTTACATTGGCAGGATTCGAAACTAATGTGGGCGAAGCATTTGCGATTGGCGAACGCGCGCCGCTGGCCTTGATTAACGCACCCGCCTCTGGCCGCATGGCGATAGGCGAAGCCATTACTAACATTGCTGCCGCGCAAATCGACGATATTAGCAACTTAAAACTTTCTGCCAACTGGATGGCACCAGCAGGTCATGCAGGGGAAGACGCTGCACTATTCGCCACGGTGAAAGCTGTTGGTATGGAATTGTGCCCAGCATTGGGTATTAGCATTCCTGTCGGCAAAGACTCCATGAGCATGAAAACCGTATGGAGTGATGATGGTCTTGATAAAGCCGTCACATCACCAATTTCACTGGTGGTAACT
>JANNOS010000167.1:0-11742 GCA_031399315.1 Methylophilaceae bacterium | reverse complement strand
CCGCTTGGTTTAATTTACTCGGGCTTATTTTTGTGGTGGCATCAGTTAACTTTGGCGTATATGACTTCTTCTTTAAGGGTTTGGCACTGCCACTGTTAGGCGTTGATGTATCTGGGTTCGGTTACTCACATCAAATTTTCTTCATCGCACTCTTCACCGTTTCGCAAGCCATACTCATTTATCGCTTTCCTAAATTTACCACCAAAATCACTGACGTTTCTGGCTACCTGATTTTTGTCATCACGATTGCGCTTGTCTTGTCTTTGCTAGCGTATCATCAAGGGCCTTTAGAGTTTTCACGCTTGTTTACCTTTACTAACTACACGGGTACTGAAGGCAGCGTTTGGCCAGCGTCTGAAGGCATGGTGTTTCCGTTCTTGTTAGGCTTGTTACTTGCGGTTTATACCATTACGGGCTTTGATGCTTCGGCACACACGTCAGAAGAAACCCGCGACGCAGCAAAAACAGTGCCTAAAGGTATTGTAAGTTCTGTGATTTACTCCGTCATTTTTGGTTACATCTTAATATGTACTTTTGTTTTGGTGTTACCAGACGTTGCTACAGGCGTTAAACAAGGCTTTGGCTTTTTTGCTGAGTTGTTAAAAACATTACCACCAGCGCTGCAAATTGTACTAGGTTTGGGTATTTTCTTAGTCAACTACTTATGTGGTTTGGCTTGCTTAACTTCCACCTCGCGCATGATGTATGCCTTTGCGCGTGATGGCGGCTTGCCCGCTTCTAAGACGTTGCGTACCGTTAGCTCAGCTTATAAAACACCTGTTGCCGCTGTTTGGGTTTCTGCCATTTTGGCGATTGCCGCGACTTTATACGCCGCTGCGTTTAGTGTATTGGCTGTGGGTTGTGCAGTGTTTTTGTATATCTCGTATATTATGCCGGTAGCAGCTGGTATCTTGGCTGAAGGCAAAACATGGAAGCACAAAGGTCCATTTGATTTAGGCGGATTGTCTAAACCTATTGCTGTGTTGGCCGTAATTGGTGGTGGTTTCCTAGTTATTGTGGGCATACAACCACCAAATGAAAAAGTACTGTATGTCACTATTGCTATGTTAGTAGTCATGGCACTATTTTGGTTCGTGTTTGGTGAAAGCAAGCGCTTTAAAGGTCCACCAGCAGTTAAAGAGTAGTTTTAAATTCAAGTTAAGCCCATCATGCTTGATGTATGATGGGCTTTTAATTTTTGGGGCTAATCATGCTAACGATGTACGACGCCACTATCCCACCGCTCAAACGTGCGTTAAAAAACTTATCAAGCATCCTTAAAAGGGGTGAGGAATATGCTGAAACTAACAGAATAGAGCATAGCGCGTTCCTCAACGCACGACTTTTCCCAGATATGTATCCATTAACTCGGCAAGTGCAAATTGCCACAGACATGAGCAAAGGTGCGGCTGCTAGGCTAGCAAGCTTAGAGATTCCTAAATATGAAGATACTGAGACCACATTTGCAGAACTACAAGCGCGCATTACTAAAACGCTCACATTCATTGACAGTATCAAACCCGCACAATTCGATGGTTCTGAGACTCGCGAAATTACAATTACTGTACGAAAAATGGAATTAAAATTTATTGGGCAAGATTATCTATTGGCTTGGGTTAATCCCAATGTCTATTTCCACGTGACAACTGCTTACAATATTTTGCGCCATAACGGTGTTCCACTGGGCAAAGCAGATTTTCTTGGTCCTAGAACGTAGTCAAAATTACGGATTTGTTATTACTGGCTTCTTACATTACTGCTGCTACCCGCTAGGCTAAAATTAGCGCGCAAGCGACGCGATTGCGCTGTAAGATCAGCGTTAATTTTGCCAGAAAGCTGCTGATTAGGTGAGATATCGAAGTTTCCACTGGCATTAAATTGTGGGGATTGCAGCACAAGCTTTCTATATTGATAAAGACTGTTGTTTACTTGCAGGCTACCCACTAATTTATCGAAGTGCGTATCATCACCCATTAATGATTGGTCACCGCGAGCAAGTACTGCGCGCGTAAGCTCTATGCCGTTAAGACTGCCGTCATTGAGCACAAAATCCGCGTTAATCTCCGCTGCACTAATTAACTTGGCGGCTTCACCCGTTCTGCTAGCAAAATTTCCAGTCAGCTTTAACTTGCCTTCAACCAAAATCGTGCTATTAAAAGCAGTCAGCATTT
This sequence comes from Methylophilaceae bacterium, assembly GCA_031399315.1. Taxonomy (GTDB): domain Bacteria; phylum Pseudomonadota; class Gammaproteobacteria; order Burkholderiales; family Methylophilaceae; genus Methylotenera_A. Next base: position 9,571 of record JANNOS010000167.1, on the reverse strand, counting down.
GTGTAGCGCTTACTCCCATCAAATCGAAATTCCCCGATACATTCCACTGGCTAGACCAATCTACAAGGGCTGTGGCTACAATAGTGCCTCCATACAATTCGCCATTAATTTTGCTAAAATTAATTCCATCTTGGCTGGATATGCCGCTTGCTTTAAGCACACTAAACACAATTTTAGGGTTTGTGGGTAGCGCCCAGTTTGTGCCATTTAATGTGATATTGTTAGTGCCGCCTAGCGGTAAAATCTGCACATTAAGCGTATGGTCGCTACTAATTAAATCAATGCTCTCTAGCTCTCTCGTTGCGGAAAGTTCTAGTTTTCCGTCAAAAATCCCTAACTCTAAACCACGAGCTTTTATTGCCAAGTTTTTGATATGCAAATCTTCAATCTTCAAGTGTGTGGTCTTGCCTGCGCTTCTAATCCATTGTAATTGCTGTCTAAAGTTTTCCTGATTTATTTGCATGCCTTCAATAACGACGGATTTCATCACTTTCACATCATCGAATAAACTAGCGCGTGTAGGTACGACATAAACAGATTCAATTTTCGTGCCTGGATCCTTGCCTATCGTCATATTGCCCAACACCAAATGCGGTTCTGGCAGTAGCGCAACACGAATCTCCTGAATATCGACTGCATCTTCAACGCTTTTAGAAATTAGCTTTTCGATAGGTGGAGCCAACATACTAAGATTAATGAAATGCATGACGCCTATCATGAGTAGTAGCACCAGCGGCAGGTAAACCAACACCATTTTGCTTGCCATTGATACCCAACGTTTTATGGCTTTTGCAGGTATCCTAAATTGAGCCGGTTCTTTGGCAACGTGAATTACTGGGCTTTCTATCTCAGCTTGCTTCGTTTCTTCAAAATTAATTTTTTTATTTGGCTTAGTTTGTGTATGTGCGAATTTTTTAGCTTTTTTCTGCGCTTTTTCTTCAGCCTCTATCTCTGCCAGCTCTTCCGCTTCCTCGGCAAGGCGTTCGGCTTCTTTGCGCGCCCTTTCTTCCATTTTTGCTAGGGCAAACTTTTCAGCATCTTCTGTTACAGTAATTGCTACCTCTGCTTTCACCTTGTTGGTTTTAACCAATCTTAGAATTGTAGCGGGTTTGCGTAACGCATCGGCCTCCTTAGAAATACGCGCCATCTCTAAACGGGTGTTCTCAATGACTAAGGTTTTCTCATTTTCTTCTTCCTGTAATCTTGTTTTTATTCGCTCTGCTTCTATTTTGGCTTCATCTTCATCTTTTTTGTGCGACTTTTCTGTGCTATTTATTCGTTTTTCTTCTGCCTCTTGTGCGATACGCTCCATTTGAATGCGCGCGCTTTCTTTCACTTCCTCTTTAGCTTTTTCTTCCGCGGCTAATGTAGTTCGTAATAATCCGATTTCTTCTTTAGCCTTGCGCTCTGCCTTTATGCGATCTTCTTCTGCCTTAGCTTTTCGCTTGGCTTCCAGCTTCTCTTCTTTAGCTTTATTTGCAGATTTTTTTCGCTTTTGTTCTGCTTCTCGTAAAACACGCTCTATTTCAAGATGCGCTTTTTCTTTTTCTTTTGCCTTGGCTTCCTGTGCGGCTTTTGCTCTATTTTCAGCTTCTATACGCGCGTCCTCTTCCGCTTGAGCAACACGTGCAGCTTCTAATTTAGCCTTTGCCTCTTCCTCAATCCTTGCCTTGACTTCGGCTTCGGCTTTTTTTTGTGATTCCTCTGCCTCTTTAGCAATGCGCTCTAATTCTCGCCGCGTATTTTCTTTAGCCTCTGCTTCTGCTTTTGCCTGCACTTGCTCTTCTTCCTCGTGCGCTTTAAGCGCTGCCCGCTGACGTTCTTCTTGTTCTAGTCTAGCTATTTCTTTGGCCTTAGCTTCTTTTTCGGCCTTTGCGCTAGCTTCAGCTTTTAAACGTACCTCTTCTGCTTGAGCGATACGTGCAACCTCTAATTTAGCTTGCTCAATTTTAGATGCTTCCTCAGCCTTTGCTTTCGCTTCTGCCTCAGCTTTTAAACGGGCTTCTTCTGCTTCGTGCGCAATGCGCTCTGCCTCAAGACGCTCTTGCACTTTCGCTTCAGCCTTGGCTTTTGCGCTAGCTTCCGCCGCTGCTTGTTCTGCCGCTTCACGCTCGGCCTCTCGCTTTGCCGCCGCTTCAGCATTCGCTTTACGATCAGCAGCTAATTTGGCGTCTGCTTCTGCTTTAGCGCGCGCAATCGCATCAAGCTCTTCTTCGCTTTGATATTCTTCAACAACCATTGGTGTAAAGTGAACTGTTGGCGACCACTCTTCGTTAGGGCGCGTATTGCCAGAAGCCTTGATGTAGCCTTCTTGCTCCAATTGCGCCAACTCTGACAATAACGCTTCTGGAGTCAGATGATCAAATTTAAGCAGAATAGCTTCGGCTTTTGATGTGCCATCAATAAACGAAAGCACTTTCATTAGATGCGATGACAAACCACCGATAAGAGAAGCACGAGCGCGTAAGCCTCTAGGGGTTTTGCTATAAATAACAGACAAATCAGCCATAGCCAGATTCTAGCTCAAAGTGTCAAAGCTAATATAACACAAGAGGCTGAGCCTCTTTATTAACAGTTGTGTCTTCATGCTCAAGTACCGTTCTCCTTATCGAACAAACGCTATCAAGCTACTTAACTTAGCAAACATTTAAAATCGTGCTTACTAGGTCTTTTATACTCGCACGAATATGATACGTCGTCAATATAACTGTTTCTTCAAAAGCCGCGTATTTATTGAACTGTATCAATGTTGCAACACGCATATTAGCTTAACTTAAAAGGCCAATTTTAGAAAAACACAATAATCACGTCTTTTCTCTCAAGTTTGATTTAAACCTGCCGATGTAATACTAAGTGCTACTTAGTTTAATAAAGAGGTGTGCGATGACAGTTTATCAAGTGCTTAATGAACAAAACCAAGTTTATAGTGAATTTGTTGACTTTAACAAAGCGTTAGATAGTGCTCAGGATTTGACCTTATGGGATCAATATCATTATTACCATGTTGCTAAATTAGAGCTAGAAGAGTTAGAAGCAGCTTAGCATTTATTACAAAGTATCTATAAAAAACACCTAATACTAAAATGAAATTTATCACTGCACTTTTTAAGCATTTTGGCTTAGTGTTAAGATTAAAACACGATGGCAAAGGCATGCCTACCGAAATCCCAGCTGCCACAATGCTTATTGGTGTGTACGCCTTGTTAGGCCTTATAAACTATAGCTACGAAGGCAGTATCAGTTACAGTGCGCTATTTGGGTTATGCTTTGTGGCGCAATGTTATCTTTTCTGCTTAAGAGATAAATTAATCGGTCTAATTATTCTCATTAGCATTCTCATCAATGCCATGACGCTGGTTTTATATCTGCTCGTGGGCGTGCGCGAACAAAGCTTGTTTGTGCTGAGCGTGATGGAATACATTATGATTTTCGCCGCCATCATCAACGTGATTAAAAGCGAAACCCGTACTATCTAAACACTTGTACTATCTAAATATTTAAGCTCATGATGGTGTTTTAGTTATCACCCAATACGCAGGCGCAACTTGTGACGCCTTAAATGCGTACATCGCTTTGCGTCTTAATTCTTCGTAAGCTTCGTCATAAGATACATGTTGAGTTTCTGCAATTTTTTGTGCGATGGGCTGTGCATATTTAACCCACGCTGGGTTCTCAATATATGCTCTGTCTTGCATGCAATTATTTAAAACGCGTGCTTTTCTTGCGACTTTTTCCAGCTTCTGAAAAGGCAAAGCTTCTGGCAAATGCATTGCAGCTTTTTCTGATATCAAATCGCATTCATCGCCTGTTCTTTCTAGCGCTGATATTTGTTGCGGCAAGTCATCTGTTGCCATGTTTTCATACCAATACGTGGCAATGGCAATGATTGCCAATATAGGTAATCCAAATATCAATAAGCGTTTCATTTAAGGTTAGGCTCAATGAGCTTCATAATAGCAGGGTCATCTGGTTGGGTAGGGCTAGTAAAACTCTGTACAGATTTTCCACCTGGTAAAATCACATATTTATGAAAATTCCATTGTGGCTGTTGCCCGCTTGCGGCGGCCAGTTGCTTATAGAAGGGGTTTGCGTTAACGCCGCTAACGGCGCCTTTTGACACCATCGGAAACTTAACGCCGTAGGTGAGCTTACAAAAACTGCCAATTTCAGAGTCACTTTTTAGCTCTTGGCGAAAATCATTAGACGGGAAACCAATCACCAGCAAGCCCTTATCTTTATATCGACTATACAAGCCTTCTAGCTTTTCAAACTGTGGCGTAAAGCCGCATTTGCTTGCTGTATTTACCACCAGAATCGGCTTATCGCGATAATCGCACAAGTTAATGCTTTCACCCTGCAGAGTTTTAAATTGGTGATTTAATAGCGCTGGACATTCGCCAGCAAGACTAGAAAGCGACGCAGTTAACATGAGTAAAATACCAGAAAGTTTTAAAAGTCTAGCAAACATACGCATACCTGCTTCCTCAAAATAGGCTATGAGCATCATAGCCTATTGTATGAGTAAAGCGAATTGTGTAAGTTCCTGCCTGAATAAGCTCGGAAAACTTAAGCTTAAACACCTAAGGCTTTACTTCTAATGTGGCAGTTCTGCCATGCCCATTGCAACTTTAAGTTGCGTTGCTGTTGTTTCATCTAGTGTATCAAGCAAAGCAACATTATCTAAAGCCACAGCATGCTGACCAGTTTGTTCAGCCACTAAGCCCAAGTAGTAGATTGCATGGCTATGCTGATGGTTCATCGCCACTACTTTTTGCAAATGTGCTTCTGCCTTATCAAACTCTTTTGCAGCATATTCTGCAGTTGCCAAGTAGAACCAAGACTCTGCTGTATTAGGTTCTGCTTGCGTCCACTTGTTAGCAATTTGCATAAGCGCGCTCCAATCCTCAGTTAAATAGGGATGCACAACTTGCATGAAATATGGCCACTTGTCATAAGATGATGCCCAAAATGGTTTATCACTTTTTGCAGTAACGGCTTGCTCTGGCGCGCTCATCAATGCTTGCACCCACTCAACGGGCATATTGTAATAATAAGAATTGCCACCTGGGCTTTTAAGCGTAATGATACCCACCAAATTACCCGCATCATCAAACACACCGCCGCCGCTAGCGCCTACGCCAAACGAGCTAGTAGCGCGAATAATGACGCTATCATCCATGGGGTAAAGACCTTTTACGACGCCGTAAGTGCTGCTAGGGACTGCCTGAAAATGCGGGTAGCCTATAGTGAAGACAGACTCTTCGTATTTAAGATTTTTGCTTGAGCCTATTTTTGCAATCGGTGCATCTAGGTTTTCTACTTTTAGAATACATAAATCATGACGCCAATCTGGTTTAATAGCAGTCACTGCAAGGGGCGCACCGTTGTTAACCACAACAATATTGTTAGCATCAGCCACCACATGACAATTGGTAACGACTTGATCTTTTGCTATCACCACAGCAGAACCTAGCCCGTAGCCACCATTTGCAAGGCCTACCTGCACACGCAATACTTGAGTATTGAGTTGATGCACCATTTCATCCGTTGGCATGGCCAACAAAGATGTTGCCGAACACAAATAAAATAAAGCCGAAGAAAATACCGTTAAGTAGCGCCTTGTCATGATGTTCCCCTAATTACATACTAATCTTGATTAACCTCGCAAAAAATAAAACTATCAGTAAAAAATGAATTAAACCCAAATTGCTATTCAAAAATAAAGTGCTCTTAAAGTTACATAAAGCAATTACCGTTCCAACTTGCATATCGCTATTTAACAAATGCCGCGTACATGCTTATATAACGGTTGATTTAGGGTTTAGTTTAATGCACACATGACAAAACTAAATGCTTAAGAACAAGCATTAAATTGTACTTAATTGATTTATTGGATTAGTGATTGCACTATAAACGCACACTATTGGTGCAAATTTTTAGGACAATTTCTAGAATTGACTTTAAGTAAAGTTGATAAGGCCGTGAATACTAATTTAAGCTTGCTTTGCTATTTTAATTCCATTTTTTTGGCCTGTTTATTGCTAATTACCTATTGCGGTAAGTTGTTTTTACTTAACTTATTTCTTAACTTATCTTTAAGGAACGCAACATGACGATTTATAAAGTAATCGATGAGCAGAACCACTCGCTATATGCTTTTCAAAGTTTGGAGACCGCACAGCAAGAAGTAGAGATGTTGAATGAAAGCCGTGAGGATCACTACTTCTTTATAGAACCAGTTGAAATACCACAAAGCCTATAAAGCGCTTAATTAGTTCGCATAATGACTAGCTAGCTTTTAGCGCCAAACTTAAAGCGCGTTATATGCATGTAGCTTAAGCTGGTTTTTTCTCTTGCTTTGGTTTTTTTGTTTCTTTATTTTTGCGTTGCTGTCCTTTTGCCATGATATCTCTCCTTAATTTGCCAGCATCAACTAGCAACTAATATCATAAACTTATATCAGCCACTATGGTGATTATTTGTAACCTAGTGTGCGCGATCTTCGTGTTTTTGCTACATAAATTCTGCCTATATTTTTACCTATATATTTTTAAACGAGACGCGCGTTATTGGAATATGCACAAATGTCTAAATTTACACCGTCTAAATTTACACAATGGTGTCGAACATTCATACAAATCCAGCTTAAATCCACACCTAACATCTCTCTAAAATATCATTTAACTTATTGAAATATAACAGTAATTTTATAATTATTCGTAGTTGGTCTGCTTTATGCTCAATAGTCATTGTAGTAAGAAATTAAATTAAACATTTAAGGAGTAATAAAATGACTATCTACCAAGTAATTAACAAACAAAACCAATTAGAATATGCATTCTTAAGCTATGAAGTTGCAATTGAAGAAGTTGCGATGTTAAACGCAGCTAACAAAAAAAATCACTTTACTATTAATATAGTTAAAGGCGTAGAGATTTAATATTCTGGCTTTTAAAAAGCCAGAATAATTTACAGTGATTAATTAAGTTTCGCCGCGTTCGCGCGACTGAATAAAGTGTTTTAAAAACACCCATATCGCTGGCAGGCTAGGCACAATAATCAGTGCAAGTGCCACCAGTGAAAAATTAGCTTTAACCCAAGGGTGATTGCCCACTAAAAAGCCAATGCCCGTTAAGCCGCACACCCAAATCAGCCCGCCGATGACGTTATAAAAAGCAAACCTTGGATAAGTCATTTGCGCAACGCCCGCCACAAACGGCGTAAACGTGCGAATAAAAGGCATAAACCGACCAACCACAATCGTAATTGGTCCGTGTTTTTCGTAAAACGCATGCGCCTTATCAAAGGCATCTTTATTAAACCATCGAGAATTTTCCCAAGCAAAGACTTTATTGCCCGTCCATCTGCCAATAGAATAATTGAGCACATCGCCCGAAATAGCAGCTATTGAGAGCAGCACCATTAACACTGGCAAGCTTAAGCTGCCAACGGCGGCAATTGCGCCTGCAACAAATAGCAAAGAGTCACCTGGCAAAAATGGCATGGCAACCACACCAGTTTCTACAAAAATAATCAAAAATAACAACGCGTAAATCCAGATTCCCCAAGTGGCCGTAATTGCCGCTAAATGTTTATCTAAGTGCAAAAATAGATCGAAAAAACTGTGTAAATCCATGTTTAATTTTTAGCCGATATGATTTTAATAACCACATTTTAACAGCACCGCTAGATTAAGTGCTTGGTTTTAAAAAGGGGAAAGGCAATTAAAGCAGCATAAATAGCGAATAAATATGCGCTTGCTCTAAAGATTGTTTAAAGCATGCCGATGTAATAATTAACACATCAAGCTTAACTCGATAGCTTGCGCTACACAGTCATTTACAGCCAAGTGCGGACAAAATCTGCTGGCGGTGATGCAAAGTTACATACGTTGTGATGTATTGGTTGTGATGTATTGCGATTTTTTTCTCCCCCCTTGGGTTTGTAATTTCGGTTACAAGCCCATTTTTTTGCGTGTTAAATCAAACTATTTATATTCTATGCCCAGCATAGCTCATGTATATTGGTCTGTAGAGAAGAGTTAACTTGGTTTAACTTAATTTTTACTGAACTTAACTTAACCATATAGCCTCTAAAATTGCACATACCACACATTGCTAGGAGATTTAATGCGCAAAATTCTAATAGGTTTAACTTTAATCGCTCCATTATTAGCAGCCACCGCACACGCGGCAGAGACCAATATGCGGCCTGGATTATGGCAAATCACTACAAGCTCAGATTTATTGCGGGCAGTACCGCACCTGCCACCAGACCAAATGCAGAGCATTAAAGACTTGGCCAAAGATTACGGGCTGGAAATGCCACAAATTGAAAACGGTGCAGCAATCTCGCAAACATGCATCACACAAGAAATGACGAATCAAAAAACGCTACCTAATTTATATAACGCGCGATTAGGTTGCACCTCTAAAAACGCCACCCGTAGCGGCAGCAACTACAAAGTAGATTTTGTATGTGCAAGCCCAGACCTAAAAGGCAACGGCACGGCAGCGGGCACCATTACAACCCCAGAAGCCTTTACTGGGCAAACTAATTTTAGTGGAGAAGCGCAAGGCAACCCAGTGAACGAAAAGGCAGACATTAACGGTAAATGGTTGAATGCAAGCTGTGGCGCGGTAAAACCGTTATAGTACAAACTTATTAAAGGAAGATCTTTTAAGGAGATATAACGATGGCTGAGCATGAATTAAAAAACACCAAATTCGATGCGCACGTAGACGCGATTGAAAAACACAAAGCCTTACTAGAAAAGCTGCACCTTGATTCAAGCACACATTTGGATGAAATCAATAACTCTCTAGAACAACTCACCCTGACGCTTGATGAATACCTAAAGGTGCTTGGTATTCCATAATTAAAAAATGAAATGCACATGCGTTTAGCTTAAAAATTAATGCCCTGCAGACCGCAAGGGTCTTCCCCAATTAACTAAAACCAGATGTGGGGCCGGTCGTGATAGACGTTGAGTGTCCCGAGCAGGTCCGTGCCGTCCATCAACGGGGCACAGCACAGCGTGTCGTAGCCCTCCTGGACGACGGCCGCCCGGACATCGAGCCCGCGAGGGTCGTTGCGATAGTCGACCGCGAACAGCGGGCGACGGGCGGCGATGGCGGCGGCGGTCAGGGACCGGGACTGGACCGCCCGCACGGCCGTCAGGTAGGCCGGGGACAGACCACGACTCACCTCCGCGGTGTCCAGCCCATCCGCCCGACGCAGGAAGACGGCCGCCCGGTCGCCCTCGAACAGCACCATCGCGTGGTCCACGAGACCGGCCAGGATGCGGTCCAGGTCCAGCCGGCTGCCGATGTCGCTGGCGACCCGGCGCAAGGCCTCGGCGCGATGGATGAGGTGGGCGACTTCTTCCTCACGGCGGGCCAGGCTGACGATCGGGCCGATGGCGTCGGCCAGCATGCCAGCAACGACCTGGTCCTCCGAGTCGAGGGCCTCCGGCCCCGCGACGATGAGAAGCACACCCCACGGCCCCTCGCGGCCCGGGATGGCGACCGCGAGCTCGGAGCGCTCTCCGGGGAGCATCGTGACCGTGACC
>JANNOS010000147.1:0-12560 GCA_031399315.1 Methylophilaceae bacterium | reverse complement strand
TATTGTTTTCCTTTCGCCAGTGAGGCAATGCATAAAATTTTTGGCGTTAGGCCTGAAGAGGTCCGTGAAAATGCATCGAAGGTATTTGCGCTTCTGCATCCAGAAGACTATGACGATATTATGACTTCCATTCAGATATCGACAAAAGATTTAACCCAGTGGAGTGAAGAGTTTAGGGTGAAGCATGATAATGGCGAAGTGCGTTGGTTGTTTGGTAATTCAATTCCAGAGCGGGAGCCAGATGGTTCAGTGCTTTGGCATGGCTTCATTACCGATATTACTAAACAAAAGTTGATTGAACAGGAATTGACAGAAAGCCAACAGCGCTGGAAATTTGCGATTGAAGGCTCAGGCGATGGTGTGTGGGATGTGAATGTACAGACGCAAGAAGCCAATTATTCTAAGCGCTGGAAGGAGATGTTAGGGTTTGATGAGAACGAGGGACTTGCCTCACGTAAAGAGTGGATAAAGCGCATTCACCCAGATGATAAAGCGCGAGTATTAGCGGCTGGAGATGCGTATCTTGAAGGTAGAGCAGATACTTATATAGTTGAATACCGTTTGAAATCTAAAGATGGCGATTATAGATGGATGCAGAGCCGAGGCATGCTGGTAAGCAAAGATGCGGCTGGCAAGCCTTTACGTATGATTGGCACGCAAACCGATATTACTGAACGTATCAATGCGCAATTAACGTTGCAGCAAACCAGAGAAGAATTAGAACTAACACTCGATAGATTTAAAGATTTGTACGAGTTTGCGCCTATCGGTTACTTAACAATTAACAAACATGGCTTAATTTCGCAGATTAATTGGCGTGCATGCGCAATGTTAGGCATGGATAGACATAGCTTGATGGATAAACGAATTGCTGAGTTTATTGATGAAGATGATAAGCAACGCTGGTCGCGGATGTATCAGAGCATAAAAGCGTTGGAGGTTGGTGAGGAGTTAAGTTTTGACATTAAATTTAGACTCAATAACGGCAATACCTTCCATGGGAATTTGAATTGTATCAAAGCAGAAGAGATTGATGGACAATCAATACGGATCACTTTAGAAGACATTACGACGATTAAAAAATCTGAGGCAGAATCACGTATTGCAGCTATTGCATTTGAAACCAATGATGGCTTGATGATTACTGATGCAGAAAAAAGCATATTAAAAGTGAATAAGGCCTTCACTAAAATTACAGGTTATAGTGATGATGAAGTAGTCGGTAAAAATCCACACATGTTTGCATCGGGTCGACATGACGCGGCTTTTTTTGCTGCGATGTGGGAAAGTATCAATAATTCAGGCCAATGGTCGGGCGAGATCTGGAATAAACGTAAGAATGGAGAGTTATTCCCAGAGAAGTTGACAATTACAGCTGTAAAAACCGACAAGGGCATTATTACAAATTACGTTGGTACAGTGACCGATATTAGCTACATTAAAGCAGCTGCTGATGAGATTCAGCAACTTGCGTTTTTTGATTCACTGACACGCCTGCCCAATAGACGCTTGCTGATGGATAGACTCAAGCAAGCATTGGCTTCAAGTGCGCGCAGTGGGAGACAAGGCGCAGTGCTTTTCCTTGATCTGGATCATTTCAAAGTGCTGAATGACTCACGGGGGCATGACGTTGGTGACTTATTACTGCAACAAGTTGCTGAGCGCCTCACGCTGTGTGTGAGAGTGGGTGACACGGTTGCGCGCCTTGGTGGCGATGAATACGTTGTGGTGTTAGAGGATTTGAGTGGAGATGGTTTAGAAACCGCAGCGCAGACAGAAACAATCACAAAAAAAATTATAGATGCCTTAAACCAGCCATATTGGCTTGACGAACATGAACATCACAGTACGCCCAGTATTGGTATTTCTATATTTGGTGAGCAACCAATTACAATGGAAGAGTTGTTAAAACAAGCGGATATCGCAATGTATCAGGCTAAAAAAGCAGGACGTAATACCATGCGCTTTTTTAACCCACAGATGCAGACTACTATTACAGCTAGAGTCTCGCTAGAGCGCGAGCTGCGCAAAGCAATTGATAAAAAGCAATTTGCGCTTTATTACCAAATTCAAGTTGATAACACTGGGCAAAAGTTGGGTGCTGAGGCACTCATTCGATGGGTACACCCAGAGCGCGGTTTGGTTTCGCCCGCACAATTTATCCCCCTAGCGGAAGAAACAGGGTTAATTTTACCAATAGGAAATTGGGTATTAGATGCGGCGTGTGCGCAAATTAAGGCTTGGCATAAAAATGCGTTGACGCGCGACTTGACGCTTTCTATTAACGTCAGTGCAAAACAATTTCGCCAAGCAGATTTTGTGGCACAGGTTAAATCTGCAATCGAGCGACATTCTATTGACCCGATGCAGTTAAAGTTAGAGTTGACGGAAAGTTTATTATTAGACAATATTGAAGAAACAATACAATCCATGTCGGCTTTAGGTGAGCTTGGTGTGCAGTTTTCATTAGATGATTTTGGTACTGGTTATTCATCCTTACAATATCTTAAAAAACTGCCTTTGTATCAGCTCAAAATCGATCAGTCATTCGTGCGCGACATAGTGACAGACAGCCATGACCGATCAATTGTGCGGACTATTATCGCCATGGCGCAAAGTTTATATTTAAATGTGATTGCAGAGGGTGTGGAAACAGAACAACAGAAAGAACTTCTATTAAGCCATGGCTGCAAACGCTACCAAGGTTATTTATTTGGTAAACCTGTGCCGATAAAAGAGTTTAATGCGGCTTTAAAGATACTTCCTAGACAAGATTACTAATACACGATTTCTAGCTAGGTGTGATTTCTAGTGTACTGTCTTCTTGATTTTGCGATTCATATAAAATCATAATAGAAACCCGTCTATTTTTAGCGCGCCCAAGCAGAGTGTCATTCTCACTCACTGGTTGGGCAGAACCAAAGCCTAATGCGCTAAGTCTCGTGTCTTTGATCCCAGCGCCGCTTAACATCCTTACTACCGTGCTGGCGCGTACTGCAGAAAGCTCCCAATTTGAAAAAAATGTTGGCGTATGAATTTCAATATTATCGGTATGGCCTTCTACTTGAATTTGGCGTTGATTATCTTTGAGCATCATTGCAATTTCATTGATGATGTCAGTTGCAGCGGTAGCAAGATCTGCTGAACCAGGGCTAAATAATAAGCTGTCATGAATATCAATACGAATGCCACGATTGTTTTGAGATACGCGGACTTTCCCATCATTGATAAGCGGCGCGAGCGTATTCGATAAATCAATGCCCATATTGGTCATCGATTCACGCTCACGGCGCAATTTTTCTTGATACAAATGCGATAAGGGTAAAGGCTTAATAAGTGAACTTTGCTGGCCTTTTATTTTGTTTTTGGTCCCCGAGTTATTTTTAATCTGGCCTTCGGTATCTGATGGATTTACGCCAGAGAATGCCGTACCAATTGAAGAGGTGAGATCGCTATATTTACTCTGGTTAACTGATGAAATTGAATACATCACAACAAAAAATGCAAATAATAGCGTGATGAAGTCTGCGTATGAAACCATCCAACGTTCAGGATTTTCTTCGTCTTCTTCTATAGGGTTTCTTCTGATCATAATGATTACCTTAAGTAAGCTTGTACACGCTCTTCGACAATTTTTGGATGATCCCCATTTGCCATTGAAACCCAAGCATTTAGCAGCATTTCACGGCGCATCTGTTCATGTTGGATTAGCGTTTTTAGTTTGTTAGAGATTGGTAAAAATACTAAATTTGCTAAACCTACCCCATAGATTGTTGCTACAAAAGCCACTGCGATACCACCACCTAACCTACTTGGATCTGATAAATTTTCCATGACGTGAATTAAGCCAAGTACAGCCCCTAAAATGCCGATAGTTGGTGCGTAGCCGCCTGCAGCACTCCATACCTTGGCGGCATCGCGCTGTTGGATTTCGTAAAAATGCATATCAATTGCACATATTTCTCTAATTTTGTCAGGGGGTGTGCCATCTACCATAAGTTGTAAACCTTTCTTGATAAAAGGCTCAGTTTCTTGTCTTAGATAAACTTCTAGCTTGAATATGCCTTCCTTACGGGCATGCACAGCCCATGTGTTGATACGTTTGGCAATGGCTTGTCTATCGTCGATAGGCGTGATAAATACCTGACGCGCCATTAAAACACCAGCAATAAAGCTTTTAGCATTTGTTTGTAACAGTACTGCACCAAATGTCCCGCACAAGACAATCATGAAAGCAGCAGGTTGTAGCAACGAGCCTACGTGCCCGCCCTCGATAGCTTGCCCAAATAAAATGCCAATTAAAGCAACGGCAATACCGGCTAAACTGCCCCAGTCCATGCTTTCTCTTTTAAGCTTGCGCGCAGCCTTGCGACGGCTTGACTATGTAATTGACTTACGCGAGACTCTGAAACATTCATCACTACGCCTATTTCTTTCAGGTTGAGCTCTTGTTCGTAATAAAGTCCCATGAGTATTTTTTCTCGCTCTGGGAGTGAGTCAATCGCATCAATTAAGGCATCACGGAAGTCCCCCGCTAACATGCCTTTAAGCGGGTCGTTACTGTCATCCCCACTGAATCGGTCGAGAAAATGCTCGCCACTATCAGATTCATGAAAATCTTCGTAATAAATCAGTTGATGCCCACTGCAATCCCCTAACATATCGAAATAGTCATCCATAGAGATATTGAGTTTTTTTGCAATCTCTTTTTCGCTAGGTGGCCTTCCAAATTCTTGCTCAAGTTGACTAATTGCTAGTTCAATATCTCGCATCGATTTGCGCATGCTGCGGGGTAGCCAATCTGTATTGCGAAGCTCATCTAGCATGGAGCCACGAACGCGTTGTGCCGCATATGTTTCAAATTGAGCACCGTGGATATCCTCATAGCGATTAACAGCATCCATTAATCCCATCATGCCGGCTTGTATCAAGTCATCTAGCTCAACACTTGGTGGTAGCTTTGCCTTGAGTTGATATGCAAGCTTTTTGACCAAACTAACATGCTGTTTCAGCATCAGTTCTTTTTGATCATTTTTGCCGTTAACTGTATACATAATTCACCTTTTTATAGCTTTTTTTAATTAAACTGTCTTGTATGTTAGATAAGCGAAGCAAGCTTGGGTTTGATTTTGTGCTCATGTTTACCATTTAAACGTTCAGCAATCAGCTTAAATGCAGATGATGCGTTTGCTAATGGAAATGCCTCCATGACAGTACGGCCAAGTTTAGCTGCGCGTGAAAGGTGTACATCAGGCGGAATCGCACCGAAATACTCCAGCTCAGTTTGCAGAAAACGTTTAGCTGCATCTGATATGTTGCCGAATATTGCGCGGGCTTGTTCTTCTGAAGCATTGTCTACGATAATGCCAAACGAGCGACTTCCAAGCTGCTGATATATTTTTTTAATCAGAGTGTATGAATCTTTAATGGATTCAGTGTGACGGTTGAGTTTAATAATAATCTCGCCCTCATTAAGCGCTTGTAGCGGCAATAAGTCGTCTGAGTTTATTGCTGCATCGACTAGAACGATTTCATATTGTTGCGCTAATTTGCAAAAAATATGGTTAAGCTGCTGACCTAAAATAAGATCTAATGGTGACTCAATTTGATGACTAGGCATTAGTTTAGCGACTGAGAATCCATTGCCAGTATTTTTAATCGCACTCTGCAGCAAGGTTTTTTCGTTAATCACATCTAATAGTGTAGGCAGATTCTCAACTTCATAGATGTTTGCGTTGCATTCATCTGATGCAAGCAAAATTAATACATCACTTCCTTGATCGGCAATCGGAGTGGCTAGATTAGCCATCAGACGCGCGTGATCATTATTCGGCGATGTTGAAAGTATCGAGACAACGCGTGGTTTTGGCGCAGACATAATGCGTCTAAGCCCAGCAGCCTGGTCATTTTGCGTTAGTTTCTCTTGTGTTTTACTGTGTTGATAGTTAAGCATAGCTCATCCCCGAATATTGAGATACATGGTTAGAATTGACCGTATTACCCATCACAAAAGGTAATTCTTCAGTTGAAAATTGAAATGCACCATGACGTCGGGTGCCTTCTTTAAAGGCATCATCAACCAGATGTTGTTTATTGGCTAAATGAATATCCTCTGGCACACGCTGCCCATCGGTGGTGTAGTAAAGTTTTAATTTTTCTCTAATAATAGTGTCTAGTGCGTTGCCTATAGTTGCTGCTTCATCAACTTTAGTAATAATGCAGCCTTCTAAATCTTTACCTTTATAGGCTCTCACAACATCGGCAAGGGTTTCGCCCGTGCTGGTTGCATTAATACATAACAATCTTTTAATTGCGCTATTCGTATTGGAAAGCATACTGATTTGTTCTGCGACCATTTGATCGCGCTGGCTTACGCCTACTGTGTCAATGAGAATGGTATGTTTATTTTGTAATTCTTTAAGTGCAATTTTAAGGTCATCTTCATCTTTAACTGCATGCACCATGACACCAAGAATTTTTCCGTAAATTCTAAGTTGTTCATAGCCCCCGACCCTGTATGCATCTGTGGTGATAATACCTAAATCTTGTGTACCATGTTTCATGACGTAGCGCGCTGCTAATTTTGCAACAGTGGTGGTTTTGCCTACGCCTGTTGGGCCAATTAGGGCAAAAATACCGCCTTGGTCTAACACTTCGGTCTCGTTTTCTAATGTATTTAGATTCTTAGCAAGTACGGTTTTAATCCACTTTAAAGAATCTACGTCGTTTAAGTTTTCAGGTAGTTTCTCGACTAATTGTCTAGAGATAGCTGCGCAAAAGCCAGCATCTAACAGTTTGTTGAGTATTTTTGATTTTTCTGCACTCATATTGCTCCACGAAATTGCCGTGAGCTGCGTTTCTACCGAACGCCGCATTTCACGCATTTCGCTGAGCATGGTTGCGATATTGTTGTGCGCGATAAGCTGATTATCCGACTCTTCAGAGGGCAGTTCTAAGGCTGCAGGTGCTCTCTTTGACCTTTCCTGTTTTGTGGTTTTTACTGTGTCGACTGATGTTGTCTGTTGTTTAATTTTGCCTGCGGTAGCTTCAATCTCCATAACTTCATCAACGTTATCAACTTCAGTATTTAATTCTTGTGCTAATTTGTTGTTAACATGTTCTAGTAGACTTATCGCAGCTGTATCAGCATTTACTTGTGTTAATTGTGTTACTGGTGATGTTTGATTTGTAATCATTGCGTTCATGTCTTCTTCTTTAAAAGCCATGATTTCATTGCCGCCATTCACCGCGCGATTGGAAAGGATGATGGCATCTTCGCCAAGCGCTTTCTTCACTGCGTTAAGCGCCTCGCGTGAGTTCTTACCATAAAATCGTTGAATATTCATAATTAGCCTCCTATAAAGCTAGTAACACGTATGGTTTTTGAATCGGGTAATTCGTCATGTGATAACACACGTAAATGTGGCACCGCGCGACGTAAAAATTTAGAAAGCGTTATTCTTAAAGCTGCAGGTACCAGTAACACTGGCGTCATGCCCATCTGTTCTTGCTGTTTAGAAAGCGATTCTGCTTGTCTTGATAGTGCTTCTGCGATACCAGGTTCGATTGCTGCGCCAGTTGCACTGTTGTTTTGTAAAGCTTGCATGAGCAGCCGCTCTAAATCATTGTCTAGCGACATCACAGAAACTTCATTTCCAGTCGGGAATAGTTGCTGAACAATGGCACGACCAAGCTGTACACGCACCAGTGCTGTAAGCTCGTTAGTATCTTGAGTTTGTGGAGCATATTCCGCAAGCGTTTCAATAATGCTGCGCATATCACGTATATGTACGCCTTCTGCAAGCAAGTTCTGTAATACTTTTTGAATAACAGAAAGTGACAATAACTTAGGTATTAAGTCTTCGATGAGCTTTGGCGATTCTTTGCCAACGTGGTCAAGCAGTTGTTGTACTTCTTGGCGACCTAACAACTCAGCCGCATGCATAGAAATGATATGATTTAAATGGGTGGCAATGACGGTGCCCGCATCTACTACTGTGTAACCCATGCTTTGCGCTTCGTCACGCTTGGCTGCATCTACCCAAACGGCAGGTAGGCCAAATGCGGGGTCTGAGGTAATCGCCCCGGGCAAGCTGCCAGTTACCATACCAGGATTAATTGCAAGGAATTGGCCAAATTGCGATTCACCGCTGGCAATTTCTACGCCCTTAAGTGTGATGCGATAGCTAGAAGGCTTAAGTTCCAAGTTGTCGCGAATATGCACAGTAGGTGCTAAAAAGCCAACTTCCTGAGCAAATTTTTTGCGCAAGCCTTTAATGCGTTTGAGCAAATCACCGCCTTGTGCTTTATCTACAAGCGGAATCAGGCGATAACCTACTTCTAGCCCTACAATATCAACGGGTGTAACGTCATCCCAACTGGCTTCTTCAGCCTCTGTGACGGGTTCAATTTTTTCTTCAACGACAGGCTCGGCCTCTGCAACTTTTTTCTGCTCACTTACAAAATATGCCATACCCGCTAATACGCCAGCCAGCATTAAAAATGCTAAGTGTGGCATACCTGGTATTGCACCCATGCCGCCAATAATGCCAGCAGTAATGTAAATCACTCTTGCGTTAGAGAATAGCTGCGTCATTAATTGACCGCCAATATCTTCATTATTAGCCACACGTGAAACGACCACACCAGCAGCGACTGAAATAATGAGGGAAGGTATTTGTGCAACAAGACCATCACCAATAGCAAGTAGGGTATAGTTTTTGACGGCATCTGCAAATGCCATGTCGTGTTGCACCATGCCGACAATCAAGCCGCCGACGATATTAATGATGATGATCATGATGCCAGCAACTGCATCACCACGTACATACTTACTGGCGCCATCCATTGCGCCGTAAAACTCAGACTCTTGACCAACTTCGCTACGGCGGCGGCGCGCTTCGTCCTCACCAATTAACCCAGCATTTAAATCTGCATCAATCGCCATTTGTTTGCCAGGCATTGCGTCTAAAGTAAAGCGTGCGCCTACCTCAGCAATACGGCCTGCACCTTTGGTAACGACAGTAAAGTTGATGATGGTTAAGATAACGAAAACGACGATACCCACTGTGTAGTTTCCACCAATTAAAACGTGCCCAAATGCTTCAATGACTTTACCTGCTGCATCTGGGCCTGCATGACCTTCTGTTAATACCACACGGGTAGAAGCTACATTCAGAGATAACCGCAACATGGTCGTGACAAGCAGTATGGTAGGGAATGCAATAAAGTCGAGCGCCTTTTTAGTTTGCAAACCGATAAGCAATACCAAAATAGACAGCGCGATGTTAAAGCTAAATAACATATCTAAAACAATTGCAGGCAGAGGCAATATCATCATTGCCAATAACAAAACAATAATGAGTGGCGCCGCCACTGAGCGATTAGTTAAATGTTTCATCCAAGCAGGTAGGTTTAGCGTGTTCATTAGGCGAACACCTCTGCATCATTTACGCCTGTTGCAGGTAATAGGCTATGTGGATCTAGTGCTTCTGGTACTGGCAATGTTTTAGGTGCGTCAGGGCGGAAGCCACCTTCTTTTTTGAATATGCGCATTTGGAATACATAAGCGAGCACTTCGGCCACAGCTGAATATAAAGCTTCAGGAATTTCCTGCCCTAACTCGGTATGCGCATACAAAGCACGCGCAAGTTTAGGCGCTTCCATCGTGACTATTTTGTTCTCTGCAGCGATTTCACGAATCTTCAAAGCGACTAAATCAGCGCCTTTAGCAATGACGATAGGTGCAGACATACCTTCGTTTTGGTATTTAATCGCTACCGCGTAATGTGTTGGGTTTGTAATCACTACATCTGCTTTGGGAATTTCTGACATCATGCGGCGTTTTGCCATTTCGCGTTGCTGTTGGCGTATTCTGGCTTTAATTTCTGGATTGCCTTCAGACTCTTTAGACTCTTGGCGAACTTCTTCTTTGGTCATTTTTAGTTTATTCGCATAGTGGTATAACTGATAGGGCACATCAATAGCAGCAATAAATACTAAAACGCTCACAATAGAAATGAATCCCATCAGCATGATGTGACCAACTTGCGAAATGCTAGATTCCACAGGCATCAAAGAGAGGGAAAGTATGGGTTCCATATCGCGTGAAATCACCATATACCCCACAGTGGCAACTAATAATGCTTTAACAATTGATTTGACAAGTTCAACAGCAGAGTTCTTAGACACTAAATTACTAATACCTTGTAGCGGATTTAGGCGCGAAAACTGCGGTAGAAAAGCCTTATTACTGAAAACCCAGCCGCCGATGAGAATAGGTGAGGCAATTGCTACAGCTATTAATATCAGTGCAAATGGCAAAAATGCCAAAAGTAGCGAATAAATCATGCCAGAGATTTTCATTAACAATAAGGTGGGTTCAAAAGCTAGCGCGCGTTCAAACTGTAAACCAGTAGCAATAGTATCTTTTAGCGCTTGATTAAGTTGACTACCCATCATTAATAAGCTTAAGCCAGCAGTAAACAGCACAGCACAAGTCGCCAGCTCACGAGAGCGGGGGACGTCACCTTGCTCACGCGCTTTTTCTAAGCGCTTGGGCGAGGCCTGTTCGGTTTTTTCTAAATCGCTGTCTTCTGCCATGACGATTCCCTAAGTTAAACTCCATCTACTAAATAGTTCAAAGCCAATTACTTTAAAAACCTAAGTGCTTTCAAAGCTAAGTGCTTGCAAAATTTAAGTTCTTTAGCAATAAATTGTATTTCTAGCTATTTATTGCTTCTTTTTATTACATGTTGCCAATTATTTAATAAATTGGTGCACTTGTATCTGGGGAATAAAAGGGTGAAAACTGGCCTTTCCTAAAGAATTTTTGTGAATCTAGGCCAAAGCGTCATGAAGTTAAGCGTTTTTAATAAAAAATAGTGTTTTAAAAACAATTAGATATAAATTATTTTAATCTTTTTACAATTATTTTGAAGTTTTTTCTAAAGTTTTCTAAAGTGCTGCCGATAAACATGTATAGAGATGCCGATATTGTTTTGTATGTATCTTGTGTTAACTGTAGCAAATAAATAACGGCAAAAATTTGAATAACTTTAATGAATTGTTAGGATTTTTTAAATGAGATTTATTTTTTAATATGCTTTAAGCACACTTAAATTCAATCAAGATCATTCTTGTTTTTAGTTAAGTGTTTGAAATATATTGATATTCTAGCCCATTGTAGGTGTTTGTAAGACAAACACCTACAAGGGCGCGTCCGCTTGTCTTACTAAAATAACCGACAAACCCCAATATTTTATTTTGAATAAAGAGCTCAAAGTACGCCTAACACGAAAGACGAACTTTTTATCAACGGGTCGAAACGATAGGGGAAATAAAATGAATGAAGCAGAACTCATGTCAGAAATTAAGGATGCAAATTTAAATTACTTATTATTGGCGCAGCAGTTAATTCGCTCAGACAAAGCAACAGCAATTTACCGTTTAGGCATTAGCAAAGAAATTGCTGATTTGCTAGAAGGGTTAAGTACATTACAACTACTAAAAATTTGTAGTACAAATATGTTGCTAGCACGCTTCAGATTTGATGATAGCGCAATTTTAGGCATGCTAACCAACTATACAAAAGATAGTTCACAGGCGCACTTACATACTGCAGTTTTAATGGCAGGCCAAAATTCAGGTGGTTTTGCTACTGCAATGTAACTGAAGTTTTCGGTAGATATTGATATTAGAAAAGGTGATGACAATGAAAAAAATTAGTGTAGTAAGTGAATCAGAACAAATTCAACTAGCAATTAAAATGATTAATCTAGGAGCTAGGTTGCAATTGCTTGAATCTCAAACGAGTTTATCGCGTGAGCGTTTAATTAAACTTTATAAAGAGCTAAGAGGCGTTTCTCCACCAAAAGGCATGTTACCGTTTTCAACAGACTGGTTTTTGACATGGCAACCTAATATCCATTCATCAATTTTTTATAATATTTACAAGTTTATGGTGGATTATGCAGATGTAAAAGGTATCGATGCCATCATCAAAGCTTACAGCATGTATCAGCAACAAGTGGTACAGCAAGATCCAGAAGTAGAGCCTGTGTTATCACTTACGCGCGCTTGGACTTTGATACGTTTTGTAGACAGTAAAATGCTAAAACTAAAACGTTGCAATTGCTGCTCAGGTGAGTTTATTGTTAATACCTATGATTTGAACCAAAATTATGTATGTAATTTGTGTCACGTACCATCACGTGCAGGTAAAACCAAAAAAGCCAAAGAATTGAGCTATAAATTGGTTTCTATGACTGCATAGGTTGCGACCGATGAATAAAGCCATGCACAAGAGTTTTTTGGTTAAACGCTATGTTAGTTATGGCTCGATAAGCGAGGCTTTAATTAAACCAAGACAGTTTTTGAAGTTTAAAAGATTACAGCAATTAAAGCCAGCGACATTGGCAGTGTTGGTTCAGTGTCTGGCATTCGTTACGGTGTTGGGATTGTTACAGCTACAATCTTTTGTTTTAGAAGCTGGTATTAATAAAGACTTGCGTCTTTCAATTGTAGATTTAGTCATGATGCAGGCGCTTTCTGCAGCCACC
>JANNOS010000126.1:0-17874 GCA_031399315.1 Methylophilaceae bacterium | reverse complement strand
GGCATTAACACGGCGGACTTTTCGACACCCTTATTTATTTTCATACTTACCTTTTTGTGCGTACTTACTTTAAGTTAGCTAAAGCGTTATATTATCACTTCTATTTAATTTAAGGATATAAAAATGATTGTTGTTACAGGTGCTTCAGGTCAATTAGGTAAACTTGTCATTAAGTTTTTATTAGAAAAAATCCCTGCTTCAGAAATCATCGCAGCGGTACGTAACCCAGAAAAAGCGAAAAATTTAGCTGAACTTGGCATACAGGTTAGGCAAGCAGATTACAACGACCCAGCGTCATTAAAACAAGCTTTTAAAGGTGCTGAAAAGATACTGTTAATTTCATCTAATGAAATTGGCCAAAGAATTGCGCAGCATAGTGCGGTGATTGCGGCAGCAAAACAAGCTGAGGTTAAGGCTATTGCATTTACCAGCTTGCTAAAGGCAGACACATCACCACTGGGTTTAGCACATGAGTATTTAGAAACGGAACGTGTATTGAAAGCTTCTGGTGTGCCATTTGTCATATTACGCAACGGCTGGTACACAGAAAACTATACAGCCAGTATTCCTGCTGCATTGGCACATAATGCGTTCATTGGTAGTGCGGGAGATGGCAAGATTTCTTCAGCTGCTCGAGAAGATTATGCCGCAGCGGCAGCAACCGTATTATTGAACCCAATCGTATCAGGTACGACTTTTGAGCTTGCAGGTGATGAGAGCTATACCTTAACAGAATTTGCAAATGAGATTGCAAAGCAATCGGGCAAGGCTGTGCATTATGTCAACCTACCGCAAGATGAGTTTGCAGCCGCATTGGAGGGCGCGGGTTTACCAAAATCATTTGCAACATTATTGGCAGATTCTGATATAGGGGCATCTAAGGGTGGGCTTTTTAATGACAGCCATCAGCTTAGCAAACTGATTGGACGTGCTACTCAGTCATACAGCTCTTTAATTAAAGCAGCTTTACAAGGCTAATTTGAATTTGATTACTGATGGATTAGTCTGACCTGATAAGCTGGGCCGATAACTAGTCAATGAAAATTCAAAGCTAGATTACATGGTATCGGCCCTAATTATTTTTAGATATTTCTCAAAGTTTCATTTACCCGAACACCAGATGGCGCTTTTTTATCAAGACTAATAGGGGTTCACATTGACAGTTGGTCATGCTATTTTTTAAACGCTCTTGGCGTTATACCCGTGCGTTTTTTAAAGTATCGACAGAAATAAGCAGCATCATTAAGCCCTAAATCATAAGCGATCTCATCAAGCGAAGCATTGGTATAAATCAAGTAGCGTTGCGCTTCTAATAAAATGCGATCTTGCACAACTTCAAAAGCGGATTTTTGGGTAAAGCTTTTGCAAATCCGATTAAGTTTACTCTCAGTCATACACATTTCAGTCGCATAATCGGCAACAGTCCAACGCTGTTTGTAGTGAGTTTCGATCAAAGTACGGTATCGATTTAATATCGTCCGTTGATGACTATGCGTCGTTTGCTTGATCTGTTCAATTTTTTTATGTCGCAAGACATGAATCAATAGTGTCCGTAATAAAGAATCAAACACAATCGCCCTGCCCACTTGCGGATAACCAAATTCGCACAGAATTTGATCAATCAATTTTTTTACCGCTTCAAAGTGCAGATCTGAGTGCACATAAGGCAAAACAATCGTCTGATTAATCATCTCTAACATAAAGTCTTGATCCATCGCGCGAGAGTTATGCTCTAAAAATCCCAATGCCACGCTAATGATTCGACCTTGCGTTGCAGGCGCAAAGTGAAAGCCATGCACAGTGCCCGCTGGTATCAAAATTAAGCAAGGCGCAATCAGCTGGGTATTTTCGTTATCTAAAACAGCATTAGCACTGCCTTCTGTAATGAGCATGATTTGAAATAAGGCATTATGTGTATGTGCGCTAATTTCCCAATCGTACAATTTACTGCGACTGGCAATATCTTCAATATGAACAAATTCAATGTCTTCTATCGCTGTATTTTCGCCATACAGTGAGTAAAGTGGGATTAAACGCGTGGGTAATTTCATAAGTATTACGCTTTACTTAAATTCTAAAATGTAAGAATAGTACAATATTTGATGATGATTATACATTTAATAAGGCTCTTTAAAAGCTTACAATTTTTTATAAATTAAGTAATAAGTCATGCGTTCATACCCACGCATAGCCGTGATTGTTTGCTAATTAAAGAGGCCAAGATGTCAAAATTTCCACTATATAGCAATGAGTTTGATGCTAATCCTTTTCCATTCTATAAAGATCTTCAAGAAAACGCGCCATGCTTTTGGAGTGATGATGCGCAAAAGTGGGTGTTAACCCGCTATGACGATATTGTAAATGCTTTAAACGATTGGCAAACTTACTCATCCGCGCAGGGCAATCTTGTGGATGAGTTTCCTGGTCGTGCAGGCAATACCTTAGGAAGCATGGATCCGCCAAAACATGATGAATTGCGCGCAGTCATTCAATCTGTGTTTGCAAAACGCAACCTGACACATTTAGAAGAGCCAATTAAAGCAACAACTAAGCGTATTATTGACAATAATATCGGCAATAAAAAACACTTTGATTTTGCAAAAGATTTTTCATCAGAAATCACGTTTGACGTGTTGGCAACTTTATTAGGTTTGCCTGATACGAACAAAGAAGAGGCCTGTGCCAATGCACTTATGATGGTACAAACGGATATTAAAACCAGACAAAAAGGCCCTGAACACCTAGCAGCATTCCAATGGGTAAAAGACTACGCGAGTAATGTGATTGCTGAACGTGCAAAAAATCTAGGCGACGATGCAATCAGCCAGTTAATTACAGCAGAAGTCAATGGTGTTAAATTAGATTTAATACAAGTGGAGTTGACCGTCACAACACTGATTATGGCGGGCATTGAGTCTTTATCAGGTTTTTTAAAAATGTTTGCCAAAAATATGGCTAACTACCCTGAACAACGCGCAAAAATTCTTGCCGATATGTCACTTTTGCCAGATGCCATTGAAGAGTCGTTTCGTTTTAACACTTCTGCACAACGTTTTCGCCGCTGTTTAACTAAAGATGTAACACTGCATGGCCAAACGATGAAAGCAGGCGACTTTGTGATTTTAGCTTACGGCGCAGGCAATCGTGACCCGCGTAAATATGAAAACCCTGACGAATATGATGTATTACGCAAAGCGAAAGGGCATCTTGGCTTGGGTGGCAGTGTCCACCTTTGTCTTGGCAACGCAATCGCACGCTTGGCTGTGAAAGCGGCAATGGAAGTCTTTTTAACTGAAATTCCGCATTTCAGTCAGGCCGAAGCGGATGATGAACTGGAATGGCTAGCCTCTTCCAATTTTCGTAGCCCGAAAAAACTAGTCTTTATTCGTGAATAATTATTAAAAAGGGAAACCAATGGTACAAGTTGTTTATATTGCGCACGATGGTGAGCAAACCGAACTGAATGTGCAAGAAGGCTGGACATTAATGCAGGCCGCAGTGAGCAACGGCGTTGATGGAATTGAGGCTGAATGTGGCGGAGCGTGTTGCTGCGCAACCTGTCATATTTATGTGGATGATCAATTTCTTGAAAAGATTCCCGCCGCTTTAGCGCAAGAAGAAGGGATGCTGAATGAAGTCGTTGCAGAACGCACGCAAAATAGTCGTCTAGCCTGTCAAATCAAAGTAAGCAATGCGCTTGATGGCATCATTGTTCGCACTCCAGAGGCGCAAAGTTAATGACAGCAAGAGTTGTCATTGTTGGCGCTGGTCAGGGTGGCCTACAGGTGGCAGAAAGCTTACGC
Source organism: Methylophilaceae bacterium (assembly GCA_031399315.1). Taxonomy (GTDB): domain Bacteria; phylum Pseudomonadota; class Gammaproteobacteria; order Burkholderiales; family Methylophilaceae; genus Methylotenera_A. Next base: position 14,071 of record JANNOS010000126.1, on the reverse strand, counting down.
AGCAAAAACTACCAAGGTGAAATTGTGCTATGCAGCGATGAGCCGCATTTGCCTTACCACCGCCCACCTTTAAGCAAAGATTTTTTGCTAGGTAAAATAGACCAAGCACAACTCACTATTCGCCAAGAAACCGTTTTTGAAAAAAAGCAAATAGAGCTAAAAGTCAATTGTTCTGTTAGAACGATTAATCCTGATGAAAAAATTGTCACCTTGGCTAATGGTGAAAAACTTAGCTATGAGTATTTAATTCTCGCTACTGGTGCACTTCCACGCGCTTTACCTTTTAATACTACAAAAACAAAGGGTTTATACAGTCTGCGGACATTGAATGATGCTTTAGCCATTCAAACCGCTCTAGAAAATGCACAAAATCTTGTCGTGATTGGTGGTGGGTTTATTGGTTTAGAAATGGCGGCTGTGGCGCGCGGGCTAGGTAAGCAAGTGACTGTAGTCGAATATGCCGACCGCCTCATGGCCAGAGTGATTTCACCTGAAGTGTCTGAATTTTATAGGCAGCTACATCAAGATCATGGCTGCCAACTATTATTAAATACCAAGGTGACGGATTTACAAACCAATGAACAAGAACAAATCATCGGGGTTAGTTTACATACGGGTGAAACGTTACCCGCAGATGTCGTGGTATTAGGGATTGGGGTTCTACCGAATACCGCATTGGCAGAGCAGGCGGGCTTGCATTGTGAACATGGAATTATCACAGATCAAAGCGGCAGGACAAGTGACCCTGCTATTTTTGCAATCGGGGATTGTAGTGTGCAACGTCTAGCTGATGGCACAATGTTACGGCTTGAGTCTGTGCAAAATGCGGTTGAAATGGCAAAAGCCTGTGCTGAAGCAATCATCGGCGGTGACAAGCCTTTTATTGCTGCACCGTGGTTCTGGTCTGATCAATACGATGTTAAATTACAAATGGTTGGCTTATCTTCAAACTATGATCAGGTTGCACTCCGTGGCCACTTAAAAGAAAACAAGTTTTCTTATTTTTATTTTAAAAATGGGCAACTCTCTGCAATCGATAGCATTAACGCGAGTGCAGATCATATGGCGGGAAGAAAACTATTAGCTGGTGAAAATAAACTCACACCAGAACAAGCTGCAGATCTAAATTTTGAATTAAAAACGGCTTTATCAGCTTAAATAAAGCTTTGGATACTATTACTCTTAACGTATAGCCTTTTGACCTTGCCCTCAAAAACTGTGGTGTTAAGAATAGCCATTTGAATAAATGTTAGGCTGAATTATAGCCTAGATCTTACATAGCACTGCCAGCACCCCCAAGAACGACCAAAACCAGCGCCCCATCCATGTCGTGAGCTGAATCTGTGCCCATAATAGCCACCATATGGAAAAACCCGTAAGGGTGAAAGCAAAATGGATCATAATAGATTCGCTGCTGACGTTTTAGTATTTCTAACTCAGCGCGCTTGGCTTTTTCGCGTTTGTTAATTTCATCTGCAACGGGACTTCACCCGTTTCTGTAGACATTTTTTCAAGTTCCGTTTTGTAACTGTTCGAACACCATCGGGCTTAGTTGATTGAGATGACTGTGCCGACGTTTCCTATTATAAAACACTTCGATGTAATCAAATATATCTGCTTTTAGTTCCTCTCTTGTGTATTTGAAGTCATTATAAGAGCCTATCTGCAGCTTCTTGATTTAATCTGTATTCTTCGTTTATTCTGTCCTCTTCTTCTAACTGGCTCATATATTGGTTAATGACCTTGGTTTTGTGGCGAAAGTTGAAAAGATGAAAATTGGATTCATGTGATAAATGACTGAAAATTTACATTTTTATTTTAATTAATTAACCTAGGAAGAATGACACTGATTAGTGGCACTTATTGAAAGATTTTTTTATAAGAGAATGGCCTGCAACCCGCATTAAATATAACATTACCAAATATATTTATATCGAGTGTCGAATCCCCGTGGGGACGCCAAAATATCCTTATAAATCAAGGACTTAGGCACAAATAGTTAGTAAATATCAGAAATCGGGACTGATTTCGAGACTGATTCATTTACTAATGACAAAAATCAAAAACCTCGAAATTGCCCCAAGCGGCTACTATCACCTACGCTTACAGCGTGACGGCATTAATCGCAGAATTTCACTCAAAACAAAAGACTTAGCAACAGCGAAATTGGCTGCGGCAATTGCACATGCTACACTCGCGTGCATGACAATAAATCCGAACAAAATCAAAGATTGGTCGTTAACGACTAATGCAATAACTGGCGAAATCACAATAAAAACAGAAGACAACGACGCAGATCGCGCAAGTGCGCTTGAAGCTGTAAAAGTTATTGCAACCAGCCACGTTCAAGCTAATGATAGCTATCAGAGCGTCATTCAGAACCGCCACACTATTACCTTGGGCGAAGCTTTAGCTGAGTATTACCCTCACCTTGAGAAATCTACAATCGCTGACAAAACCAAAAATATGACGCGCAGCACGCTTGCTGTTTTAAGTCAAAAACTCGGGGCAAACTTCAACATCGGGGCAAGCGATCTTGAAGATGAAATCGAAGATAAGTGGCTAAATGTAAGGCTTGAACAAGTCGCCCGTGCAACGGTGAAGCGCGAATTGAGCTTTGTTCGCGGGTTCATAGAGTTTTGTGCTGATCGTAAACGCAGGTACGCAAAAGCACCGCTCACGCTGTCTATAGATGCAGAGAACGAGCACTATGATTATTTTTCAGCCACTGATCTTAAAGCCATTTTTGACGAAGCCCCTACCCTGCATAGTTCGCGTTTTTGGCTAGTAGTGCTCGGGCTATACACTGGCGCAAGGATCGGGCAAATATCAACCATTGAGCTTAGCTTTTTTGAACATACTAATAATACTCACATCCTAAACTTCAAAACGATCAACAAAAACAAGGCCAGTCTGAGGAAAATACCAATTCATCAAGACCTCATTGAAATCGGCCTGCTGGACTTTGTTGAGAGACAAAAGAAGCGTGGACGCACCTTTTTGATCAGTTTGCCAGCAAAAAAAGCATCAAAATTTTTCACTGAGTTCAAGCGAAAAGTCGGCATTGATAGTGATAAAAAAGTGTTTCATTCATTCCGCTCAACCGTCGTCGATTGCTTGAAACAAAACGGCGTAGGATTTGATGAGCGTTGCGAATATGTTGGCCACAGCAGCGGTGGCGGCGTACATAATGCCGTTTACGCGCGCAACAGTTTTTCAGTCGAGCACATGAATGAAAAATGCGTGAAGCTGATGAATTGGATAAAATATTGCGGCTGGCAGCCTGATATTTCGGCACTTAAGGCAAGAGCGGATAGCTTGTAATATAAGGCTCAAATCGTAGTTTATATTGACATTCATCAATATTATACCAGCAAGTCATTGATTATTAACGATAAATCTTGACAGCGCACATCAACTTTGCTATAATAAGCATTAAATCTAAGTAGGCAAGCGGCCACTGAATTTCTGCAAAAATTCATAACTGTGTCACCCGCCCGCCTTTCGTCAATTCACATTGCAGTGTGAAAAAGCGGAAGGCGGGCTTTTTCATGTCATCAAATCTTGATCAAATCATTAAACAACTTATATCCACACATGGCACCACCTTTTCAATCTTGCCCGACTTCGTAAAAAAAGATAAACGACTAACAAGTACCGATAAACTAGTCTATGCAGAGCTTGGTAGATTGAGTAACTTTAAAGGCTATGCCTGGCCTTCTTATAAGTTTATTGCTGAATCTATTGGGTGCGGCTCCACCGCAGCTGTGGACAGCTGTAACAAGCTTGTTACCCTTGGGTACGTCATTAAGAAATTTAAAGCTTACAACTCAAACAGATATTGGCTAACAAATCGTATCGCATATAAAAAACCAGTCGCAAGGGTATCAAATGTAAGATCGCTGGACTTTTATAGGGATCGGCAAAATGAACGTAAGAAGGCTGCCGCCATGATAATGAAGACCGCCACACGTGCTGGCCTATTAACAGACCAATTAATTGAAAATGCTCTCATTCAAGCATTGAAAGCCGCTTAACTCAATTACCGGAAAACGGTAAGTAATAGATAACCATTTTAAATAGCCCTGCTTACCATAGCCCGCAAGCGCGGGCTTTTTCTTGAACGTCGCGCTAACCAGCGCACCTAAGGTGCGCGCTACCAGTCGGGATGGTGTTACATCCCATCCACGCCCTGCGCACGCGCAAGGCTAAGGTCAAGGGCTTATTACTGATAGCAGACACTCGCGTATGCGGCTCGGTCTTTTTGTAAACAAAACCCAACTCATGGCGTAGCGACTTCGAGAAGTTTTGCGAGACGCATGTCGATGCAAGGCTTGTCGATAAGACCCGCCGTCTACATAGGCGCGGGGTTTGGGGCAGAGCCCCATGTCATTCGGGTAACTAAATTATCAGCATGGTTAAACCAGTAAGAAAAATGGTTACCCAATAGCATATTTTTAAAAAAATATAATGTGCAAAAAAGTCAATGCAAACTGCAAACAACCCCTTACAGCGCCTCAAAAATACACTTTATAAATAGTATTTTACTCTATTAAATCAATAACTTATGCTTGACATGTGATTTGAATTGTGAGATTATATTAATGCACCCAATTACACAGTAACTAATTAGAAAAGGAGCAAGAAAAATGAACAAACTCTACGCGAGTATTAAAAAATCTAGCGAGTATTACCATCAAACCCCGCATGGGGAAACTTTCCCCGTTTTCATCGAGGCGGGTAAAAATAACTACTATCGAGTTAAAGGCGGTCCCGGGGGGGCAGTATGGTTTGTCAGACGTGCATTTATACGTAATAGATGGCGATTCTAAGGTTCGCATCGCTTAAAAATTGATCAATAAATAAGGGAGCAGAAAAATGGATGAGTTCTGGAAAAAAATGGCTGAGTCAAATATTGAATTTGATGAAAGCACAAACGCAGGAAAATCAGTGTTGACAATACGAAGAGGTATGCTTTTATCAAAAAAAAGTGGCGGCAAGACTAATTTTATTAATCGATTAATTGCAAAAGTAAAGGATATAAAAAAATGTTAATAAAAATGGAAGTATTGAAGGATATGAGCGACAAGTGGGAAGTGCAATTAGATGCCATGGGCACTAATGCTGCGCTGGATGCTTACCTGCTTCACTTTTGTAAAGCACCGCCAATCTCACCATCTCGTCGAGCGCTTGAGGAATTCATTTTAGACAAAATGGCTGAAATGGATAAGCAATGATCAACCGCTCCGATTTGCGTACACTCAAGCCCTATCGCAACTACGGCGGCACCGCCGCGACGATGGTCATTTTTGGCAGTGCTAGTCTGTATTTGAGCGCGCAAGTCGTTGACGCCCTGCCGCTTTTCCCGCAGAGCTTCTTTTTTCATGCACAAGCGCTGATCGTTGATACAGCCAACTATCTACCGTTTGCGCAACAGTTTTGGTACAAATCAATCCCAACTTTCACCCTACCCGCCGCCGCTGTGCTGGGCGCGGTTTATGGCTGCTGGTTATTTTTTGGCAGATTAATAGACCCAATTATTCATGTCAGAGGGCGCCAGCTTTGGCGTGGCGAAGAAGCACGGCGCAGAGCTGAGCTAGCATGCAAGAAAATGCTTAAGCAAAGCGCATACGGCGTTGAAATATTAAAAGACTTGCCGATTAGCCGCGACCAGCTCTTGAAGTCGCTTTTGGTCTGTGGTGCGCAGGGAGGCGGTAAAACTGTTTTCATCAATCAGCTACTTCTAAAACTAATCGAATTAAATCACAAGCTCGTCATTTTTGACCCTGTTAAAGGCGATTATTCGCGTTGGGTGCCTATGAGTGCCGGCTTATACATAATCTCAAGCACAGACGCCCGCAGCAGGCATTGGTGGCTAGGCTTTGATCTGTTAGATGAGCCAGATGCCGCAGCGTTCGCCGAGGGCTTGGTTGCAGAAAGCTCAGATCCGCTTTGGTCTAACGCTGCGAGACTAATTTTAGTCGGAATCATCGTGCATTTACAAAAAACGCACGGTAAAGACTGGTCATGGAGTGAGCTTAGCGATTGCTTATGCTTAGAAATGTCTGATTTACATAAGCTTTTATTACAAGACTACCCACCTGCGGCCACCTTCGCAGACCCCGAATCTAAGACATCACAAAGCATGGAAAAAAACTTGAAGGCTTTCACATCGACAATCACACGACTTGCTTACACCTGGTCAAAAATTGACAGTAAAAAGCGTTTCAGTTTCCGCGACTGGCTTGACGACGATAACACGAAAAATAGAAGAATCATCGTGCAGATGAATCAGCGCGATGCTGCGCTAGGCGCAGCAATCAGCCGCGCAATCATTAGCTATTCAACAAATCACATCGCTTCGCTTGAATTTCCAGAGTCTAAAACGCGCAGCTTGGGTTGGATCTTAGACGAAATTCCGCAATTTCGTAAACTAGAGTCGTTCATCAAGCTCAATGAAATTGGGCGCAGCAAGGGCGTTTACACCCTCGCTGGCTTTCAAGACTCATCCCAAATATCGCAGATTTACGATAAAGAAGAGTTACAAAAATGGTCGGCGCTTTTCGGTCTTAGAATTTTCCCACAGGTTGTTGGCGCAGATAGTCAACGTTGGGTATGCGATCAAATCGGCGATCGCGAAGTGCAATATCGTACTAAAAGCGTGAGCGGCCAAGGCGGCGGTCAAGTCAATGTAAGCAGCTCATACTCGCAACCGACAATGACGCCAGTTTTATTACCTTCTGAGCTTGAGCTGTTCGGCAAGCAAAATGGCTACATTGAATCGCTATTTTTGGGACTTGGCAAAGACGCACTTGCACTGAGAATTGACTTCCCCAAAATCATTGATATACGCCCTGCCCACGTGCCATGGCCAGCCACACCGCCAGCCAAGGCAAAATCAGAGCATTCTAGCGATGATGTTGCGCCAGAAGCGACGCGTGCAGTCGCTGCTAATGTCGAGCTGGAACAACAGCAAACTGAGCCTATTGAGACTGCGCATGCAGTCGAGGCAACGGACAGCTTGAATGAGGAAATGCTGCAAATACTTCAAGTTAGCGAGCCTCTAAAACCACTTGAAACTGATCAAAAAAAAGAAGATGTTGCGCAGGAATTAGTCGGCGAAGCAGCAGAAAATACCGCAATTCATGTAGTCGCGGAAGCAATGGGAGCACCATCACTGTTACTAGAAATAGCACTAAAAGCAGATGATTTACAGGCACCGATAACCCAAAATTCAGATACAGCAATAGTCAGTCATGCAGCAAAAAGACGCACTAGAAAGCCAGTGAAATATCAACATGAAAACACGCAATGAGTTCGGGGTGCCTATAAATCTTAAAAGGCAAGCTGTGTTGTCAGGCCGAGTGAACTCGGCCTGACAACCCCACAGCGCTTCGCTTGTGGGCTTGCCTAACCTGCACTTCGTTTGGATTAGGTTTTTTTATTAACAACAAGGAGCAATAAAAATGGAAGCACAAAACGTCACAACAGAAGTTGAGCATACAGTCAGAAACTCGATAAATAAGAAGCGTCGCGGTGGCCGCCCTTGCCTCACCGCTGCCGAGCGTCGTTGCTACAAAATCAAAACTGGTTTCACACCAGCAGAATACGAAAAGCTCGCAGCAAGAGCTGAAACCGCAAACATCTCAGAGCCCGAATTCATCAGACGAATTTGCATCAACCAGCCAATTTATACAGTGCCAGCCATCAACTCTCAGGCGCTCATTGAACTCAATAAAATCGGCACAAATCTCAATCAGATAGCCAAAATCGCTAACACTTCGCAAAGCTTCGACGCAGTAGCTGAACTGCAAAAGCTAAATCAAGAGCTGCAAAAAATCGGCAAGCAGATCGTAAGCCTATCATGATCAGCAAAGTAAGCACGCACAAAGGCGCAGCAGGCGCTCTTAAATATGATATTGAAAAGCAGAATGCGCAGGTGCTTTATAAAAACAATATCTACTCAGAATCAGCAACAGACATGAGTGCTGAAATGCGCGCAGTGAGCGATCAGCGCAGCATGAAAAACAACACATTTCACATCTCACTTTCGTTAGACAAAGAGCGCGCAACAGATGAGCAGTGGCGCGCAGCAGTAGACACATACATGAAAAAACTTGGCTTTGATCTTGGGAAAGCACAGTTCGTAGTCACGCGTCATACAGACAGTGAGCATGACCACGTCCACCTTACTGCTTCGCGTGTGCAACTCGATAACTCAGTCATCAGTGACTCGAACATCAGATACAGAAGTCACGAAGCAACCCGTGCAGCAGAAAAAGCAGCTGGTCTGACAATACTCACAAAAGACACTGAACTAACTAAAGTCGGCAAAATGTCACAGCTTCGCTCAGACATAAAAAGTGCACTGTCAAGCTCATCGAGCTACACAGATTTTAAAAGCAACTTGCAAAAATCAGGCATCGAGCTAATCGAAAACCGCTCAAAAACTACTGGCTTTGTTAGCGGCATCAGCTACAAAATCGAAGCAACTCAGCAAGTCTGGAAAGGCAGCGCCGTCGGTAAAGACTTCAGCTACAACGCTATCAGTAAGTCGTTTGAAAACGAATCACAGCTGAGCAAAAACGATGCTAGCAAATCACAGCAAAAATCTAGCTCAGCAAAACAAACTCACGCACCAGACGCTAGCACCGCAGGCGCAGCTACACAGGCACGCGTAGACGCCGAGCGTAGCAAAAAAGACACTCATACCTCAAAAGCCAAGCAAAGCGACTCAGAGGCCGAAAACAAGCGTTTAGCGGGCATTCGGCACGCCGAGCGCGAAGACGAAGACGAAATGTAACCCACCCTTTTTAACGACTACAGGAGCAATAAAATGATTAAAGTACCAGCACGTAAAGACCGCAACTACTACACAGCAGCAGAAGCCGATTTATTAACGCACGAAATTGAACATCTTCAAGACCTCAGAGAGGATCAGCTGCAATACGATCAACGCATCAAGAATCAAAAACTAGTGCAGTTGATTGCGATTTTCATGCTTGCATTCGCTTTTTTATGTGCATTGTCAGCAGCCATACAATCGCAGCCAACCCATCTCCTAGCGATATTACTAGCAGCTGGCGGCGGTTACTTGGTCAAAATCAAAAATGCAGACGAGAGAGCATGATGAGCGAGACGCCGCTTGCAGACTTTGATCGAGTCATACAAGGTTTACTTTCTCCAGCTGAAATCGAGCGCGGATTGACTGATCGGTTTGATAATGTGCGCGTTTTATTCGCAGATTGTTGTCAAAACCTTTCGGCAGCTCAAATCGAGCGCGGATTGACTGATCAGAGCTCTGAGGTGCGCCTAGTTTTTCTACAAAAATATGATTTGACGCTGACTATGAGTCAAATAGAGCGTGCATTGACTGATGAGAATGAGTTAAACGTTACTGAAACATTCGTAAGAACCACACAAAACGTTTTGACGAATGCGCAGATTGAGCGCGGTTTAAACAGCAAGTATCCATACGTCAGATGTGCGTATATTAATCGTAACGAATTCATTCCAACCACCGCTCAATCTGCGCGAGGTTTTAGACTCGCTGAAGGCAAAGACAACGAATTTTGGGTCAACAAGCTTGATAAAGAGGATGAAAATGAGGCATGGAGAAATGCAATTGCACGTTCGATAATTTCTGATGCTGCTTGCGATCTGCCAACCAAAAAAACAAGGAGGGCTTTATAAATGACTGAATACGGACAATTTTGGCCTCTAATTACACTATGTAAAGTGGTGGCGTATTGTGGCGGCGTTTGGATAATTCTTGGCGCAATTTTCAAGCTAAAAAAATATGGCGAAGTTGGCGAAAGCGCCGAGCACTCCCCATACGCGCTCCTCGTTGCCATGTGCATCGGCGCAATACTCACTAACGTCGACGTTTTTATGCTTGATTGGCTCGACACAGTTTTCGGGGATGATGCGGTTACGTCGCTTTACAGCGTGCCTGGTGCCAACCCATTTTCACTAAGCGGCGGTTTAGATAGCGATCTGTCGAAAAAATGGGATTCAGCGATGTCAGTAATCCTAAGCTTTTTGCAATTTTGGGGAGTTTTTTCATTCGTGCGCGGCGTGTATGTGTTCCACGACATGACGATGGGTAAGAAAAATTCGAGCCTGTGGAAAGGTGTTTTTCACTGTGTGGGCGGTGTGATCGCGTTCCATTTTTCTAGTTTCAGCTTCGTAATTTTGGGCTTTTTATCAGAGCTCAACATGCTATCACGATAGGTTTACCACAACCGCTTGAGTAGGGGGCTCTAGGGTTATGGAAAACCTAAAAATATTAGGTTAAATCAATCCACGATTTTGAGCGGTAATGTGATTTCGCACTACCATTACCGTAAAGGCCTTCCCAAGCACTTGTACCATCTGGATAATATAGCAGCCTATCTGGAAGCTTGTTAAAAATATCGGGTGTGATTCTTGTTGGATACTCTATATTAAGGCCATCGAAACTGTTTAATTTTGCCGCATAATTACTTGGAGAACCAACCCAAACTAAATCGCTGTAAGTCCTGATTCCAATTTTTGCTACTAACACCTCACCACAATCAATTCCAACGGTATGCTTGATAGTGCGATGATTGAGCCCATAAAAAGCTAAAAACTTGGGATTAATGATATGTTTTACAGTGCTATTTATATTGAATGCTGTATTAACTGCGCATTCTTCTTTGTCGTCACCTGTAAAAACTGCCATTATGCGATCACCATCGTAAGCACTAATATCACCACCATTATGATTTATTATCTTAGCTGCGCAATGTAGAAAGGTTTTGTAATACTCTGCTGCCCGGGTCGCCTCAAGCGAGTCAACCATCTCGGTTGATTTATGAATATCTGCATAAAGTACACATATTTCTATTTTTTTTGCAGAATTACTAAATGTTAGATCGCCTTCACCTGGAACACTATATCCATCTGTTACAGTCCATTCAGTATTAACGAATTCAGCAACTTTAAGTATCAAATCATCTTTTAATGACATGCTGTAACCTTTATTTCAATACCATAACAATGAAACCAGCCCAAGGGAATACAGCAATAAGCGACCAATAAAGAGCATTTTTCACCCAAACATGTTTGGCAAGGGCTATTTCTGAATTTCTATGTATCTGGTCTGTGAAGTCTTTTAATAAGTCTTGATCTGAGATGGAGCGGACTTTGGCTCCATAGTCATCGATATCTTGAGCTTGGATTTTTCCGAAGAAAATAAGTGATGAGTCAGGCCCGCCAAGTCTAGGAATGACTGTTTTCGCAGCACATATTATTGCGCAAAATATGCTAAAAAGTGTAAACGAAGCGAATAGAACCATCCATGCAGTTTTTGGGCTGTCTGATCCCAGCATACTTCCCAAGCTTCCGAGAATTGCTGTATCCACTGCTACTATCACAGCTATTTTAACTTCAGCAGCAGCAATCCAATGTAACTGACGCTCAAGTATCCATTGCGCGGTGATTAACCGTTCTTTTTCATCATTCATAAATCTGGGCGCTTATCCATGCCCCGTGGAATGCCGAGAAATCCTCGGACGATCCATCCTATTGCCATAACAAACGCTCCGAAAACTGCCAAAGAAACGACCAAATAGCCCATGGTTTCAGCAAAATCAGTACGCCACTTCTTTTCTGCGTCTTCGATAGAATCTAACTCATCAGTTACGGTCATTGTGAAACGCTCCTGCACCTGTGTCTCGTAATTGGAAATTTCAGTGCTATAAGTACTTGCGCCCCATGTCATACCGTCTGCATCTATTTTGTAGGGGATAAGTTCAGATTCTTCCCCATTATTGTTTTTGAAGGTCATGGTCTCAAGACAGATCGAAACTCTGACTTCCTTGCCGCTTGAAGTTTTATGATCAAAATACATTGTTCTGCCTTCACCTTGGCAGTCGCCATCATTTTTTTTAAATGGAGCATTTGGGGCGGCTAAAGAGTACTGCGCATGGTAATAGGCGTCCTCATTGAATGCCACTAGCACCGTGACGACCGCTGCCCCTATTCCCAACAAAAGGGCTATGCGCCTAGCGCCTTCGAATATGTTGACCACATTGAGCTCCTATTATTATTTACAGTGATTGTAACAGTCCTACATGATCAATCAATATATTCAAATTTAAAGTCAATTCAAAACCTATTTTTTGCTATACTGCGCTTAATTCTTATTGGAAATTAGGACTGATTTCAGGACTGATTTTTGATTGACACTGACAGTCGAATGCGGGTAACAGGGCAGAAAAGGTGGGACGCCTGAATCCCCGTGGGGACGCCAAAACACAACAACCACCTTTTTAGGTGGTTTTTTGTTTTGTGGCTTCGCCACGAGGTACATCGAGAACCTCGATGGGTTCGACTAAGCAATCAGTGATTGCTTGGACGCATAGCAAAGCGAAGCGGTCTTGAGCGCCAGTGAAAGATGACAGAATCGCCCTAAGGCGAGGCTGGCACAATCCCCGTGGGATTCAAATAAATAAAAACGCACCCTTAATATTAGGGCTTAATTATTTTCTGCTATTATCCATCTAACAATAATATTTATAGCCCTTGTATTAAATTTACGAATTCGTAAATTTTCCAAAAAAACTGGAAACACTATGGATAAAAAGAATTGGGAATGGTCAGCAACTGGCTTAGAATATGGGCAAGTTAAGTTTAAATCTTGGAAGGATTTTTCAGCTTTTATCTATGAAGAGATGCTCGAGTACGATCAATATATTTGGCGGGGTCAAAGATGCGACAATTGGGGGCTTGAGTCAACACTGAATAGGCTCATAAAAAATGCAAAAATTGCTAAAACAAAACAGTACAATTTCCGACAGTCTCATCTAGAACAATTCCAACTTGCAGTACGTGGTAGAAGAGGTTTTAATCCGAGAGTAATAAATGAAGAAAATGAATGGTGGGCTCTTGGACAACATCATGGCTTATCAACACCTTTATTAGACTGGACAAGCTCTCCATTTGTAGCAGCATATTTTGCATTTATAAATCAATCTGATAAACAAACACACAATCGAGCCATCTATGCACTTCACGTTCCAACTGTTGAAAAGCAAGTGCAAAGCTGTTAATAAAGGATGAAGCAGAAAAAAGACAAAAAAAGGCAGACATCGCTTCAGGCAAGGCTGTTGGTGGTGGCTTGCTTAACTCGATATTTCTTGATATGCCTTCAAAACCTCAAGTTGAATTTATTCGCCCATTATCTGACGAAAATCAGCGTCTCGTAAATCAAGGAGGATTATTTACCCGTACACCAAATGGAAAATCCATTGAAGATTGGGTGCAAGAAAATAACGATAAAGATGATGAAGGCTATACACTTATTAAAATAATCATTCCAAATAAGGATAGAACGGAATGTTTAAAAACTTTGAATAGAATGAATATCAATCATCTAACGTTATTTCCTGATTTGTATGGGGCATCAAAATTTTGCAACCTCTTCGGCGAAATTGAAAAATATTAAATTCGTGCTGAGTGTATTATGCCCCTGCCCTGACACCCGCATGTATACTGCCTCCCAGAGCATCTATTTTAACTTTCTTAATGCCCCAACCTTCGCGCTGAGTTACTTCAAAGGTCAACTTCAATAAATCTTTCTATTCCGTCATCTTTAAGTTGAATAAATTTTTCAATTTTATTCGTTTGTTTGCCATTACAGTTGACTGTAATGTGATGAACCGTGTCGCGATAACGGTAGTGAATTTTATAGTTTTGCCAATGAGCAGGCACACATGGTGCAATTCGTAATTGGTTGTCTTCAATCGTTACCCCTAACAAGGTTTCTAGGGTTAGGCGATACATCCAACCAGATGCGCCTGTATACCATGTCCAGCCACCACGTCCAACATGTGGTTCAGCAGCATAAATATCAGCACTCATGACATAAGGCTCTACTTTGTAGGTGCTTACTTGTTCTGGCGTGGTTGAGTGGTGAATAGGGTTTAACATGCTAAACAATTCCCATGCCCGTTTATTATCACCTTGCATAGCAAACGCCATGGTTGCCCAAATAGCAGCATGGGTGTATTGGCCACCGTTTTCGCGCACACCTGGCACATAGCCT
>JANNOS010000118.1:0-3931 GCA_031399315.1 Methylophilaceae bacterium | reverse complement strand
GTCAGATAGCAACACATCCACAGCTTCTTTATCACCATTCACCAAGTTAAACACGCCTGCTGGCAAACCGGCCTGGGCCAGTAAATTAGCCAACATTAAGCTTGCACTGGGGGTTTTTTCTGAGGGCTTTAGTACAAAGGTGTTCCCTGTAGCCAGTGCCATGGGAATCATCCACAGTGGCACCATGACAGGAAAGTTAAATGGCGTGATGCCAGCAACTACGCCCAGTGGTTGGTGCATGCTATATGTATCAATACCCGTGCCAACGTTATCATTAAAGTCACCTTTCATTAGGTGCGGCATACCGCAGCTAAACTCCACCACTTCTATACCGCGTGTCACTTCACCTCGCGCATCAGAGATAGTTTTACCGTGTTCTAACGAAATCGCTTTAGCTAAGTCATTAGCATGCTCGTCTAGCAGCGCCTTAAATTTAAACATAATACGTGCGCGGCGCAGTGCTGGTGTTGCAGACCAAGAGGGAAAAGCTGCCTGCGCAGCGTCAATCGCAGCCATAGCTTCTGCGGCACTGGCCATGCTTAATTTGGCTGATACCTCACCAGTAGCAGGGTTGTACACATCACCTTGCCGGCCACTGTTTCCTACCAAATGTTTGCCGTTAATGTAGTGGCCGATTTCATTCATTTTAAATGCTCCATATTTTGTAAAACCATCACAGCTTCGTCATTCCCGCGTAGGCGGGAATCTAGGCTGACTTTAAATCATTTTTAAAATGGATTCCCGCCTACGCGGGAATGACACTAGAAAAATATTATGTATAAATTTGCCCTTTAGCCCAAGCTTGTTCATTTGTAAGATATTGCTTTGACTCTAAGCCTTTTTCACCGTGGCTTGCTACAAATTTAATCGCCTCACTTAACGTATTGAAAATACGGTCAATTTCATGCTTTTCGATGGTCAGCGGCGGCGAAATAGCAATAATATCGCCAGTGAAGCGTATATGTAGACCAAGCTCATAGCATTTTAAATAGGTAGCAAATGCAAATGCACCTACTTTCCCAGCACCATTTTTGTCGATAAATTGCTCAAATTCAATGCCAGCAACTAGGCCAATATTGCGAATATCGCGCACCATCGGAAAGCCGCGTAAACTATGCGCTGCCTGTTCAAAATAGCCACTTAAGTCAGCAGCACGGGCCTCAAGCTTTTCTGCCTGAAAAATATCCAAGGTGGCAATAGATGCTGCGCAAGCAATGGGGATGGCGCTGTAAGTATAGCCATGCGGCAACTCAATGGCGCCTTCAGCGGAGTTTTCCATGAATGCATCATAAATGTCGCGCTTAACCGCCACGGCGCCCATTGGCACCACGCCATTTGTGAGACCTTTTGCGCACGTAATCATGTCTGGAATCACATCAAAATAATCTGCACCCCACCGAGTACCCAAGCGGCCAAAGCCTGTGATAACCTCATCAAAAATTAGCAAAATGCCATGCTTGGTACAAATTTCACGCAAACGTTTTAAATAACCTGTGGGTGGAATAATCACGCCCGCCGAGCCTTGCATCGGCTCCACAATAAGCGCAGCAATGGTAGAGGGGTCGTGCAGCGTCATAATACGTGCTTCAAATTCATTGGCGAGCGCGATGCCGCCATCTTCTGGTACGCCTTTGGTGAAAGCATTTTTAGCAATATCGAGCGGGTGACGAATATGGTCAATTCCACTTAAACTATTGCCAAACGCCTTCCGATTGCCAGCAATGCCACCCACTGCAATGCCACCAAAATTCACGCCATGATAACCACGCTCGCGCCCGATGAGTTTATTTCGTAGTGGGTTGCCGCAAACGCGATGATAAGCCAGCGCAATTTTAAGCGCAGTATCAGCAGATTCCGAGCCAGAATTGGTAAAAAATATGCGGTCTAACTCAGTCGGCATATATTCCGCCAAGCGGGTAGCGGCTTCAAACGCAAGTGGATGGCTGGTTTGAAAGGCGGGCGCGTAATCTAAGGTAAGTAGCTGTTTACCAACTGCTGTGGCAATTTCTTCGCGCGCATGTCCGGCAGGCACACACCATAAGCCCGCCGTACCGTCTAAAATTTGACGGTCTGCCATGTCTGTGTAGTAATTGCCTTTGGCGGCTTTAAACAAGCGTGGCATGGCTTTAAATTGTCTGTTTGCCGTAAATGGAACCCAATAATTGGATAAGTTGGGCAGTTTTACTTGTTTATTTTGCGACATACTTTACCTTACAAAGATATATTCTTGAACATATATTCAAGTGTTTAGCATAATGTGTCAAGCGCGGTTTTTTAAATATATAACCAATTGATTTTATTGCTATTAAAATTATGAGTGTTATTGTATATTTAACACTTTAAACATCTTGAGAATGTCATATGGATATCGATGTAGGTTTTAGGCTGAAAATAGTTCGATTAAGGCACCAGTTATCACAACGCGCATTAGCAAAAAAGGCGGGTGTGGCGAACGCAACTATTTCGCTTATCGAGTCTGGTAATACAAGTCCATCTGTTAGCGCGCTTAAGCGCATATTGGCAGGTATTCCAATGACATTAGCTGAATTTTTTTCTGATGAATTGCCAGGCATGAAAAGTGAAGTGTTTTATCGTGCACAAGATTTAACTGAAATTAGCGGGGGTGAGGGCATCTCGTATCGGCAAATAGGGTCAGCTAAATCTGGACATGCACTGCAAATTTTAAGTGAGCAGTATGGGGTTGGCGCAGATACAGGCTTGGTGATGCTAGAACACGAAGGCGAAGAAGGTGGTGTAATACTAAGCGGTCGATTGGAAGTCACTGTAGGGGAGTCCACGCGTATATTGGGCGCGGGCGATGCATATTATTTTAATAGTCGCGAACCGCACCGTTTTCGTAACGCAGGTGATGAACCATGCACCTTGGTGAGTTCATGTAGCCCACCAACTTTTTAGTGGTCGTTTTAGCGGTTCATCATATTTTTTGTGTAAAAAATCATAGGTATCTGCCACTGTCTTTCTTAACCATACTTACTGTTAACTAGCTATTACAGCAGGGTTTAAGGCATTATTTTAATCGCCTAAATTGAATGAATTACATGGCTTTCTTTTTCAATTAAAACGGCATGTATTTACTGTAAATTGGTAGCCTTAATAGCCCTAAATGGTTGCAACACTGACTTGCACTACATGGCATGTATTAAAAAGGTATCAATTATGCGGATTTCTAGCACTGCCAAAGACACCATGCTACTAAAGCAACTAGAGCAAAAAGTTGATCACGAACAAAAGAACTCCAAAGTTGCTATGCTCAAAGCGACTATGTTTAAAGCCACCATGTTCAAAACTACTATGGATTCGATAGTCGATGCGGTGATTGCCACTGATAGAGAAGGCGATGTGCAATATCTAAACCCAGCTGCAGAGGCGCTAATTGGTTGGAAGTTGAGCGAAACCGTGGGTTTGCCAATTTACGAAGTATTTAACATTATCGATGCAGAAACTAGAAGGCCGACATTAAACCCTGTTGCGCTTTGCTTAGGCGGAGATATTGTGACAAGTTTGGCTAATAATACTGTGCTTATCAGCAGAGATGGCACTGAGCGTGGCATTGAGAATTCTGTCTCACCTATTTATGATGATGAAGGTAATACCATAGGTGTTGTGCTGGTGTTTCACGATGTGACAGTGCAGCGTAAAATGGTAGACGAGATTACTTATCGAGCAACTCACGATACGCTGACAGGGCTTGTGAACCGTGCTGAGTTTGAGAGCAGGCTCAATCATTTTATTAAAGATAACCGTGAAGTCGGTATGCAAAACGCATTGGTATATATCGACTTAGACCGATTTAAAGTGATCAATGATTCTTGTGGGCATTCTGCTGGTGATACTGTGTTAAAAGATGTCGCAAAAACCATGCTCGCATGCATACGTAGCACAGACACACTCGCCAGAATCGGCGGTGATG
>JANNOS010000089.1:0-19802 GCA_031399315.1 Methylophilaceae bacterium | reverse complement strand
CAGCAATCACACTAGCGGGGTCTGGCACGTGTTCCAACATTTCTAAACAAGTGACTACGTCAAAACTCTCTGGTTGTTTTTGCGCTAGATCTTCCACAGCGATTAACTGATAATCTACCGACACACCACTTTCCAAACTGTGTAACTGCGCAACCTTAAGCGCTTTTTCACCTAAATCAATGCCCGTGACTTTTGCGCCCTTTTCAGCCATCGATTCAGATAATATACCGCCGCCACAGCCGACATCCAGCACAACTTTCCCTTTTAAATTAATAGCTTGGTCAATATAATTTAAGCGCAGCGGGTTAATATCGTGCAAAGGTTTAAACTCACTAGTTTTATCCCACCACTTATGTGCGAGCTCGGCAAATTTATTCAGTTCTGCAGCGTCTACGTTCATCATTTTTCACTCGATTTGAATTCACTTAATTTAATTTCACCTAATCTAAAACTCACTTAACTTGCTTTGCCAGCGACCTACGATATCTTTAAGCTCTTGCGGTTCAACACCACTATACATGCCTTCTCCACCGATTGGTCGATGAAACTTTAAATCCCCTTGAACCCAAACATGGCTTACATGTTCGCGCCCAGCCACGTAAACTAAATGAGACATTGGGTCAAAACAAGGTTGTGTTTCAATATCGCTTAACTTAACTGCGCATAAATCGGCGAATTTTCCTACTTCTATGGAGCCAATTTTATCGCTTAAGTTTAGCGCTTTTGCCCCATTAATGGTTGCCATTTCAAGTGCTTGATACGCAGATATTGCGGTTGCGTCATAACTCTGCCCTTTTGCTAACAAGGCAGCAAGACGCATTTCTGTAAACATATCTAAGCGATTATTGCTCGCGGCACCATCTGTGCCTAAACCAACATTAACGCCCTGTTTCACGTACTCAGTAATTGGTGCAATACCCGAGGCCAACTTCAAATTTGAGCTCGGGCAATGGGCAACGCTACAGCCATATTCCGCCAGCAGCTTTACCTCCGCATCATTTAAATGTACACAATGCGCGAGTGTTAGCGTAGGGCTGAGCATGCCTAAATTTGCAAAACGATTTAATGGTCTTAATCCATGCGCATACTCACTATCAATAATTTCTTGTTGCGTCTCATGCATATGCGTATGCACCCCAATATCAACCTGCTCGGCTAAGGTCATAATGCGCTCAAATGTCCCATCTGCCACGGTATAGGGTGCGTGCGGGGCAAAGCTAAAGCTAATAAACGGCTCATCACGTAAATGGTCACGCGCTTCTAAGCCTTTTTGAATATAGCTTTCAGCGTCATTGGCATAATTTGTGGGAAACTCCATCACCACCAAACCTAAGTTTGCACGCATGCCAATTTTTATAGCGGCTTTTGCAGCAGACTCTGGGTAAAAATACATATCATTAAAGGTAGTGATGCCGCCACTTAACATTTCAGCCGCGGCCAACAATGTACCTTCATACACAAAAGTAGACGAAACAAATTTTTGCTCTGCGGGCCATATATGTTGTTGCAACCAAGGCATTAAGGACAAATCATCTGCCAAACCACGCATCAAACTCATTGCAGCATGCGTATGTAAGTTAATTAAGCCTGGGATTAATACATGTTCATTAAGCTGGACGGTTTCAATTGCATTATATTGGCTCAATTGATTTAGAGGGTAAATATCAATAATTTTACCTGCTTGAATCACTATAGATTGATCTTGCAGGACGGTATTATTAGGGACAACAGGACACAGCCAACGTGCTTCAATGATTAAATCAACGTTAATTTTCATCTCTACATTATAACGTTTAAGTAATTTGATATGAAATTAACAGACATAAAAAAGCCTCGCAGATGCGAGGCTTTTTCAATTTACTAAAAAACTAGTTACAGCCTGTCTCTTTTTGACCTTCAGCTTTAATTTCTACGCGACGGTTAGGTTGTAAGCATTGAATTAATTTTTTCGTTGCTTTATTACCAGCACACTGAACAACGGGTTCTGATTCACCTTTACCAACAGCAGAGATAATACCTGCATCAACACCTTGTGCAGCTAAGTAATCAGCCACTTGTTTAGCACGACGATCTGAAAGTTTTTGGTTGTAAGCATCTGAACCAATACGGTCTGTATGACCTGTTACAGTCACTGTTTTAATTTCTGGGTTTGCTTTGATTTTCGCAGCAGCATCATCTAATGCAGATTTACCTTCAGCTTGTAAGTTTGCTTTATCGTAGCCGAACAGTTTTGCTGCATCCACAGTAATGGTGTCCATTTGTGGCGTACATTTTACTGGTTCTGGCGCTGGTGCTGGTTCTGGAGCTGGTTCTACTGCTGCAACTGGTGCTGGCTCTGGTGTCGGCTCAGCCACTACAGGTGCTGGTGCGCCAAAACGGAATACGCCACCTAAGTTGAACAAAGTATTACCAATCGTTTCATCAGCATCAAAACTTGTACCAGGTGCATTTGCCTCTGATTTTGACCATTGATGACGCAAATCCGCTTGCAAACCAAAAGTATCATTAAACAGATATTGTGCACCCAAACCCAAACTTGCTAACCACGAAGTTTTGCTTTTATCTTGAAGTGTAGCAATGTTGCTGTAATCAACATTATTACGCGTTGCGCCTAAGCCAGC
Organism: Methylophilaceae bacterium; assembly: GCA_031399315.1. Taxonomy (GTDB): domain Bacteria; phylum Pseudomonadota; class Gammaproteobacteria; order Burkholderiales; family Methylophilaceae; genus Methylotenera_A. The sequence continues at coordinate 17,181 of JANNOS010000089.1, read as the reverse complement.
CAACAAGAATGGACGGAAATTGCTACGACTAAACATGTATAAGGCATCTAAACCCAGTTGCGTAGATTTGTAACGGCCACTCGCTCCTGCAATGTTAGTATCTTCATCAGCACGGTTATATCCTAAACGACCTTGCAAATCCCAGCTTGGTGAAAGCTCTTTACCAATTGCAAGAAAGCCACCTGCGCCATTGTCAGCGTCCAAATCGCTATCTGTATTCATGTAGCTAACCCCTGGCACTGCATACCATGCGCCGCGGTACATATCATCTGCCGCTGCAGAAAACGCTGTTACGCTAAGTGCTGCCGCAACTGCTAAACCCAATAAATTCTTTTTCATTGTTAAAACTCCTTGTTGAATTACTTGAAACCAAACATCCACTGGGTAACTATACTTAAACTACTTTAACTATGCAACGCCAAACCCAAGATTTTATGCGGTTTTACATAAGCTTTGTTGTGCTCGCGCAACATGTTTTTAACTTCAATCACTTTTAAGCCAGATAATGCCGTATTACGTAAAGAATTTTCGCATACCCCACCTCTAAAACCTATGTATGTAGGGTTTATTTCACACAGCAATTCTATATATTGTGATTTTAATGAGCCCGCCAAACCTGATTTCAAGTTAATTTCTTCACAGCGCATTACAAAACTTTGTAGCACATTTTTTGACTGCGCTTGTAATAAATCGTTCTGCTTCGTTTGAGTGTCTAACATCGCACCATAAAACCCTGCTTTTTTAAGCATAGGCAATAAACTCAAATCTAACTTTGTATCTGCAAAAAAGACTGCAACGATTTTTATACCGACGATGCTAAGTTTAGCCATTTCAACGATAAAATTTTCATCATCAAATAATGTTGATACCGCAATTTTAATAATATCGATACCCATTTCCGCACGCGCTTCTATATCCAGCACCAAATCGTTTAATCGCATGTGCTGCTCACCAACAGTTGCACTTACAATAGAACATCCATCAATAAGTTGAACAATTTGTGCTGTTTCTTGCAAGTCTAAAGCACCCAATGCACCCGCATTCGGGTCTTTTAAATCGATAATGTCAACGCCTGCATCTAAAGCCAATTGCGCTTCTTCGACATTTTTAACGCTGATTAATAATATTGTCATATTGGCATGCTTAGGCTAAATGATTGCCAGACTGTTCTGAATAAAAGTTGTTTGCTTTTTCTATCAACCAACCCCAGGCTTCAATTTCGCGCGTGCCTGCAGTTTTATCAATCGCTATCTGTAAATAGGCTAACTCAGTATCAATTTTTTCGCGCGGCAATAAATGCAAACGGCTTACAAGCACCGCCAGTTCTATTACAGCAGCCTGCGCGCGATTAAACCCAGTAAAGGGCTTATGATTAAATTCTGCTACCTTTCTCATCACAAGCTGAGGGCGCGTTGCGTCATCACGTACTTCAACCAACGCCAGCTCAACATGCGCTAAACAGTCTGTCAGCCTAAAACCTCTCACTTGACTAGTTTCCATAAGCTGCCATGGCTGCCTTTTTGTGAGTGCGCCTGCAAATACACGCACGTCATCTGTTAAATTCATCACTGCGCATTCAGTCGCTAAAATATTTTTCAACGAGGTTGATGGTTTATAGGGCGAGATAATAATACGCATCTCTTCTCCTTCGCCCTCCTGCCGCAAGCCAAACGGCGTCACATGTGGATGACCAGCTTCATCAACACTCGTTACTATCGTTTCAAAAATCATTAATTAAATTTCTATGCATAGCCAAAATTTTTCTTACTTTCGCTAATCCTTGTTTTCTTTGATTTTAGCTTGTTTTTCTTTAATCGAAGCCTCTCGGTGCGCTACTTTTGCACGCTTATCTTGCACCGTAGCGACCCCCCATTGCAACTCTTCATCTTGCACATAGCGCTTACCTAACTGGTAGGCAATCTGCGCACGCGCTAGCTCTACGCCTAGGTAAAAAGCATGTGAAGCGTCATTATCTACCCCTAAGCCCGCATAAAACTTAAACGGGTCAATTTCTAGTTGCAAGCCATCACGGTTAAATACATGCACACCAGAATCTGAAACCATAATACGAAAGCTGGGGTCTTTAATTTGCGCGGCAATTTCTGCAATTTCTGTTGCAGTATAAGAAAATGGCTTTCTATCATGCAAACCATTCAACCCTGTAGAGTATCCACGAGGTAAGCGAGTGTCTGATTTGGCGGCAAACATCACGCGCCTTGCCATATCGGCCTCGGCAATTGCATTGACCGCATGCGGGCTGACTGAAGTCGCTAGCACCGCATTAATATTCAGCTCGCTGATCAAGCCAAACAACACCGCGTTAATGCCCGTGGTATCGGCATCAGTCAGCTCTGTTACGTTGCCAACGCCCATCATGATTTGTATCTGTGGGTATTTTTTACGCAATTTGTGATAGCGCACTATCGAATCAGCCAACCCAAAATGAATCGGATCCAAAATCGCATCAGCTAAAAATGGTTTGCCCTTTTTAAGACAAATTTCTATCGCCCTAGAAAGCGAAGCCATATTTCCAGGTTTAGATGGAATCAGTACTGGTGTAGCTGCCACTGCATCGGCAATCCATAGTGTTTTTTCGGTCAGGCTTAGTAAGTAATCCGCGCCAGATTTTCCTGCCAGCAACAATTCATCAGTATTCATACTATCTACACTCACCCCAAACCCTGCGCTTTTTAGTGCTTTAATAGTATCGGCTAGATGCGTAAATGGCTTATTGGGCAGGCAGCCTAAATCAATCACATCAGCACCTTGTGCTTTAAATTTTTCGGCTTTAGCCAAAATTTGCGGCACGGTTAAATCGGGCGCGTCGACAATCTCAGCAAATATTTTGACGTTATTCTGACTTAAGTCAGGTGCTTTGCCGCCCTGACCAAAATACTGTGGGAGATCTTTAAGGTCGGCAGGCCCCCGCTCTACAGGGATGCCGTATTGCCGATGCAAAGCGCTTAAATCGCCCTGACACAAGCCAGGTAAAATCATTTTGTTGGCTTCGCCAGTATTTTTTAAACGGCGCGCAATCATTTCTGGTGTCATCAGCGCCGCTACCGAGACGCCAATTTGCTCGACTTTGTATTCAAACCTTGGATATTTTAATTGGGGTGTATTTGGGTTTTCTTTGGACTGAGCTTCTATTTCTTGCAGTACTTTATTCAAGCTTTTTTCAGCGAGCTTACCAGTCAAGAATAATAAGCGGTCTTTTTTCACTTAAGTTCTATTTTCACTAGTTCTATTTTCACTTGAGCTCGTTTAAGCGTTCATGCACGGCATGGGTTAGTTCAAGCATATTAGCAACAACTTTTGTCGCCTCAAATTTTGCTAATTTAGCGACATTATCTAAATCAATCTGCCGAGGATACACATCAACGAGATTTTCTCGTGGCGCTTCTGAAAGTATAGATTCAGAACCTAGTTCTGGTGGGGTATCACAGGCAAACACAATGCTGGGCACTCGCGTCTTGCCTGCTTGTGCAAACAAATTGCTGACTAAACTATCCGAAAATCCATAAGCCATTTTTGCAATGGTATTTGATGTGGTCGGCGAGATGACTAAAGTGTGATATTTGCCTTCATAAAACAGCTCAACTGGCACGCTGCTGGCGGTTTTATCTTGGTACACTTTATGTCCAGTGGCGTCTAATTGCGACTGAAAACCATACTGCTTGATGATTTCAGCCGCCGCACGACTTAAGTAAATATCAGTATTTTCGAGTGTTTTAAGAATGTCGAGCGACTCGCGCAAAAAATGCCCAGAACCAGTAATTGCCCATGCTAGACGTTGATTTTGCATCATAATCTATGCAAACACGCTACGCAAAAGGATGCTCAATCACAATCGTTTCATCACGCTCTGGGCCAGTCGATACAATCGCAACTGGCACACCACATAAGGCTTCTAGACGTTTTAGATAGTTTTGTGCTGCCTTAGGTAAGCCATCCCAAGTTTTTACACCAAAGGTATTCTCTGACCAACCTGGTACGGTTTCATAAATCGGTTTGCATCCAGCAACATCGTCTGCGCCGATTGGGAGCAGGTCTATTTTCTTGCCATCTAACTCGTAACCAGTACAAATATTGAGCTCTTTAATGCCATCCAACACGTCTAACTTAGTGATGCACAAGCCTGTTAGACCGTTAATCATAGCTGAACGACGCAAGGCCGCAGCATCAAACCATCCACAGCGACGTTTACGCTTAGTTACTGTACCAATTTCTTGGCCTTTTACTGACATTTGTGTGCCAGGTGCACCTGCAGTATCAATATCTAACTCGCTTGGGAAAGGACCGCCGCCTACACGCGTCGTGTAAGCCTTAGTGATACCTAAAACATAATGCAACATATTCGCACCAACACCTGTACCTGCTGAAGCTTGACCAGCGATACAGTTGCTTGAAGTCACATACGGATAGGTACCATGGTCAATATCGAGTAATGTACCTTGTGCACCTTCAAACAATAAGTTTTCACCACGCGCATTAGCTGCGTAAAGTTCAGCAGAAATGTCGCTAATCATTGGTTTTAACGCGACTGCATGCTGCATGCTTGCATCATATTGTTGATTAAAATCAACCGCTTTAGCACCTAGGTAATTAGTGAGAACAAAGTTATGGTAATCCATTACTTCTTTTAACTTTTCTGAAAAACGTTCAGGATAAAACAAGTCATAAACCCGTAAAGCGCGACGTGCCACTTTGTCTTCGTAAGTTGGGCCGATGCCTTTACCCGTAGTACCAATTTTTTTATCTGCACTACGTTTAGCTTCGCGTGCAACATCGACCGCCACATGGTGGCTTAAAATCAATGGACAACCTGAACTCACTTTTAAACGGTTTTTAACTTCTAAACCATCTTTTTCAAGCGCAGTAATTTCACCGAGTAAATGTCCTGCATCTAACACGACACCGTTGCCGATATAGCAATTAATACCAGAACGCACAATGCCTGAAGGCACAAGGTTAAGCTTGTAAACACGTTGCGCATCGCCCTGACCGACGACCAATGTATGCCCCGCATTATGACCGCCTTGGAAGCGCACCACACCTTGGGCATGATCCGTCAACCAATCAACGATTTTGCCTTTGCCTTCATCACCCCATTGTGTGCCGATAACAACAACGTTTTTTGCTGCTTGGTTTTTTGCTACATTTTTCGCCATAAGTTACTGCTTTTAAATTAATTATGTTTTTTAAAATTGACTAGTTAAGTGTTTCAATCAGCCATTCGCCGTCGCGCAACACTAAGGTACTATCGCAATTAAGCTCATTCAGATTAACTTCTGAATTGGGTAACACTTGAATCACTAACAAACCATCGGTACGCAAAGCCTCAATTTTGTTAAGCAAGTCTTTGTCATTACCTTCTGGCGCCAAAATAGCTTTGGGCAAGTTTGCTGGCGCAAACGCACTCACAATACCGCGTAAATCTAAACTGAAGCCTGTGGCTGGTCGGGCGCGGCCAAACGCAATACCCACTTCATCATAGCGCCCGCCAAGTGCCACAGGGCCAGTATAACCAATGGCATAGGCAGCAAACACCACGCCGCTATGATAGTGATAACCACGTAACTCACCCAAATCAAACGTGACGCTCACTTTTAAATCGCTTAATTTGCTTGCAACTGCACTTAAATTAGCCAGTGCTTGAACAATTTCTGGTAATTTTGGCAATACATTTTCAGCTTTTTCCAACACTGCAACATCGCCATTCAACTCGGTTAGACTGATAAGCGCTTGCCGAACAGTTTCAGGCAGATCTGCAGCCAAATCGGCCACTGCGACTTTGTCTTTACTCTGCAATGCCGCATAAAGCGCTTCTTCTAAATCTGTGTTGACATTGCCCGCGCTGATCAAGCTTTCAAAAATTGCAACATGACTAAAATCAATATGCAAATCTTTTAGGCCAAGCAACTGTAAAGATTTAATCATCAAGCGTTGAATCTCAATGTCACTCTCAATGCCAGCATGGCCAAACAACTCCGCGCCTAGTTGCAATGGCTCGCGCGTACGCGCAAGGCCATCTGGTTTAGTGCGCAGCACCGTACCTGCATAACATAATCGGCTAACACCCTGCTGATTGAGCATGTGCGCATCGATACGTGCAGCTTGCGGCGTCATATCAGCACGAATCCCCATGAGGCGACCAGTGAGCTGATCTACCACTTTAAACGTGGCTAAATCTAAATCATGCCCAGTGCCTGTGATGAGTGACTCTAAGTATTCTAGCGTAGGCGGAATCACATATTGATAGCCATGCACTTTAAATAAATCTAATAATTTACGGCGAAGCGCCTCTACTCGCGCCGCCTCTGCAGGCAACACGTCTTCAATAAATTCAGGGAGCATCCAATTTCGCATAGCGCTATTATACTAGTAATATAGCAAAAACGGCTTAGCGCTATCAGTTTAGATTAACGACCGAAGAACATGAATAATAAACCACCTACTACAGAGAGCAGTCCAACAAAACGCAGCTGACCATCTTTCAGTTCTATCATACGCTTAAAGGTTTCGCGCCAAGCTCGCGGGGCGATAAACGGTAACAGGCCTTCAAATATCAGCATTAAGCCTAACGCTGTTAAAATGGTAGCAGTCACGCAAATACCTGATGCTTATTTGCCGCCAGAGCCACGCATGTATTTAAAGAATTCAGAACTCGGGTCTAACACTAACACATCAGATTTATTTTTAAAGCTATTTTTATAAGCCTCTTGGCTACGATAAAAGGCATAAAATTCAGGGTTTTTACCGTAGGCACTTGAATAAATCTCTGCAGCTTTAGCATCGCCTTCGCCTTTCGCTTTTTGTGCGTCTCTAAAAGCTTCTGCGATGATTACTTCACGTTGCTTGTCTGCATCTGCTCGAATTTTCTCAGAAGCGGCTGACCCTTCAGAGCGCAGCTGATTCGCAATACGTTTACGTTCCGCAATCATACGATCAAACACAGACTTGCTAATATCCTCAGAATAATCCACACGTTTTAAGCGCACATCAACCACTTGAATACCAATTTGGCGCGCTTCTTTATCCGCTCTTACTTTCATGCTTTCCATAATGGCACCGCGCTCACCCGCAATTACATCACGCACAGTACGTTTACCAAACTCATCGCGCAGCCCAGCATTCACCACTTGAGAAAGTCTGTCTTCAGCTGCCGCCTCGCCGCCCTCTTTCACAGATACATAATATTTCACAGGATCAATAATGCGCCATTTAACAAAAGAGTCTACCGTCATGGTTTTATTTTCGCTGGTGACAATCTCAGCAGGTTGCTCCCAATCTAGAGTAACAATGCGCTTTTCAAAATACTTTAAATCATCCACTAGCGGCAACTTAAAATATAAACCTGGTTCTTTTTTAACTGCGACAATTTCGCCTAACCTGAACACCAAAGCATATTCACGCTGATCAACGGTATATAGCGACATGGTCGCTAATACCAACATAACAAATAATCCAATTAACAATGTAGCAATATTTTTCATGATTTTCTCTTTTTTTAATTATCGAGAGTCTCTATCACGTGATAGTTCACGTGTGTCTTCTTGTGCAGCTTCACTCTCTCTAGCGCTATTCGCGCTTGCCGCCGCAGCGCCAGTAGGTGCGCCTGTTGCGCTGATTGCCATGAGCTTATCTAGAGGTAAGTACAGCAAGCTGTTACCCCCTTTTTGATCAACCAACACTTTGCTGGTGTTCGACATGATTTGCTCTTGCGCATCAAGATATAAGCGTTGTCGTGTAACTTCAGGCGCTTTATTGTATTGCGCTAATATTTGCTCAAAACGGCTCGCGTTACCAGTCGCTTCGCTTTCAACTTTAAGCTTATAACCTGCAGCTTCTGCCGCCAAACGCGATGCGTTGCCGCGCGCCTTAGGAATGACATCATTAGCATAAGCTTGGCCTAAGTTAATTTGCCGCTGGTAATCTTGATTGGCGCGGTTAACATCGTCAAACGCCTCTTTTACCTGTTCTGGCGCTGCGCCTTTTTGCCGAGAGACGCTGGTAATTAATATGCCAGTTTTATAACTATCCAAAATCGCCTGCATGCGTGCAGAAGTATCTGGCAAACCTTTTTGCAACAGGTCATCTAGCTTGCTTTTGCCCACCACCTCGCGAATCGCAGTTTCTGCTGCAGACATCACAGATTTATCAGTATCACGGTTATTAAATACGTAATCTACTGCATTTTTAAGTTTGTATTGAACCGCTACTTGCATATCGATGATGTTTTCGTCTTCAGTCAGCATCAGCGCTTCATTGGGGACTTTAGTTTTAGTGCCAGAACCTTCTCCACTGCTTCTATAGCCCACTTCTAAACGGCGCACTTGCTCCATATTGACAATCGTCTTAGTTTCAATAGGAAATGGCCAATGCCAGCGCGGACCAGGTTCTGTAGTTTGTGTGAGCTTACCAAAACGCTGCACGACACCAAGCGAACCTTGATCGACAATATAAAACCCCGTCGCCATCCAAATAGCGACAATAAGCGCCAAAATAGGCACGACTGGCACATCAATCTCTTTTGCACCAGAAGGCTGATTATGATTACCGCCATTGTTTCCGCTACCTTTTCTACCAAAAAGATTGTTAATCTTTTGGCTTATATCGCGCAACACCTCATCCAAATCAGGCGGGCCTTCATTATTTTTTTGACCCAAACCTAGAAAGGTAAATTTAGAAAACTTAATCATTCACGACTCCAAACTACTTTTTAAGTTATGCATAAGCACTTTCTTCAGTGCTTAATTTTTTTAATAATTGCTGATGTTCTGTCAATGCTAGCTTAATAAACGCCATGCCTGCGCCAGTCTTAGCTGAAACGCGTACTTGGTAAATTCTACCATACTCGTCCCGCTCAAAACCTGCCCCATCTTCTAGGTCAGCGTGTTCTAGCCGATCAATTTGGTTTAGCACTAACACTTGCGGTACGCCGACCGCACCGATCTCCTGCAGCACCAAATTCACCTGTGCGACTTGTGCCTCACGATTTGTACTCGCCACATCCACCACATGCAGCAGTAAATCAGCTTGTGCAGCCTCTTCTAAAGTCGCACCAAACGCTTCGATAAGCGTGGTTGGCAAATGTTTGATAAATCCAACCGTATCTGAAACTACAAGCGTACCGCCACCAGAATGATAATTATCACCCAAATACATTTTACGCGAGGTGGTATCTAGCGTTGCAAATAGCTGATCTGCCGCGTATACGCCTGATTGCGTTAAGCGATTAAATAATGTGGATTTTCCTGCGTTGGTATAGCCGACCAATGACACCGTCATGGTGTTTGAGCGTTTACGTGCTCTGCGCTGCATGCCGCGCTGTTGCTTAAGTTTGGCGAGTTTCTCTCTGAGCTGTTTCACACGGTCACGCAACATGCGTCTATCCATCTCAAGTTGCGTCTCGCCTGGACCACCACGTACACCAATGCCGCCTTTTTGACGCTCTAAGTGGGTCCAGCCGCGAACCAAGCGCGTAGATAAATGTTCTAGCTGTGCGAGTTCAACTTGTAGCTTACCTTCATGGCTTTTTGCACGTTGTGCAAAAATATCTAAAATCAACCCCGTCCTGTCGAGCACTTTAGCTTGCAAAAATCGCTCTAAATTGCGCTGTTGCGACGGACTTAAATCGTGATTAAAGGCAACTAGATTTGTCTCAGATGATTCCAGCATCGTTTTCAACTCATCAGCTTTGCCGCTGCCAATAAACAATTTTGCATCTGGTGTGCTGCGTTTGCCTTCAACTGTGGCGCGTACTTGCATGCCAGCCGACGTCACTAATTGGCGCAGTTCCTGCAAACTTTCTGCATAATCTGACTCGCCGAAATCGACGCTCACCAACACGACCGCACCATTTGATGCGGCGGTTGAGACTGATGGATTCGCTAAAGTATTTTCGCCGTAACCAGAGGGTCTAATTGACAAGCTTTATTCTTCCGAATGTTCTGGCAGTGTCATGCTCACCGCACGCGCTGGCACAATCGTAGAAATAGCGTGCTTATACACCATTTGCGTGACTGTATTTTTAAGCAAAATAACGTACTGGTCAAACGAATCGACTTGGCCTTGTAGCTTAATACCATTCACCAGATAAATAGACACCTGCACGTGTTCTTTTCTGAGGGCGTTTAAAAATGGATCTTGTAGCATTTGTCCTTTATTGTTCATATTGTGCTCCTGTAGTTTTAATAATTGTGGAGTTGCTTCGCCAAGAAAACTTACATGCAAACCTTACAACACAAAATCTTGTAAAAGCGTATCACTTTCACGTATGACTATCATTGCGCCTTTTTGTTCGCTTTTCAAGTACCAAACAAAGATTTTTTTAGCTTAAATTGGTTTCAATTCTTGCAAGTGTCTCTTTTTGACCTAATAAGGCCATCACTTGGTCAATACTTGGTGATTGTGCAATGCCAGTTAACATCACTCGCAATGGCATTGCCAATTTTGGAAACTTCAATTGATGCTTGGCTACCAGCGCATTCATGATGTTATGAATATTTTCGGCAGTCCATTCAATTTCTTTAATTTGCTGCGCAAACTCATGCAAAATTGGCAAGATTTCTGCCGTCATATGTTTTTGTTTTTCTGCTGCATCTACTTGCGGTTTTGCATAAAAATACGCAATATCTTTAGCCAATTGATTTAAGTTGTTCGCGCGCTCGCGATACAGACCAAGCACAAGCTTTAAATCGGGTGTATCTGCTAAATTTGATGTTCTGGAAGCCGCATGGATATTGGTTTGCAGGCTGTTAGATTGCAAGCGTATTGCAATGTCCTCGGCAAGTACATCCAAGTTGGCCTCTTTAATATAATGTGCGTTCAGCCAATTAAGTTTTTCAGTATTAAATTGCGCAGCGGACGGTGTAATGTGGTCTAAATCGAACCACTCACAAAACTGTTGCATATTAAAAACTTCTGCATCGCCGTGGCTCCAGCCCAAGCGCGCAAGATAATTTAAAACCGCTTCTTTTAAATAGCCATCTTCATGATATTGCATCACGCTCACTGCGCCGTGGCGTTTTGAGAGCTTTTGGCCGTCATCACCTAAAATCATCGACAAATGGGCGTATTGTGGAATGGTGGCGCCAAGCGCCATCAGCATATTAATTTGCCGTGGCGTATTGTTCACATGGTCATCGCCGCGAATCACTTGCGTGATACCCATCTCAAAATCATCTACAACCACACAAAAGTTATAGGTGGGCGTGCCATCGGCACGTGCAATAATCAAATCGTCCATTTCGCTATTGGCAATTTCGATGCGGCCTTTCACCAAGTCATCCCAAGCCACCACACCAGTTTGCGGGTTTTTAAAGCGTATGACTGGTGGAATATCTTTTGGAATCAATGGTAAAGTTTTACCTGATTCAGGACGCCATTTGCCATCGTAACGTGGCTTTAAACCTTGCAAAGTTTGTTGTTCGCGCAAAGTTTCTAGGTCTTCTTTGCTGCAATAACAATAATACGCAGTGCCCGCATCCAGCATGGTTTGCAGCACTTTTTTGTACGTCTCCATGCGCTGCATTTGGTAAAACGGACCTTCATCGTAATCTAGCCCCAACCACGCCATACCATCCAAAATGGCTTGCACAGCCGCTGGCGTGCTACGCTCAACATCCGTATCTTCAATACGCAGAATAAATTTGCCACCATGCTTTTTGGCATAAGCCCAAGAAAACAAAGCGGTGCGCGCACCGCCAATATGTAAAAAACCTGTTGGGCTGGGGGCAAAACGAGTACGAACTGTCATGAAATAAATGCTTTTTCTAAAAATAGCATTCTACCATGCAATCAAATGTACGATTTTCACAACCTTATGAATTTAACCACTTTATGAATTTAACAACATAAAGATAAAAATATTTAAGTAACTCTTGATTATTCAATGATTTATTATTATATTCTAATAATTCATATTAATATTTTTGCATAACTTACTCATAACTTATCAAATTGAATTAATCATAGCGATAATGAAAAACATAATTCAACAGCTTTTTAAAGCAAAAAAAGTAAGTAAAACTAATGAGCAACTCGCTTGGGTTGAGAACCTGAGCGATCTGGATGACATTAGTGCCTTACAGCTGGCGACCAAACAGTTATCTATGATGCTAACGCATGAAGGAGAAACTGACACACTCAATCTTCAACAACAAACTGACTTTATTCTAGAACTTGAAGCGCTCAATCAAAAACGGCTAGAAAAACTCTCTACACAAATGTCTGGTGTAGGCAACATGAAGCGTGAGCTAGAAGACAGCATCTATGAAGCCTGTTATAACTACTGTCGGCAAGCTTATATTTACCACCTTAAAGTCATTGAAAAAATATTTGACACTTCACAGCCCACTCAGGAACTGAATGTAAAACCTGCAGAAAACCATCTTTTAATGCTCATTGCACGTGCGCTCAATGCCGCATTAAACATGGTTAAATGGCGATTATTTAGCCAAGTAAATCCACCAGCAAAAATGTGGGTGCAAATTAATGTGCTGTATAAAATTGCTGCGCAAAAAGCGCTGCTCAACAATGCCGTAGAGGTATTCGATTTGTCGCCATCGACTACACTAGCCGCACTGTATGTACAAACCTGCATGATGGGTCAATTAGCACAAGCCAGCATGCAAAATTGTCACTTGGAAATCGCCACACGCATATTAAGCACCCTGCTCACACGCATACACATCAGTAATAAATATACGCCAGAACAGTACTTATTTTTTGTCGATTTAGAAATAGATGCCCCAGCAAAACGGATGCGTGAAATCACGCCGAATGATACTTGTCGATATTGGGAATTAGATGAGCTAGAAAAATTATTGGTTGTGGCAATTACAGTCTCAGATCGTGGAGAAATTCCTGAAAGCTTGGCCTTTGCCAAAATTAACCACATACAAAGACTCAATGAAACTGCTCGGATTTTACATGACGAGTGGAGAAGAGCTGGTTATGTGAGACAGCGCCGCAAACTTTCAAGGAGCGCAAGCTCAAGATCCGCTAAAGTTAACGCTGGTATTGTCGAAATTTGTAATCAAGTCTATCAATCTAACCGCATTAATAGCGGCCTGAAAACAACGCGCGATGAAACTGGTTTTGATGCGCGCCTTAGGGCGCACACCGTCTTAAGACAAGCGAGTGCATTAGCACCTAACAGTGGCTCCTTAGACACTTGGATTATCACCGATGAAAGTCCACGTGGCTTTGGTGCGCGCGTCAACAAATACGCCAATATTTTGGCACGCCCTGACAAACTTATCGGTCTTGTGGTTGATCAAGATACCAGCAAAATCGCAATCGGCATGATACGCTCGGTTAAACCTACGCAAGGCGGTCAATTAAGAGTGGGTATCGAAATAATTTCAAACAAACCTACTTGGGTACAATTGCGCCAATCGCGGAATAATCAGCTTTTTGCAAACACTACTGTAAAAATAGAGCCACTAAATGGCATTAATGCTGCAAAAAGCACAGCGACTATTGATATTGGCTCGTTTTCAGGCATTTATCTGCCAGTAGAAAAAAGTTTATGTGAAACAGCTACATTAATTCTGCCAAAAATGAATTTTCTAGCGAACAATAACTATACACTCACGATTAACGGGGTAGAAAAAATCATCTTATTGGGCGAGCCTATTGAGTCACGAGATGATTGGGTAAAGGTGGGGGTAACACTATGACTTTAAGCGCTATGAATTTAAACAGTGTGTTAACTGGCGAAATTTACGGCAAACAAACTTCTAATAAATTTGTCATGTACAACGTGTTAAAAGTGAGCAAGGCAGTCGTGACTTTGCAAAATATAGACAACCCACTCAGCTTGTTTGAAACCACCGCACAAAAATTAGTCTCATCTGGCTATGTCCGCATCAGCCAAACACCTTATATCAACACTGAAATTACTGGCAGTAAAAAGAAAAAAGCCGCCAAAAAACCGACGCGTTGTCCTTACACCTTGGATTTTTTAGAAGCGCGTGCTGATAGTGAGCGGCCAGCGGCAGTGCTGCCTGATTTATTTAATTAGTTTAGCTTTCACGTGCTTTGACCTGAGATAGTGTCTTATCGCTATTAATAGCTATTCGACAACAAACTGAGGATTCCAGACAACTTCCCAAAGGTGCTTATCGGGGTCTGCAAAATACCCTGCATATCCGCCCCAAAATGTATCATGTGCAGACTTTAAAATCGTTGCTCCAGCTGCTCTTGCCTGTTCCATCACCGCATCCACCTCGGCTTTTGAGGACACATTATGCCCTAATGTAAATTCAGTTGAACTTGAAGTGGCAAGCGCAGTTCCCGCATCATGGGCAATACTTTTACGTGGCCAAATTGCTAACTTTAAACCTGAGGCCATATCAAAAAAAGCAACTGCGCCATGTTCAAACTCTTTGCCAATAATACCCTGCGTTTGAAAACCTAAATCACGATAAAAAGAAAGCGACCTTTCTAAATCATCAACACCAATAGTAATTACCGTTATTCTTGGCTTCATTGTGCTTAGCCCCTCGGTGGCCCACCCCTCAAATCATGTCCATCCGCGCTGTAAATCTCCACTTCCACAAAATCCCCAGGCGTTAAACCTTCGGCATCTTCCATATACACCACACCATCAATCTCTGGCGCATCGGCTTTAGTACGGCCAATTGCTTCAATGTTGCCTTCACTGTCTTGCACAATTTCATCTACCAGCACAGTTTGCATAGTGCCGATTTTGTGGTGTAATTTAGCAGCGCTAATACGCTCCTGCACTGCCATAAAGCGGCTTAGGCGCTCTTGTTTCACTTCTTCTGGCACATGGTCTGGTAACTCATTGGCTTTTGCGCCATCCACGGCGCTGTAGGCAAAGCAACCTACTCTATCCAGTTGCGCTTCTTCTAAAAAGTCGAGCAGCATTTGAAAGTCTTCTTCCGTTTCACCTGGAAAGCCTGCAATAAACGTACTGCGCACGGTAATATCGGGGCAGATTTTGCGCCAGGCTTTAATGCGCGCCAAGTTGTTTTCGGCATGGGCTGGGCGTTTCATCGCTTTTAAAATACGTGGGCTGGCATGCTGAAATGGCACATCCAAATACGGCAAAATCAAACCATCCGCCATCAGCGGAATCACTTCATCCACATGCGGGTACGGGTAAACATAATGCAATCGCGTCCAAACGCCTAGCTCGCTTAAGGCCTGGCAAAGCTCTGTCATGCGTGTTTTCACAGGGCGACCATTCCAAAAGCCTGGGCGATATTTCACATCCACACCATAAGCTGAGGTATCTTGCGAGATGACTAAAATCTCTGAAACACCCGCATTAACTAGGTTTTCTGCCTCGTTTAATACTTCGCCAATCGGGCGACTGACTAAATCGCCACGCATGCTGGGGATAATGCAAAAACTACACCTGTGATTACACCCTTCTGAAATCTTAAGATAAGCGTAATGGCTAGGCGTTAAACGGATACCTTGTGGCGGCACTAAGTCAATAAATGGCTCGTGTAATTTAGGTAAATTGGCGTGTACGTGCGTCATCACTTCTTCTAGCGCGTGCGGGCCAGTTACCGCTAAAACACTGGGGTGCGCGTTTATCACTACATCTTTTTTTGCGCCTAAACAACCAGTTACAATGACTTTGCCATTTTTGTGTAGCGCCTCGCCAATCGCATCCAAAGACTCTTGCACAGCAGAATCAATAAAACCGCAGGTGTTGACCACCACCAAATCAGAGTCTTCATAGCTGGCAGAAATTTCGTAACCTTCGGCGCGTAATTGCGTGAGTATGCGCTCAGCATCTGAGCCTGCTTTAGGGCAGCCAAGTGAAACGAAGCCTACTTTTGGTGTGGATAAACTCATGTATTCAATTTTCTAATCTAAAAAATGGCCAGTAAGCCAAATGGATGCAACACCGCATAAAATCAAGCTGAGTTGCGAAATAGTTGCACGTAATTCAGTACGTTTATGTAAGCTAGGAATTAAATCCGCAACCGCTACATAAAGCATACTGGCTGCCGCCAAACCCAATATAGTTGGCACCCAGCCTTGCACATAACTGAGCGCAAAATATGCAATCGTGCCGCCGACCACCGTGGCAAAACTCGACACCAAATTGAATGCAAATGCTTGTTTTTTGCTGTAGCCAGAATGTAGCAAAATCAAAAAATCGCCTACTTCTTGCGGAATTTCATGCGCGATGATGGCAATTGAAGTCACAATGCCTACTTTTACATCTACCATGAATGCTGATGCGATTAAAATACCATCCACAAAATTATGAAACGTATCGCCTATCATAATCATCATACCGCTTCTACCATGGTCATGCGCATGATCGTGCGCATGGTTATGCGGTGATTTAACAATTGAACTAGGTGCGCTAGAAACCGCTTTGTACTTGGTATTTAAAATAGGAGTCTGCAGCGCATCTATTTTTGAGGTTTCTGGTTTTTGGATTTCGGGGCAATCAGCTTCTGTATGCACCGCATGCACTTCGCAATGATCGCCATGGCAATGGCGCCAAATCACTAGTTTTTCTAAAGCAAAAAATAGCAAAATACCAAACAAAACCGTTGCCGTCATTTGCTGCACATCACTGCCCGCTTTAGCAGCAGCCTCAATGGCTTCTGGTAAAATCTCTAAAAACACTGCGCCGAGCATCGCACCTATCGCATAGCTAATCAGCATGGGCACTGCAGTTTTTCGCGCACTAAGCGCCACCGCTGCCGCACCAGCGACGCTCAACGCCCCGCCAATCAAGCTAGAGAGAATAGTCCATATTAGAATAGGTAAATCAGGAATAGTCATAAGATATACATAAAAATATAAAAGCCACTTAATTCAACATTATAGCTTAAGCCAACCATATGAGCGTTGCCATGCGGCCAGTTACGCCATCACGACGGAAAGAGAAGAAGTTTTCTTTATCTGTAAAAGTACACCAATCTTTATCGTGACCACCGCCGTATATTTGTTTAATGCCAAGCTTATTCAAACGTTGCGTGGCAATTTGGTACAAGTTACCCAGGTACTTATCACCCTGCGCTTTAAATGCAGCTTCTGCTTGCACATCTTTTGCCATAAATTGCGCACGCACTTCAGCGCCGACTTCAAATGCATTTGGACCAATCGCAGGTCCAAGCCAAGCCATTATTCGGCTTGAGTCTGCGCCCATTTTGGCAACAGCCGCTTCTATCA
>JANNOS010000083.1:0-2474 GCA_031399315.1 Methylophilaceae bacterium | reverse complement strand
CAGCGATTGATGTAGGTTTTAAAGTTGTAGATAAAGATTTACTCGTAAGTAAATTCAAATTATTTCCTGATGAAGAGTTAGGTCAAGGCGATGGTGAGATTTTTGCGGTTGTATGGACAACAACACCATGGACATTGCCTGCTAACCAAGCAGTCTGTGTGCATCCAGATTTGGAATATGTATTGATTCAGAGACGGCATGAAGAAGTTTCCCAGCGTCTAATATTAGCGGAAGAGCTTTGGACTGAATCTATGAAACGCTATGGGGGAACAGATACATGTCTTGGCACATGCAAAGGGTCTAACTTAGAAGGCCTCTTACTCCAACATCCATTCGACAATCGCCAAGTACCAATCATCTGCGGTGACCATGTGACTACCGAAGCAGGTACCGGTTTAGTGCATACGGCGGCCGCACACGGTAACGACGACTGGCTGGTGATGAAAGCGAATTTCCCCAATGAAAAACCACGTATCTTAATGGGCGGCGATGGCAAGTTTTTTAATAGCGACTTAGTTGAGCTTGAAGGTATTCGTGGCTTAGATCGCAAAGAAGCGAACAAAGTAATTCTGGCTACGATGCAAGAAAACGGTACTTTAATTGCCAGTGCACGCTTGAATCATAGCTTCCCTCATTGCTGGCGCCATAAAACACCACTGATGCAATTGGCAACGCACCAGTGGTTTATTGGAATGGAAGTGCCATCTTTGGTAGCAAGGAAAAAATCAGATGAGCTTGTTGAAAGCGACAATGTAGACAATCTAACGACTAAACAACAAGCTCAAATTTGGACCAAAGACTTGGAGTCTGAGCTAAGAGTGACCGCTCTGAAGGCGGTGGATGTTACTCAATTTTTCCCCAGTTGGGGTCACGCAAGACTTGAGGCAATGATCAAGAATCGCCCCGATTGGTGCGTATCGCGCCAACGTAACTGGGGTGTGCCGATGCCATTTTTTGTGCATAAAGAAACGGGTGAGCCGCACCCACAAACCGTAGGATTACTAGAAGCAGCCTGCTTGTTGGTTGAAAAAACAGGCGTTGAAGCTTGGTTTAGTCTGGATGAAAGCGCTTTCCTGCAAGCCAATACCAATGTAGCTTCCAAAGCGATTAATGCTGAGTATAAAAAGGTCACTTATACATTAGATGTTTGGTTCGATTCTGGTGCAACGCATTATGCAGTATTGCGTTCACATCCAGCTTTTAAAGAGGAGGTATTAAGTAGGCTAACCAATAAAAAGCCAGCAGCTGATTTGTATTTAGAGGGCTCTGACCAGCACCGCGGCTGGTTCCAGAGTTCCTTATTAACTAGCTGCGCCATTTATGACCACGCACCCTATAAAGCCTTGCTGACGCATGGCTTTGTGGTGGATGGCAGTGGCCACAAAATGAGCAAATCTAAGGGCAACGTGGTGGCGCCGCAAAAAGTGATGGATACTTACGGTGCAGATATTTTGCGCTTGTGGGCAGCCAGCACAGATTACTCTGGCGAGCTGACCATTAGCGACGAGATTTTAAAACGCGTGGCCGATAGCTACCGCAAAATTCGCAATACCTGCAAATTTTTACTGGCGAATATTGCCGATTTTGATGCGAGTAAAGATTTATTGCCAGTTGAGCAATGGTTAGAGATTGATAAGTATGCACTGTATTTAACTCGTCAGCTGCAAGAAGAAATAGCGACGAAAAAAGATGAGCGTGGCAATGATATTTCATACTATGGAAAGTATGAGTTTCACTTAGCGGTGCAAAAACTGGTGAGTTTCTGCTCTGATGATTTGGGTGCTTTTTACCTCGACATTCTTAAAGATAGACTGTATACCAGCGGCGAAAACTCGCCCGCCCGCCGTGCCGCGCAGAGTGCCTTGCACCATATTACACATACCTTTATGCGTTTAATCGCACCTATTTTAAGCTTTACTGCTGATGAAATTTGGCAGACTTTAGAAGTTAACACAGAAAAGTCAGTTTTTGAGGATATTTGGTATGAGTTGCCAGCTCATGGTCTTTCGACTAGCAGGATTGAAGACTGGGAAAGAATTGTTTCTATAAGGCGTTGGGCAGCAAAAGAGATTGAGAGCAGTCGTGAGCGAAAAGAATTGGGTTCGTCTCTTCAAGCAGAGCTTGACTTTAGGGTGTCTGATGAAGACTTAAGCGCTTTAAAAAGCTTAGAAGATGACTTACGGTTTGTAATGATTACTTCAGCTGCTGAAGTAGCTGATTGTGGTAACGGTGGCCTGAGAATTCTTAAGGTTCATCCAAGTGACCACAAAAAATGCGATCGTTGTTGGCATTACCGTGAAGACGTTGGCTCTGATGCGGAACACCCGAGCATCTGCGGACGCTGCGTAAGTAACTTGTTTGGTAAAGGCGAGCCGCGTAAATATGCTTAATCTTTATAAATGGTTTAGCATCAGTGCGGTTGTAATTGCGCTAGATTTATACACCAAGCACTTAATCGAGGGCGCATTTGTGTA
>JANNOS010000078.1:0-44945 GCA_031399315.1 Methylophilaceae bacterium | reverse complement strand
AAGGCAGACATAAAGCTAGACACATGAATATCTGGGACAAAGTAGGCTACAGCTAATAAAGCCAATGCATTTAACAACCATCCGATGAGTAATTTCATGTGTCTATTCCCTCTAATTAATAACGATAAGTATCTGCTTTATATGGCCCATCCTGCGAGACGCCAATATAAGCAGCTTGTACTTCTGTTAGCCTTGATAATTGTGCATTAAGTTTCTTCAATTGCAATACCGCCACTTTTTCATCCAAGTGCTTAGGTAAAGTATACACGCCCACTGGGTAGTTCGCTTGCTGCGTAAATAGCTCAATTTGCGCAATGGTTTGATTGGCAAAGCTTGAACTCATGACGTATGAAGGATGGCCAGTACCGCAACCCAAATTCACCAAACGACCTTTTGCTAACAAAATAATCTTTTTACCATTTGGGAAAATCACATGGTCAACTTGTGGCTTGATTTCATCCCACTCATATTTCTCAAGTGAAGCGACGTCAATCTCGTTATCAAAATGGCCAATGTTGCACACAATCGCTTGGTCTTTCATTTTTGCCATATGGTCGTGCGTAATCACGTGGTAGTTACCTGTGGCAGTCACGAAGATATCGCCATGTTCGCAAGCGTAATCCATGGTTACGACACGATAGCCTTCCATCGCCGCTTGCAAGGCGCAAATTGGGTCAATCTCAGTCACCCAAACTTGAGCCGATAATGCACGTAATGCTTGCGCAGAACCTTTACCTACATCACCATAACCCGCTACCACAGCCACTTTACCTGCAATCATTACGTCAGTCGCACGTTTAATCGCATCCACTAATGATTCACGGCAGCCGTACAAGTTATCAAATTTTGATTTAGTTACTGAATCATTAACGTTAATCGCTGGGAAGGCTAATTTGCCTTCTTTATGCATTTGGTACAAGCGGTGCACGCCGGTAGTGGTTTCTTCAGTTACGCCGATAATTTTGGCTAAACGCACTGAGTACCATGTAGGGTCTACTTTTAATTTTGCTTTAATGGCATCAAACAAGCAGATTTCTTCTTCTGAAGATGGATTCGCAATCACTGATAAATCTTTTTCAGCGCGCGTACCAAGATGAAGCAACAATGTCGCATCGCCGCCATCGTCTAAAATCATATTTGAATAACCACCGTCAGCCCACTCAAAAATGCGGTGTGTGTAATCCCAATATTCAGTGAGCGTTTCGCCTTTAATTGCGAATACAGCCGTGCCGCCTGCTGCAATCGCTGCGGCTGCATGGTCTTGTGTTGAGTAAATATTGCATGACGCCCAACGTACATCTGCACCTAAATCTTTCAGCGTTTCAATCAGCACGGCTGTTTGAATGGTCATATGCAATGAGCCAGTAATGCGTGCGCCTTTAAGCGGTTGTGCTTTTGAGTATTCTTCTCGAATCGCCATTAAACCTGGCATTTCTGTTTCGGCAATGGCAATTTCTTTGCGGCCAAAAGCTGCTAAATTGATGTCAGCTACAACATAGTCTTTAAAACTAGAATCTTTAATGTCAGTTACAGTATTCATTTGTGTTCCTAAAATAATGAAATGGTGTAACCAGCAGGGAATGGAATTTTTAGAACTAAAACGACTTATTGAAGTTTGGCGTTTTGTTCACCCAGTTCCCGTGTCTGGCACGGTTAAATAATCAGGTGAACGCCGTTTGAGAGATTACATCTCCCTAACCGAGCCTAGAGCTTATGCTTTTATTAAAAACACAAGCTTCGCAACGTTCCTCGGTTAAATTTTACCGCTATAGGGCGAGCATTATAATGAAATCATGGCTTTTGTAAAGCCATGATTTCATTCGCTTAATTTACAAGCCAGCAGCAGCTTTTAATACAGCCACCTTATCCGTTGACTCCCAAGTAAACTCAGGCTCATCGCGACCAAAATGGCCATACGCGGCTGTTTTGGTGTAGATTGGGCGTAACAAATCGAGCATTTTTACGATGCCTTTTGGGCGTAAATCAAAATGTTCGTTCACCAAAGCTGTCAATGTCGCATCAGATACTTTACCTGTGCCGTAAGTTTCCACCATGATTGAAGTCGGTTTTGCCACGCCGATGGCATAGCTAATTTGCACCATGCATTTATCGGCCAAGCCGGCCGCCACAATGTTTTTAGCCACATAACGCGCTGCATAAGCTGCGCTACGGTCTACTTTAGATGGGTCTTTACCCGAAAACGCGCCGCCGCCGTGGGGGGCTGCGCCACCGTAAGTGTCGACAATAATTTTACGACCAGTTAAGCCGCAATCACCTTGTGGGCCGCCCACTACAAAACGACCAGTCGGATTGACTAAGTATTTAATCTCACCCTTAATTAACTCTTTTGGCAACATCGGTTTGATGATTTCTTCAATCACCGCTTCACGAATGGCTTGTAATTCCATTTCTGGCGCATGCTGTGTAGAAACTACCACGGTGTCGATTGAATCTGGTTTGCCATCTACATATTTCACCGTCACTTGGCTTTTCGCATCTGGGCGCAACCAAGCCAAACGGCCATCTTTGCGCAATTGCGCTTGACGCTCCATTAAGCGGTGGCTCAGCCAAATCGGCAATGGCATCAGTTGCGGCGTTTCGTTTACGGCATAACCAAACATTAAGCCTTGGTCGCCTGCACCTTGGTCGAGCGGGTCGTCATGTGCGCCATCCACGCCTTGGGCGATGTCGGGAGATTGTTTGTCATAAGCCACCAACACCGCGCAACCACGGTAATCAATGCCGTAATCGGTATTATCGTAACCAATGCGTTTAATGGTTTCGCGCGCGACTTTAATATAGTCGACGTTAGCAGTGGTAGTAATTTCGCCAGCCAGCACGACTAACCCTGTATTGGCTAAGGTTTCTGCGGCGACGCGGGCGGTTGGGTCTTGCGCTAAAATAGCGTCTAAAATGCTGTCGGATACTTGGTCTGCGAGTTTGTCTGGGTGACCTTCAGAAACAGATTCTGAAGTAAAAAGAAAATCGTTCATTTTTTGCGCCTTGGCTTTAAAATTAAAAAGTATTAAAAAATTGAAATGACATACACACTAAAGGCTAAAGCATGCACATCAGGACAAATGAGCCGTAATTGTACTCAATTTAAGTGACATTCACATGAATTTCTGACAAATCATCTAATTCATCCCTTTCAAACGAAATAAAATTATAATAGCGTCTATGAATCTTCAATTTACAAAAATGCAGGGTGCGGGCAACGATTTTGTTGTGATTGACAGCTATTCTTCACCCGTTTCTCTTAATTCCGCACAAATCAAAAAAATCGCAAATCGTCATTTTGGTGTGGGTTGCGATCAACTTTTAATCGTAGAAAAAGCCACACAAGTAGATGTGGATTTTCGCTATCGCATTTTTAACGCAGATGGCAGCGAGGTAGAACAATGCGGCAATGGCGCACGTTGCTTTGTGCGCTTTGTCGTAGAAAAAGGTTTGACCAAAAAAAATGAAATTAAGGTTGAAACCGCTAGCGGACTTATCACGCTGACACTTCGCGACGATAAACAAGTGACCGTCAATATGGGTGCACCTATATTTGAGCCTACAAAAATTCCTTTTATTGCTGAAAAAAGGCAAAAAACATATGCTCTTCAATTACACAGGCAAACCATTGATATTTTTGCAGTCAGCATGGGAAATCCACATGCAGTTATAGTTGTTATTGATGTAGATACGACCAATGTGGCCGAACTCGGCCCGCAGATTGAATCGCATAAAGATTTTCCACAACGTGTCAATGCAGGCTTTATGCAAGTTGTAAACCCGCACGAAATCAATCTGCGCGTGTATGAACGCGGTAGCGGAGAAACCTTAAGTTGCGGCACAGGCGCTTGCGCAGCGGCGGTGAGCGGTATTGAACTTGGGCTATTAAAATCCCCCGTGCTAGTGAACACGCGTGGTGGTAAACTTAACATTGAATGGCTGGGTGAAGGCAGCCCCGTGATGATGACAGGCGCTGCAGAAATTGTGTTTGATGGTGAAATTGAAATCTAAATTAGGAAAAATTTAGGAATTATTATGCAAGAACAAGATATAAAAGATTACTTAAAAAATAACCCTGAATTTTTTGAGCAAAACGCCAATCTATTAGCTGATATTCATCTGCCTAGTCCACACGGCAATGGCACGATTTCACTGGCGGAGCGTCAACAATTAGCGCAACGCGATAAAATTAATGCGCTTGAGACCATGTTTGCCGAGCTAGTTGTAAATGCTAAAGATAATGACGTGATTGCCAACAAAATTCATGCCTTTAACTTGCGTCTGCACGAAGCTAAAAATTTTGATGCGCTAGAACAACTGATTAGCCATGATTTACCAGAGTATTTTGATTTAAGTGACACCTGCTTACGCATTTGGGCGAACCCGCTCGACTCTAGAAACCTTAACAACTTAGTTTTTAGCACGGTGAGCGACGAGACTAAAACTTGGGTGGCGGCACAGCTAACACCTTATTGTGGCAAACCACCAGAGATTGTAGCGGATGATTGGTTTATTGAGCCAGCCGCTTCAATGGCGCTTATTCCATTACGTTCAAAGCAAACGATTGGATTATTAGCGCTTGCAAGTGACAACGAAAAGCGCTTCTTTGCAGAAATGGGCACAGATTTTTTAAGCAAAATTGGTGAGCTTGTCAGCGCTGCTTTATCGCGTAATCTAGACTTAACCTAAATAAGCCAGCTTAAGTTATAAGCCAATATTATTAGCTACAAATGTGGAACACTTAACAGATAATTTACTTAAGGAATACTTGGAGTTTTTAAATTTTGAGCGTGGCTTAAGCCCACTCACGCGTGAGAATTATGCTAGAGATATTACGCAACTCATCTCGCTTGCTGACAGCACAGCACTTAACTTGCTACAAACCAACCATATACGCCGTTTTATCGCCAGCCTACACGGTAAGGGTCTAGGCGGAAAAAGCATCGCGCGCATGCTTTCTAGTTGGCGCGGGTTTTTTAATTTCTTAATCAATCGCAAAAGCTTTACCAACAACCCTGTCATTGGCTTACGTGCGCCAAAATCGCCCAAAACGTTGCCACAAGCGCTTTCTATCGAGCAAGCAGTCAAGCTTGTCGATATTAAAGAAGATGATGTTCTAAGCATGCGCGACCATGCCATTTTAGAGCTATTCTATTCGTCAGGTTTACGGTTAAGCGAAGTGGTTAATTTAAACATTGACGCGCTGGATTTTTCTGAAGGCACGGTGGTTGTAACAGGTAAAGGTAATAAAACCCGCATTGTGCCCATAGGTGAACATGCCATGAATGCGATTAAAAAGTGGTTAATTTCACGCACACAAATACCCATTAATAATGCCGCTGAAAATGCCGTATTTATTGGTCTGCAAGGCAGGCGAATTTCAGCTAGAAACATACAATATCGCATGAAAGCATGGTCGATTAAGCAAGGTATTAATTCATCAGTACACCCGCATATGTTACGTCACAGCTTTGCCACGCATGTACTACAAAGCAGCGGCGATTTGCGTGCCGTGCAAGAAATGTTAGGCCACGCCAACATCAGTACTACGCAGATTTATACACACTTAGATTACCAACACCTTACGAAGGTGTACGACGCTGCGCACCCGCGCGCAAAAAAAGTTAAATAATAGTTAGCAAGCCTAGACTCATGAAGTAGAATAACTTTAAAAGTGAATGATTTGTTGTCTACCTAAATAAAAAAACGCTTTTCTATGCCAATTTTGCCTCTAATTTGAAACGCGACTTTCAAATACAATACATTATAAAATACAATAAATTAGAAGTGACTAAAAAATGAATCTAACTATATTCGCACTTATCATCTCTAGCGTCTTATTGTCATCTTTTGCGCAGATCGTGTTAAAAACTGGCATGAGTAGCGCTGATGTATTAGCGGCGTTTCAATCTGAAAATACAATGGTGATTGTTAAAACTATTGCTACAAACTTTTTTGTCATCGGTGGCTTAGGGCTCTACTTTGCTAGCGCGGCAGTTTGGTTGCTGGTATTAGCAAAAGTGGACGTAAGCTTTGCATATCCCTTTGTTGGTTTGGGCTTTATAGTCACAATGTTGCTGGCATTTTTCTTTAACGGCGAATTAATTACTACAGCTAAAATCATAGGCACACTTTGCATCGCGGTTGGTATTGCCATTATTGCACGGGGATAAAATGAATAAAAAAAAACAGCCCTTATGTGTTGACTGTGATGGCACATTAATAGCCACAGACTTACTCTATGAAGCATTTTTCTTAATGCTAAAACAATACCCAATAGGTATATTTTTACTGCCTTTCTGGCTTTTAAAAGGAAAAGCGTATTTAAAACAGCGTTTGGCAGAAAAGATTACTTTTAATTGGGAGTCATTGCCTTATCGGGAAGAGGTGATTCAACTTATTCAAGAGGCCAAGTCAAATCAAAGACAAGTCGTGTTAGCTACCGCTTCTCCTGCCGTTTGGGCAAATGGCATTGCTCAACATTTACAATGCTTTGATAAAGTGATTGCCACGTCTAATAACACCAATCTCTCTGGCAAAAACAAGGGTTCTGCATTAGTAAATTTATATGGTGAACATGGGTTTGACTATGCTGGTGATAGTGCAGTAGATATAGATGTATGGCAACACGCTGCAGGCGCCATTGTGGTCTCTTCCCAAAATAGCCTCTCTAAAAAACTATCTCAATTAGTAACGCCAGTTATTAAAACTATTCGCCCCATACAAGCCAATATATTCACTTATATTAAAGCGTTGCGCATACATCAATGGCTAAAAAATATACTTATATTAGTAGCGCTTGTTGCTGCACACCAGTTTGGCAACACAGAAAAGCTTTTGCTATCGGTGTACGCATTTCTTTCGTTTAGTTTATGCGCATCATCAGTTTATGTACTCAATGATCTATTAGACTTAGAGTCGGACAGAAAACATGTTCGTAAGCATAAGCGTCCATTTGCCGCTGGCACTATCCCCATCTGGCAAGGCATGCTGATGGTTCCCACATTATTAATTGTAGCTTTCTCTATTGCGCTACTACTTCCCAAGCAGTTCATTGTGGTGCTTTTTACTTATTTTATAATGACTTTAGCCTATTCAGTCCGACTTAAAAGACAGGCTATTGTGGATGTCATGATGTTAGCTGGTCTTTACACAATGCGTATTTTAGCGGGTGCAGCTGCCACCAATATCAAACCTTCATTTTGGTTACTTGCATTTTCCATGTTTCTATTCTTAAGTTTGGCCATGGTTAAGCGCTATTCTGAATTGTTAATTACACTCCAAACCAATAAAAAAGAGCCCGCTGGAAGGGGCTACTCTGTTGATGACTTACCAGTATTGATGTCAATTGGTGTTAGTGCTGGCTTAGGATCAGTTTTAATCTTTGCCTTATATATCAATAGTTCAGAACCAAATCAACTCTATAACAGTACTACTTGGTTGTGGCTAATACCTCCACTCTTACTTTACTGGAATAGCCGCATTTGGATGAAAGCCCATAGAGGTCAAGTAGATGACGATCCCGTAGTATTTGCTGCAAAAGACTGGCAAAGTTTATTGGTATTATTTTTATCCATTTGTATATTTATATTTGCTGTTAAATATTAATTTTGAGGCTGCATTTAGTTAGCCTAGGTGTTAAGCCAATAAGATGCAACCACCAATATTTTATACAAAACTAAATAATTTTCTGTTACCCTAAAAACATGTTTAAACGTTTTGCCGCCAATTTTGCATTAATTTTCCTGTTTGCCTTTGCGCAAATTGGCGTAAGCACGCACGAAATTAGCCATTTCAGCGACGCAACTCAACATAGCCAGCAAGATAAAAATACACACAGCCAATGCGCGCAGTGTATTAGCTACGCAGAAGTTGCAGGTGGTTTGCCTGTAACTACCTTTACTTTTCTTGTTGATAGTGCGCGCTTTGCTTTAACGGCCGATCATCAACCCAGCTTTCATTCTCACCACAGCAACTACTACACTGCCCGCGCACCACCTCAAATCGCTTAAATACTAATTTCTCGGCAACTTGTTGCTGACATTTTCTATTTTTTTGAGGAATTCATCATGTTTTACACACATCCATTACACTTGCGTGCAGTTTTTACGCGTAAGCCACTAACTTTAAAACCAACAGTTTTAAAACCTATCGCTTTAGCGCTTGCGAGCTTATTTATCAATAACGCTTACGCCGAAGAAGCCACCAATATCGATTTAGCACCCGTTGCGGTGACGGGCAACCCATTAGGCGTGGGTTCCGACGAACTGGTCGTGCCGGTTTCTGTGTTAAATGGCCGCGAACTTTCATTAAAACGCGAGTCCACCCTTGGCGAAACACTCAACGGTATTCCAGGGGTTACCGCCACACAATTCGGACCTAATGCTTCAAGACCCGTCATTCGCGGCTTAGATGCTGAGCGCGTTAAAATCATGCAAAACGGCGTGGGTATTTTAGATGCGTCATCTTTAAGTTTTGACCACGCCGTAGGCATAGATCCACTCATTATTGAGCAAATTGACGTAGTACGTGGGCCAGCCGCATTGTTATATGGCGGCAGCGCTGTGGGTGGCGTGGTAAACGCTATTGACCATCGCATTCCAACCGAAAAACTTGAAGGCATTATAGGCCGCGCTGAAACCCGCTTTGGTGGCGCTGAAAATCAGCGTAACGGAGCAGCAGTGGTTGATATTGGTAACGGCTTATTTGCCATTCATGGCGATGTTTATAAGCGCAAAACTGACGATTTAGATATTCCAGGCTTTGCAGTGAGTCGCCGCAAAAGTGAAGCTGATGGCACGGCACGTGAAAACCGCGGCAAACTTGTTAATAGCGCCGCAGAGGGCGATGGCGGGGCTTTAGGCGCATCACTCACGTTTGATAATGGCTACATTGGCGCGTCATACTCCACGCTTAACAACACTTACGGTGTAGTAGCAGAAGAGGAAGTAACCATAGATATGAAAAGTGATCGTTGGGATATTGCAAGCGAATTTACTGACTTAGGCACTAGTGGGTTTGGAAAGATAGTCAATCGCGTGAAATTTCGCATGGCACATACCGATTACGAACATGTAGAATTAGAAGGTGCAGAAGTTGGTACAACCTTTAAAAACCGTGGTCTAGAAGGCAGTATTGAAGCGGGTCACAGACCGATTCTTGGCCTAAATGGCGTGCTTGGTTTTCAGTTTGATAACACCAACTTTGAGGCGCTGGGCGAAGAGGCTTTTGTGCCGAGCGTAAATACACAAAACAAAGCTGTGTATATTTACGAAGAACTGCCCGTAGGAAACAGTGAGCAAAAACATAAAATCACTTTTGGAGGCCGTTTGGGACATGCCACGGTGGATTCTAAAGATGATGCAAACTTTGGCGCAGGCCAAAATAACAGCTTTAACCCGAAAAGCTTTGCGCTGGGTGGGCTATACAACATCAATAGTCATTGGTCTTTAACCAGCAACCTATCTCACAACGAGCGCGCACCCAGTTATTTTGAGCTTTACGCCAACGGCGCACATATCGCCACTGGGGAATTTGAAGTGGGCAACGCAAATTTTAGTAAAGAACGCTCTAACGGCATTGATGCACAAATACGCTGGAAAGATGCTAAAAATAACTTCAGCGTTGGCGCCTATTACACGCGTTTTAGCAATTTTATTGGCTTGTTTAACAGCGGCAATACGCGTGGGACGGATGGTGAATTAAATCCGATAGATGCTGACAATGATAGCGTGGCAGATGGCTCTGGCGAGGATATTTTGCCAGAGGCAGTATTTAGCGCCGTGCCAGCCACATTTAAGGGCTTTGAGGCAGAAGGTAAATTTAACTTAATTGATAATTTAAATTTAACTTTGCGTGGTGATTATGTACACGCTAAAGATAAACGGAACAATGATTATCTGCCGCGTATTTCACCTTTAAGATTAGGGGCGGGCTTGCAATACGCGCTTAACGGATTTAGCGCAAAATTGGATGTGCTACACGCTTTTAAACAAAACAATACTGCCGATAATGAGCTAGAAACTGATGGCTACACCAATGTTTCTGCGCTAGTGGCGTATAAGTTACCTGTCAAATTTAATGTGGAATTATTCGCCAAAGCCAATAATTTGCTAAATGACGAGATACGCGAACATGCGTCTTTCTTAAAAGATATTTCACCTGCAGGGGAAAGGTCTATTTTGTTCGGTGCGCGAGCAGATTTTTAACCGAAAAGCACGCATTTAACCAAATAGTACTAAACCCCACACGAGTAGAAACAGCAGTATTGCTATCATCACTGCCGCGCTGCCAATATCTTTGGCACGTGCGGCCAGTGCGTGGTGGTCAATTGAGGTATGGTCAACCGCCGCTTCAACGGCGGAGTTGAGTAACTCCACAATAAACACCAACACCGTTACGCCAACCAGCAAAATACGTTCTATATTAGTGTGGCCTAAATATAAGCCAAGTGGAATCAACACTATCATTAGCCATGTTTCTTGACGAATTGCCGCTTCGTTCTTATACGCTGCTTTTAAACCTGCAAGCGAGTAGCCTGCCGCCTTGGCAATACGCTCTAAACCGTTTTTACTTTTGAAAGGGCTTTCCATGACTTACCTTATGTAAACTAAATTAATACAGCGATTTTAACATGCGTTATCATAACGTTTTATGAATTATTGAAAGCACCAAAAATGGCACGTACCGTAAACTGCATTAAATTAGGTAAAGAGTTAGATGGCATGGACTTTCCCCCCTACCCAGGCGAGCTTGGCAAAAAAATCTACATGAACGTAAGCAAAGAGGCATGGGCTGCTTGGCTAAAGCAACAAACCATGCTGGTGAACGAAAACCGCCTAAGTTTAGCCGACCCTGCTGCACGTAAGTATTTGAGCGAACAAACTGAAAAATACTTTTTTGGTGATGGCGCGGATACTGCCAGTGGCTATGTGCCTGTGAAGGAGTAATTTTTTGAAAAATCTAGAAATATCTAATTTTAATAGTTTCAAATGCATAGAATGAGAAAAATTATATTTTCATTAGCTTTTATATTAGGGTCACTGTTAACTTTTAATAACGCGTATAGCTCTAGCAGTAGCGCTAAAAGTTCAATTAAACCAATAAAAACTATATTAATTCTTGTGCCACCCTCATTACCCTCATTTATTTCTTCTGGCGAAATTAACAAGGAGGTCTCATTCCAAAATAAGAATCCTGAATCTTTAGCATCAAGTTATTCAGATAAGCTATGGAGTGTGCTTTCGAGTGATATTGCAAAAATTATGTGGAAAAATGGAATTGACTCTCATTTTTCAATTTCAGGCCATGGTGAACCCGCAGGTACCCCACCAGACCTAAAGAGGTATTTAGGGAATGAAGTAAAAAACTGGAAGTATGCATTATGGATAAGACATTTAAGAGGAAAAATTGACTGTAGCAAAAAGCCTTATTACCTCAATGGGTGCGAAGCCTTATACCATACTCGAGCCACCATATTTGATACAGCAAATGGAAAAATAATGTGGGATGTTGATAGATTGGGGAATGACTATTTTGATTATCGGGTTTGGGAAGATGGCAGAATGTATACTTATCTTCTAACTCGTTTAAAAAATGATGGTTGGATTGAGTTGCCTAAAGCAGAACCTGTAGTCAAGTAGAACTCGTAGGGCGGATTAGTTTACGTAATCCGCCGCATGAAAATCTTCCATTCTGCGCAATACGCTTTCACGTGTGATTAAGGTGCTTTAGCACCTATAATCCACGGCGAAGACCCTTGCGGTCTCGCTATTGACGCCCTACAAAACCAAAAACAATGCCTCTGGGAGCCGCATGGATATTGGCTCACAGAGGCATTGTTTTATCTATTAAAAACTCTTATTTCTTATAAGTTTTTACACCATCTGCTGTCGCCAGCAATAGCACATTGGCTGGTCTAGCTGCAAACAAGCCATTGGTCACCACGCCAACGATTTGATTAATTTTGGCTTCCATCGCAACTGGGTCGTCAATTTTCAAGCTCCATACATCTAAAATAATATTACCGTTATCGGTAGTAAAATCGCGTAATTTTGGTTGGCCGCCTAATTTAACTAACTCACGCGCCACATAACTTTTTGCCATTGGCAGCACTTCTACTGGTAGTGGAAACTTGCCTAAAGTCGGTACATATTTAGTCTCATCACAAATACAAATAAAAGTTTTAGCTACGGCTGCGACGATTTTCTCACGCGTTAACGCCCCGCCACCGCCTTTAAGCA
Source organism: Methylophilaceae bacterium (assembly GCA_031399315.1). Lineage (GTDB taxonomy): Bacteria > Pseudomonadota > Gammaproteobacteria > Burkholderiales > Methylophilaceae > Methylotenera_A. Next base: position 32,703 of record JANNOS010000078.1, on the reverse strand, counting down.
TATGTAGATGCTCAGTAATTTCATCTGCACCATCTACATAAATATCTAAACTATCTACTGCGTTTAAATCGAACACTTCAATGCCATGCGCGCGTAAACGTTGGGCTGTAGCCTCACTGCTAGCGACCGCGCCATCAATTTTATGTTTTACTTTGGCCAGTTCTTCAATAAAAAAGTTGGCAGTTGAGCCCGTGCCCACGCCAATAATGCCTTCTTTTACATAAGTGACTGCCGCTGCTGCGACTTGTTTCTTCAGTTCGTCTTGTGTGAACGCCATTCTAATTCCTTAAAAACCTACTACGCGCTTGAATTACTGCGTTGCGCGGTACTCGCAATCCTCATGTACAACTACGTACATTCCGGTTTCTGCGTTCCGTGCGCCTTGTACTTCAACCGCTCGCGACGGTTTTGTTTATAATGATTAATGATGCAATATGATACACCGCGCAAAGACTTTTAAGAATAAGCAATGACAATCAACTACAAACACAACATAGAAAACTCGCGCGTTTATGACGTGGCTAAAAAAACACGTTTAGAATTTCAGCCCAACTTATCAGCGCGTATTGGTAACCGCGTTTTACTCAAACGCGAAGATATGCAGCCTGTGTTCTCGTTCAAGTTACGTGGCGCATACAACAAAATGGCGAACTTAGCGCCCGATGTGCTGAAACGTGGCGTCATTGCGGCCAGCGCGGGCAACCATGCACAAGGCGTGGCATTGAGTGCACAAAAGCTAAAATGTCGCGCCGTGATTGTGATGCCAACCACCACGCCCGCCATTAAAATTAACGCCGTGAAAGCCAGAGGTGCAGAGGTAGTGCTGTTTGGCGATAGTTATTCTGACGCTTATGTAAAAGCGTTGGAGTTAGAAAAGTCTGAAAAGCTCACCTTTGTGCATCCGTACGATGACCCAGACGTGATTGCAGGCCAAGGCACGATTGCCATGGAAATTTTGAATGCGCACCCAGAACCAATCGAAGCCATATTTTGCTGTGTGGGTGGTGGTGGCTTGCTGGCTGGTATTGCGGCTTATGTAAAATCTGTTCGGCCAGAAATCAAGGTGATTGGCGTAGAGGCCGAGGATTCTGAAGCAATGACCGAGTCACTTAAGCAAGGCAAGCGAGTGATACTAGACCAAGTAGGTTTATTTGCCGATGGCGCAGCGGTAAAACAGGTGGGCGAACATACGTTTAAGTTAGCACAACAATTTGTAGATGAAATGATTGTGGTGGATAACGACGCGATTTGCGCCGCGATTAAAGATGTGTTTGAAGACACGCGTAGTATTTTAGAACCCGCTGGCGCACTTGCCACGGCGGGCATTAAAGAATACGTTAAACGCCAAGGTTTACAGAATAAAGCTATCACTGGCAAAACACTCATCGGCATTGCATCTGGTGCAAATATGAACTTTGACCGGTTGCGCTTTATCGCCGAGCGCGCTGAGCTTGGCGAACAACGCGAAGCGGTGTTAGCGGTAACAATCCCCGAGAAACCAGGCGCGTTTAAAACCTTTTGCCGCATGTTGGGCAACCACAATATTACAGAGTTTAATTACCGATATTCTGACCCAAAAGAAGCGCATATTTTTGTGGGTGTGGCGGTAAGTGACCCTTCTGAATCGGCCAAATTAGTGACTGATTTACGCTCGCACGGCTTACCAGCGTTGGACTTAACGGTTAATGAATTAGCAAAACTACACCTGCGCCACTTAGTGGGTGGGCGCGCACCACAAGCTGAACACGAAGTGATTTATCGGTTTGAGTTCCCCGAAAAACCAGGCGCACTCATGAAATTTTTAGACGCAATGGGACACGATTGGAATATTAGCTTGTTCCATTACCGCAACCACGGTGCAGATTTTGGCCGCGTGCTAGTGGGTATGCAAGTGCCCCCAAATGAACAAACTGAATTTGCTACGTTTTTACAAAGCCTTGGTTATCCGTATTGGGATGAAACGCAAAACCCAGCTTACAAATTGTTTCTGGGATAGCAACTGTTTAAGCGTAAATTTAACCAATACAACCAACAGAATTGGTTGATAGCAGCCACTTAATTCCTAACAATAAACCTTTGTTTTACATAAGTATTATTGCGGTATACAATCTAGTATACTTTGTTTGCATTAACATTAAAAACGATTGAACCTAATAAAAAATAATCTGCCGAATAGGCAATTTAAACTTTGGAGAAATAAATGAAATTAGCACCATTAAACAAACCCTATATGAGTTTACTTTTGCTTGCGCTAATCGCCAGCTTAGGTGCTTGCAGCCAAGACAAAGCCCCTGAGGCAGATGCCGCAGCAACCAATACCGAAGCTGCTGCTAGCGCTGGCCTTGCCTATGTGACGAGCCAAGACGCTGGTGTGAGCGTGATTGATTTAGCAACAATGAAAGTAAGCAAAACGTTTGATGTAAAAGCAGCTGGTCCGCGCGGCTTGGGCATTACAGATGATGGCAAAAAATTAATTGTCGCCACGCGCGAAAATGGCAGCGTTTCAGTCATAGACACGGCCACAGGCGAAGTTTTACAACAAATTGAAGTAGGCAAAAATCCTGAGTTTGTGCGTGTTGCTGGTAATTTTGCTTATATTTCTTCTGAGCCTAGCGCTAAAGGTGGCCCACCACCAAAACCAGGAGACAAAGCTGCTGCAGAAGAAGAGGATGACGATGACGAAGAGAAAATCCCCGCTAAAATTGCAGTGGTAGATTTAACCGAAGGTAAAAAAATACGCGAAATTACTGGCGGCCCAGAAACAGAAGGCATTGAATTTTCTGCTGATGGCAGTAAGTTAGTGATTACCAACGAAGCTGATAACACGGTCACGGTGCACGACATTGCAAGTGGCGAACTACTCAAAACCATCAAAACACACGAGCACGGCGATCGCCCGCGTGGCATTAAAGTTTCACCCGATGGCAATACTTACTTAGCCACCTTAGAATATGGCAATAAGTTTATGGTGCTAGATAAAGAATTTAACTTTGTGCGCACAGTGCCTACTGGCGATACGCCTTATGGCATAAGCTATGACGCCACTGGCAAATACATTTATGTGGCGAATAACAAATCTAAAACATTAGAAATGTTTGACGCAGTGAGCTATGCAAAACTTAAAGAAGTAAGCACCGGAAACCGTTGCTGGCATTTTACTTTTACGCCTGACGACAAAAAGATATTACTCGCTTGTGGTAAATCTGATGCAGTTTTAGTGATTGATGCTGAATCGTTTCAAGTAACAAACCAAATTGAAGTGAAAAATTTACCATGGGGTGTAGTGACTTACCCAAAGAGTATGGGTAGTTTAGATGCTAAATCTAAATAATTTTAGCTAAATTAACCTAAAATACATGCTCTGCAGGCCGCATGGATATTGGCCTACAGAGCATGTAAAATCACTCGCTGTATTCTTTAGAAAGTGCTAACGCTACTTTCGCAATAAGCCTATAGGGAATAGGCTGACTTAACGGGAAGCTTAGATTGCCTTTTTCGTTACGATACGGCTGTAACTCTTTGATAAGCGCGGCATCTAATTTTACTGGTGGGTAAACGCCAATGTGCTTTTTAAAAGCAGCAAAATAAAAAAATACACGTTTCCCTTTTAGCGCTGGCATCTTGTAGCTAATGCATTCCTGCGCGGCAGGTACAGCCTGCTTGGCATCCTCGCGGATTTTGCTGAGAATATCCCTTACTTCCAGTACTGATGCTGCAATATATTCATCGATGTTTGCGAAATCTGACATGCTGTAATTCTATGTTTTACTTCTCAAGTAAGCTCAAAATAAATTGCCAGTCTCTTGGATGCTTTATGCTTTAAGTAGATCCAGAATGAGACTCCAGTCTCTTGGATCTACCGGCGTAATTGATAAACGGTTACCGCGTTGCAAAATACGCAAACTTTCAAGCGCAGGCGTTTCGCGCATTTCTTTTAAGCTAAGTAAACGCGTTTTACGTACCAACTTAACATCTACATTAAACCAACGCGGTGTCTCTGGCGTAGCTTTTGGGTCAAAATATTTATGGTCTTTAATGAATTGCAGTCTATCTGGATAAGCCAAACTGCTCACTTCACAAATACCTGCAATGCCAGGTTCATCACAATTTGAGTGATAAAAAAATACACCATCACCCACTTTCATTTGGTCACGCATAAAGTTACGTGCTTGATAATTACGCACGCCGTACCAATCCACCGTTTGATTTGGCCTCGCTGCCAAATCATCAATTGAAACATCACCTGGTTCAGATTTCATTAGCCAATATCGCATACCTATTCATTTCTCTTAAATTGTTAATTTTAGGTATGATAATTGAAGTTGAAAATTTTAGGGGGAAGTATGGCACGCAACGTATTAGGCACAAGCTTACAAGTTTGCAGTTTAGCGCCGCTCACTGGGTTCACACGTACAGGCTGCTGCGAAACTGGCCCAGAAGACACAGGCAGCCACACTATTTGCACACAAGTCACCGATGAGTTTTTAGCTTTTTCTTATTCAAAAGGTAATGACTTAACCACACCTAGACCAGAATATGGCTTTGATGGTTTAGCTGCAGGCGACCGCTGGTGTTTGTGCGCGGCACGTTGGCTAGAGGCATCTGAGGCGGGCTTTGCACCGCCAGTGATATTAGAAGCTTGCCATGAAAGATGTTTAGATATTGTGAGTTTAGCCGACTTGAAATATCACGCATTACGCTGATATGCCGTCATTGCGAGGGCGTAGCCCGTGGCAATCTATATTTTGTGAAATGGATTGCCACGCCAAAATTAAAACCTTCGGCTCGCAATGACAGATGATGGTTTTGAATTTTACTGCGAATTTAGCGCAATTCTTTTCAAAATGCTTTAAGACGAGGCGCTTAAGCGAACGCAGTACATTTAGTACGAGGAGCGCAAAGCAACAAAGTATTAAGCAATTTTCAAAAGAATTTATTTGCTGTGGTGTTGCCTGAGTCATTAATCCTGAACCAAAAAAGTTCAGGTGGTAACAACCTAAAGCGCTTTAGGTTCACTCGCCAAGGATATCTTAAAAGAAAATCCAATTTAGAGCGCTCACACCGCGCTTGATGAGCCGAAACCTATAACAAAGACTAGTTCAAGGAATTTAGACTCAAGCAACACCACAGAAAACAAAGTTGATATTAAAACTGATTTATGACGCGCGAATGAAAGAGTTTAGTTACAAAAGCTTATTTTGCTACAACTTACAATAAATCAGCCTGCGGCTTAATCGCGTCATCAATTTGATTCTGCATGAGGCTAATCCTACGCTTATAATCGCCAATGTCAACATCGCCTGTTTTGGTATTTAACAACTCATGAGAAAGATTTAGTGCAGTCATAATCGCAATACGCTCAACACCTACTACCTTGCCCGCATCACGGATATCATGCATTTTTTTATCGAGATAATTCACTGCATCAAGCAGACTTTGACGTTCTTCATCAGTGCAAGCAACGGTAAACTCGCGCCCCATAATTGTGACATCAACTGTTTTAGAAGCGGCCATTAACTTTCACCATCAGGTATAGATTGAAGCAGCACCTCAAGCTTATTACTGGCTTGTAGCATATTGCCTTTTGTTTGAGTTAAATCGGTACGCAAACGCAAATTCTCTTCGCGCAAATTACTGCACAAAGAAACGAGCTTAGTGATTTTCTCTTCTAAAGTTTTTAAATCGGCTTCCATAGTCCCACTATAATTGAAAAAAACTATTAGAGTCAATAGCTAACGCGGGCTATTCAAAGTAATTTGACATGTTTTAACTGCTTGTTGTATAAAAATTCAATTGCTGTTGTAATATAAAACGCTATAATTCAACTTAGTTGTCAGGTGCTTGGGTTAATTTTCTATTAACTCGGGTGAAACTGGGAAACAGGTGCATTACTCAAAAATTGAGTTAATTATTCCTGTGCTGCCCCCGCAACGGTAAGTGATTTAAGATTTACAACATGCCACTGAGCTTGCTTTTAAAAACTTGGGAAGGCGTAAATTCTATTGTCACAAGCCCGGAGACCGGCCTCGCAACTAAAGCCTTAATGTTAAGGCACGCTAGGAAATACCGCGGGGTGACGGTGTCAAAAGCTGTAGCTCCGCTATTTTTAAATGCTATGTTTTTAAAATATTGGCCGAGCGCAATTTTTGTCTGTTTTGTCCTTCGTTATTCCCTAGTTTTTAAGAATCTACATGCGGGGACGCATGTAACTTAGGGAAAATATAATGTCCAAAAAAATCATCGTAAGCGTTATTGCGCTTGCATTTGCAGCACCTAGTTATTCAGCAGAAAATATCAATTTGGATGACGTTGTTGTCACGGCTAGCCGTATTGCACAACCTCGAGAAAGCGTAATTGCTGATGTTACGGTGATTAATCGCGAAGAAATTGAACGCGCAGGACAGTCAACCTTGTCAGAACTACTAAGCACGCAATCTGGCATCGAAATTGAATCTAATGGTGGTGTAGGTGCGACCTCTAATATTCATATTAGAGGCAACAATTCACAATCAGTAGTAGTTTTAATTGATGGTATGCGTGTCTCATCTGCCACGCTTGGCACTACCAGCTTTAGCCAAATTCTACCTGAACAAATTGACCATATCGAAATTGTGCGAGGCCCAGCCTCAAGTCTGTATGGCTCAGATGCAATTGGCGGTGTGATTCAAATATTTACAAAACAGGGTCAAGATGGCTCACATCTTGCGGCCTCTGCTGGTGTTGGTAGTCATAACACACAACAAGCTTCTGTGATGTTTAACGGCGCGAATGAAAGCACTCGTTTTGCTTTGGCTGCTGCTTCTTTAACGACTAATGGTATTTCTTCGTTAAGAACCCATACTGGACAAGACGCCGATAATGATGCGTTTCGTAATTTAAGCTTTAATGGCAACATCAGCCACACAATAACTGAAGGACAAGAAATTGGTGCGCAGATTTTCACTTCTCAAGGACACTACAATTTTGATGGAGACAATTTTCCTGCTCATCAAAATTTACGTCAAGAAATATTTGCAATCACCAGCAACAACAAAATTGCAGACGCTTGGCTTAGCCATTTAAGAATCGGCAAAAGTATGGACACACAAAGTAGCGTAGGCAGCTTTGGAACAAGTCATTTGCGCACAACGCAACAGCAACTTTCTTGGCAAAACGACATCAAGCTACCTCTTGGCAATTTGGTGCTGGCTTATGACAGGCTAGAGGACAAAGTAAAAGGTAATATTGATTTTAGTCAAAATAAAAGATTTAATAATGGCTATCTTGCTAGTTACTTGCTCGAACAGGATGCACACGCATTTAAGTTGGGCTTAAGACGCGACAACAACTCTCAGTTTGGTGGTCATACAACAGGCAACATTGGCTATGGCTACCAGCTAAATGACTTTTGGCGCACCTCTGCAAGCTACGGTACAGCTTATAGAGCACCTACTTTTAATGATCTTTATTGGCCGTTTCAAAGTTTTGGGGCATTTGGCACATATCAAGGTAACCCTAATTTAAAACCAGAAACCTCACATAATAAAGAAATGACGGTCAGTTATAACCAAGACCAACATAAAATATCAGCCACTATTTTTCATAACAAAGTCGATAACTTGCTTATATGCTGCCAAGGTCTTTTTAATGATTCACCGGCCAATGTTGGCTCTGCTACCATTAAAGGTTTAAGTTTGTCGTACGAAGGTCGGCTCTCTAATTATTTTCTACGTGCAAATGCTGATATTCAAGACCCGCGCAACGATGACACCGACAAAATTCTTGCAAGGCGATCAAAGCAGCATGGTGCTATTTGGCTAGGCCAACACTGGGGTGACTGGGAGCTGGGTAGCGAGCTAGTTGCTAGCGGCAAGCATTATAACGATGCTGACAACGCAATCAAACTTGGTGGCTACGCACTACTTAACTTCACAGCAAAATATGCAATTAATCAAGATTGGTCACTCAACGCTAGGGTGAACAATGTGTTTGATAAACAATATGCATTAACTACCACTAGCAGCACGTTCAACCTCACCGCACCAGATTACAACACCCCAGGTAGTAATTTATTTGTAAGCGTACGTTACTCACCTAAGTAAATAAGCCATAACCCTTATCACGCAAAATTACCTGATAAGGGTTACAATATTAGCAAGTTAAAAAAGGAGTCATTTTTATGTTCGCACTTAATAAGTTACTTAACAACAAAACACTCTGGCAAGGTGCTGGTTTAATTGGTTTGATTTTACTTACCCGCACCAATCACTTTGGCGATAACGTGTATTTGCCCGATGCCACATTGGCGGTATTATTTTTGGGCGGATTACTAATCGCGCGCACCAGCTGGTTGGCTTTGGCAATTATTGTTGCATTTGGTATGGATGCTTACGCGCTGGGCTACAAAGGCGTTTCTGATTACTGTATGTCGCTTGGTTATTGGGGCTTAATCCCCACCTATGCCGCTGTGTGGGGCGCTGGGCGCTGGTTGGCCAAGCGTGAAAGGCCGTTCGCGATAATGCCATATGCTTTGGCTGGCTGGGCTGCAAGCAGTGTGGCTTTTGTACTTTCTAACGCTTTTTGGTATAGCTTTTCAGACAAAGTAAATACATTGACTATCATTGAGTTTTCGCAACGCATAGCGCAGTATTACACGCCTTATGTAGCGTATGCCATGATGTACTTAGGCTTAGCGTGGGTGCTGGTGAAATTTGTAAATAGCCAAGTATTGTCACATAAAGCTACATAAAACCACGTAAGCGTGACCATGCAAAACCAAGAAACCCGCGACTTAAAAAATCGTCACTTGGCGCGTATGCAGCGCAAAAAGGCGGTGGTCGATGCCAATATCGCCGCAGCCCACGCAAAACGTGGGCTGTTTCTTATCCACACAGGCAATGGCAAAGGTAAATCGACTGCGGCTTTTGGTTTGCTTGCGCGTGCACTTGGGCATGGCATGAAAGCTGTTGTGGTTCAGTTTATTAAAAGTCGCTCTGATACGGGTGAAGAAGCGTTTTTTAAAACCTCACCAAATGTGGCTAATAATCTTTCATGGCATGTGATGGGCGATGGTTTTACGTGGGAAACACAAAATGCCGAGCAAGATAAACAAACTGCCCAATCTGCTTGGACTTTGGTGAAGCAAGCGTTACAAGACCCTGCTATCGACCTCGTCATTTTGGATGAGTTTACATACACGCTAAAATATCAATGGCTAGAAATAGATGACGTGATTGCTGCCATCAAAAACCGCCCTACCATGCAGCACTTAGTCGTAACAGGGCGTGGTGCGCCAGCTGGTTTAATTGACCTTGCCGATACAGTAAGCGAGATTGCACTAGTAAAACATGCGTTTCAGAATGGCGTACAGGCCATGCTAGGTATTGAGTTCTAATAAAAATGCAGCTAATTTATAAATATTCATTCGCCTTAAATCACCCCAATTCCGTCATTCCCGCGCAGGCGGGAATCCATGTTGACTTTAAAACCTTAAATGGATTCCCGCCTGCGCGGGAATGACGATGTGGAAAAAATAAGTCGCCCCGCCATTCTCATTTCTGCGCCTGCGTCAGGCCAAGGTAAAACCTTGGTCACCGCCGCGCTGGCGCGCGCTTGGCGCAACCGTGGCTTAACCGTTCAAGCGTTTAAATGCGGGCCAGATTTTATCGACAGCATGATTCTGCAAGCCGCCACGGGTAGGCCTGTTTATAACCTAGATTTAGGCATGTGTGGACTTGAAGATGGTAAAGCGCAGTTATACAGAGCAGCGCAAGAGGCAGATGTGATAATCGCTGAGGGCGTCATGGGCTTGTATGATGGCACGCCAAGCACCGCCGATATTGCCAAAACGTTTGGCTTGTCAGTGGCGTTGGTGATTGATGCCAGCGGCATGGCGCAAACTTTTGCGGCGATTGCACATGGGCTTTATGATTTTGACAGCGCATTAAATAAAGCAGGTGTTATTGCCAATAAAGTGGGCAGCGCAGGCCACGCAGGTATGTTACAGAAGGCTCTACCAGCAAGCACACCGTGGCTAGGCGCGCTGCAAAAAGATGAAAGATTCAGCTTGCCAGAGCGGCACCTAGGGCTGCATCTTGCCGACGAAATTACCGACCTAGAAGCACGTATTGAAGCCGCCGCACAGGTGTTAGCGGATAGCAGCGAACTTCCAGTACCGCCCACCATACATTTTAATGCGCCAAAAATTCAGTCAACGCCACAATTATTGCAAGGCAAAACCATTGCCATAGCAAAAGATGCCGCGTTTTGCTTTATCTACCCCGCCAATATTGATTGCTTAAAATCACTAGGCGCGGAAATTGTTTATTTTTCGCCACTGGCAGACAAGAAACTGCCAGAAGCCGATGCCTATTGGCTTCCAGGCGGTTATCCAGAGCTCCATCTAAATATAATCAACCAAAACCAAACCATGCGTGAAAGCCTGCAAAATGCAGCGGATACTGGTAAGCCGATATTAGCCGAATGTGGCGGTATGATGGCTTTAGGGAAAAGCATTAATGGCACAGCTACTTTTGGCTTGCTACAAGGGGTAAGTGAAATTCAAGCAAAATTACAAGGCTTGGGCACACAACATCTTGAAACTTCGGATGGCAAAATTGGCGCACATACGTTTCACTATGGGAAATTTGAAACGCCTATGCAAGCCACACACACCGCCACTGGCCGCTATGGCAAAGGCGAGGCGATTTACAAGCAAGATAATATCACCGCTAGTTTTTTGCATTTTTACTTTGCATCTAACCCACACTTTGTTGCACCGCTTTTTACAGCATGAGTTTTAGCTACCCAGAGTACGAAAAAGAGGCGATATACAAAGTCATCGCCGAGCGCCGCGATATGCGCCACTTTTTACCGACGCCCATTGCGCCCGAGCTACTCACCAAATTGTTACACGCCGCGCACCACGCACCTAGCGTAGGACTCATGCAGCCGTGGCGTTTTATGCGCATTAGCGACACTGATTTACGCAAAAAGATTCACAAGTTGGTGGATGAAGAACGCGCCAAAACTGCGCAAGCCATTGGCGAATACGAAACCACCGTCCGCATGGCGGAATTTATGCACCTTAAAGTAGAAGGCATTTTAGATTGCGGCGAAGTGCTGGTCGCCACCCTTTGTGATCATAGAGAAAAACATATTTTTGGCCGCCGTACCTTACCAGAAATGGATATTGCATCGGTGAGTTGCGCTATACAAAACATGTGGCTAGCTGCACGGGCAGAAGGCATCGGCATGGGCTGGGTTTCGTTATTTGACCCCGTCAAACTAGCGGCGCTACTCCGCATGCCAACTGGAGCAAAACCTATCGCAATTTTATGCCTAGGCCATGTCAATAGCTTTTACAAAGAGCCCATGCTAGTAGAAGAAGGTTGGGTAAAAGAAAAGCCTCTCTCGGAGATGTTGATGGAAAATAGCTGGCAAAATGACAAGGATGGAATTTGAACACACTGCCTGAACGCATTATCTGCCTGACCACAGAAACCGTAGAAGTACTTTATATGCTGGGCGAGCAAGACCGCATTGTTGGCATTTCTGGCTACACCACACGCCCTGCTGAAGCGCGCAAAGAGAAACCAAAAGTCTCTGCCTTTACCAGTGCAAAAATAGAGAAAATTTTAGAACTCAAGCCTGATTTAGTGCTGGGATTTTCTAATCTGCAAGCCGACATCGCCGCTACGCTAATTAAGGCGGGCATTGAGGTGCATGTGTTTAATCAACGTTCGGTGGAAGATATTTTGCGCATGATACTCACCACAGGCCGCTTAGTTGGCGCACAAAATAAGGCCGAGGCTTTAGTTAGTGCTTATCAAAAACAAATAAAAGAGGCTCTGGAAGCCGCATCCAGATTGCCTTGCAGGCCGACTGTTTATTTTGAAGAATGGGATGAACCCATGATGTGTAGCATCCGTTGGGCGGCGGAGTTGATTAATATTGCAGGCGGTGAAGATTGTTTTCCAGAGCTTTCGCAATTTCACAGCGCGCGTGAGCGTGTGGTGACACCTGCGCAAGTGTTAGCGCGCATGCCCGATATCATCATCGGCTCGTGGTGTGGCAAAAAATTTCAGCCTGAACAAGTCATCGCTCGTAAAGGTTGGAATGAGATTCCCGCAGTAAAAAATGGTATGATTTTTGAGATAAAATCCGCCGATATTTTGCAACCTGGGCCATCCGTTTTTACACACGGCTTAAAACAATTAGAAAAAATAATGCAGCAATGGGGCGCAAGCAACAAATGCTAAGTTTAATATTCAGTTCATATTTTTTCACCGTCATTCCCGCGAAAGCGGGAATCCATTTTAAATTAAAACGTAACTGGATCCCCGCTTTCGCGAGGATGACGAAATTTAGATATTTTTCAAAATTACGTTAGACTTTATCTCACGCAAAGGTCTCAATATGAGCATTCATTTAATTTTAGGTGGTGCGCGCTCCGGCAAAAGCGCGTATGCGGAAAAACTGGCCGCGCAAAGTGAGTTGCCAGTCATGTATATCGCTACCGCGCAAGTCTACGATGACGAGTTTAAAGCGCGCGTGCAGCACCACAAAGACCGCCGTCCCAAACATTGGCAGATTATCGAAGTGCCTTTTAATTTAGCCAACACCTTGTTAGAGAACGATGCCGCAGATACTTGCCTGATTGTTGATTGCCTCACGCTTTGGTTAGCACAGTGCATTTGCCCAGATTGTGCACCACCTGAAGGTGTGGTTTGGGCAGCAGAACGTTCTGCACTACTTGAAACTTTAGCTAAGTTGAAAGCGACTGTTTTATTAGTCAGCAATGAAGTCGGCATGGGCATTGTGCCGCTAGGTGAAATCAATCGCCGATTTCAAGATGAGCAAGGCAGACTCAATCAAGATGTGGCAAAAAATGCAGATAGCGTGACTTTTGTTGCCGCTGGATTACCTTTCAAATTAAAAGGCTAAACATGACAGAGTTCAAACTAAAAGGTGAATACATCGCCCTATGTGATTTGCTAAAAACCGAAGGCATTGCAGATAGCGGCGGCCGAGGCAAAGCCATGGTGGCAGAAGGTATCGTCACAGTTGATGGTGAAACTGAACTGCGCAAAACCGCTAAAATCCGCGCGGGGCAGGTGGTGGAATGCTTGGGAGAGCAGATTAAAGTAGTTGCTGAGCAATAACCTCACTTAATCCGGCAAATAATCTGCCAGTTTTGTCCAGTCCAAATGATTTTCTACACAATCGGCTAAACGATTGAGCTCTGATTCTTTTAGCGCTTCATAATCAAAAGGTTGAGGCTCTTTTAACCCTGCCCAAGCCAGCCACGCCGCGCAAGATTCAGCATGGTCAAACAAACCGTGAACATAAGTGCCTGCTATTTGATTATCTTCTGAAATTGCGCCTTCTGGCTTGCCGTCAATCATTAAAGCTGGTTTGTTGAGCGCCGCGCCTTCGCTCACACCCATGTGGATTTCATAACCTTTGACTTGCCTATCTGTAAAGCCTTGCGCATCAGCAAAACATAATTGACCTGTGATTTGTTTTAGCTGCTTTTCTTTTTCCAAAGTGGTTTGCATGGCTAACCAGCCAAAACCTTGCGTTGACCCTGTGTCGCCCTCTACACCATAAGGGTCATGTATTACTTGCCCTAACATTTGAAAACCGCCGCAAATACCGATGACTTTACCGCCATATCGTAGATGCTGAGTGAGTGCTTGCTGCCAGCCAAAGTCTTTTAAATACTGCAAATCGCCGCGTACATTTTTACTGCCGGGCAGTATGGCTAAGTCAGCTGGCGGAATCGCATCACCCAGTTTTACGAATTGAAAATCTACACTGGGGTGAAAGCGTAGCGCATCAAAATCGGTGTGGTTAGATATGTGCGGCAACACAGGTGCTATCACTTTTAAGCGCGGCAACCCCCTCCCCATTTCAGGGGTAGCGTTAGGGTGGGGGTGAAGATGAGACTGATACTCCTCATCAACAAGCGCTTCACCCCCGTCCCAACCTTCCCCCTTTGTGCGGGAAGGAGTTTTCGGCACGGCATCTTCGGCTTCAAGGTGAAAGTTGTGCAAATAAGGCAACACGCCCAGCACGGGCTTGCCTGTTTCTTTTTCTAGCCAATCTAACCCCGATTGCAATAAAGCAATATCACCCCTAAAGCGATTAATGACAAAGCCAATAACACGTACTCGCTCGCTTTCAGACAACAATGCCAGCGTACCCACAATATGCGCAAAAACGCCGCCGCGATCTATATCCGCAATTAAAATCACGGAGCAATCAACAGCTTCGGCAAAGCCCATATTGGCAATGTCATTTTCACGCAAATTAATCTCGGCAGGGCTGCCCGCACCTTCTACCATTAAATGGTCATATTGCGTACTTAAGCGCTGGTAAGATGTTAGCACGGCCTGCATCGCGGTTTTTTTGTAGTCGTGGTAGGCCGAGGCCTCTTGGTTATCTAACACTTTGCCATGAATAATTACTTGGCAACCCGTATCAGAGTTAGGTTTAAGCAGCACAGGGTTAAAATCGGTATGCGGACTCAGACCACAAGCCTGCGCTTGCACCGCCTGTGCGCGGCCTATCTCGCCGCCATCAATGGTGACGGCAGAGTTAAGTGCCATATTTTGTGGTTTGAAAGGCGCGACTTTCAGCCCCCTGCGGTACAATATGCGACACAGCGCAGCTACTAGCGTACTTTTACCAGCATCTGAAGTCGTACCTTGAACCATTAATGTTTTCATCTTATTATTATCTCATATTGCCAGTGTTGGCTTGCGTGGCGGTTACGCTCGATTTGATCTTGGGCGAGCCACGGCGTTATCATCCTTTGGTGGGATTTGGCTGGCTGGCAAATAAATTAGAGGCGTGGTTTAACCCAAGTAATAGTCAAAATAAAACCACTCAGCGTTTTATTGGCTCAGTGGCGTTAGTGTTGCTGCTAAGCCCATTTGTGTTAGCGGCCTATTGGATTTGTAATATTAGTGATGCCAATGACGCTATTAGTATTTTTGCCAATACTTTACTGTTGTATTTTGCCATTGGCCACAAAAGTCTGCACGACCATGCCAATGCAGTTACCAGTGCACTGCAAGCCAATAATCACGAAGGTGCTCAGCTGGCAGCTTCATACATGGTGAGTCGTGACTCTGCTGCCATTGAGCCAGTACCTGCTACGATTGAATCAGTACTTGAAAATGGTAACGATGGCGTATTTGGTGCCCTATTTTGGTTTTTTATTGCGAGCGGCGCAGGTGCGCTAGCATTCAGGTTAGTTAACACCATGGACGCCATGTGGGGCTATAAAACCCCGCGTTATTTTTATTTTGGCTGGGCTGCTGCGCGTTTAGATGATGTCATCAGTTATGTACCTGCAAGGCTAACCGCACTCACTTATGCGCTACTTGGACAGACTAAACTTGCCATCACTTGCTGGAGACATCAAGCACCCTTGTGGGACAGCCCCAATGCCGGGCCTGTGATGTCTGCTGGAGCAGGCGCCCTTGATATAAAACTAGGTGGCGCTGCTTGTTACCAAGGTGAGTGGCATTTGCGTCCTACATTGGGCACTCAAAACCAACCCAATGTGACGGATATTGCACGCGCACTTAAGTTAGTGCGATATGGCGTATATAGCTGGCTGATAGTATTTATGCTGATTGAGGTAGTGCGGCATGCTTGAGCACGGCGGCAACTTAACGCAAGCGATGCAACAATATGGTATTGCGCTTGATTCTTGGTTAGACTCATCCACCGGCATTAACCCAAACCATTACCCCATACCTAATATTCCAATAAGCGCATGGCAGCGTCTGCCAGAAGACCATGATGGTTTAATTGAAGCTGCATGCCATTACTATGGTTGCGCTACTTTACTGCCTGCCGCTGGCTCGCAAGCAGTCTTGCAAGTGTTGCCCAAATTAAGACCGCCTTGCCGCGTTGCCATGCCAAGTACCATGTACCAAGAACACGCCTATGCGTGGCAACAACATGGGCACAACATCACTTTTTTTGATGGTACGCCTGATGACAATCTTTTAAAAAACACCGATGTATTGCTGCTATGCAACCCCAACAACCCAACTGGGCAATGCTTTAGCAAAGATCAATTATTACAATGGCATCACACACTTAATCTGCACGGTGCTTGGTTAATTGTTGATGAAGCCTTTATGGACGTTACGCCAGAACGCAGCATAGCCGCGCACACGCATTTACAAGGTTTATTGGTATTGCGCTCATTAGGCAAGTTTTTTGGTTTAGCAGGTGCCAGAGTCGGTTTTTTATTGGCGAATCAAACATTATTAAACCAAGCACAAGAGATCCTTGGCCCTTGGTCGCTCTCTGGCGCAAGCCGCTATATAGCTAAAGTGGCTTTGCTTGATATCACATGGCAGTCTGATAGACGCACGCAATTAAATATAGATGGCGAAAAACTAAAATTACTACTCACGCAATATGGGCTTAAGCCAAGTGGTGGCACGGCGCTATTTCAATATGTAAAAATACCACAAGCCATAAAGTTACACGAAGTCTTAGCGCAACATGGTGTTTGGGTAAGATTGTTTAATGATGAAAAATCATTGCGCTTTGGCTTACCACCAGATGATGGTTGGAGTACCTTAGAAGCTGCGCTTAGCAACTTAGGACTATCTATTTACAAACTCAATCTTGGGCACAGCACCACTAAAGTCTAGCTGCGTAATACTGCCATAATCCACATTAAACCTAAACAAACCTTTTAACTGCATGTTAAGCACATGCGCTAGCATGGCGCGTATCATGCCACCGTGCGTCACTACTACAATGTGGCATTTAGGATATTCGCTGAGCAACTCATTAACAAATGTAATACCACGCTGCTGCAGCTGACTAAAAGTTTCACCGTTAGGCGGTGCAAGCTCTGCATAATTTTGCGCCCACTCATCAAAAACATCTCGGGGAATATCATCCCAAGCTTGCATTTCCCACTCACCAAAATGCAGTTCTTTTAGGCGTTCATCATGCTTAATTTCTGCCAATGCCAGCGCATGTGCAAGCTTTGCACACCGTTGCAATGGACTAGTAAAAACAGCATCTACTTGCATATCTTTTAACTTTTCTTTTGTATCAGCCGCTTCTTGCATAAAACTCGCAGCCACGTCTATATCCGTTTGCCCGTAGCAAATGCCTTGCTCAATTTGCAAGCTAGTATGTCTAATTAAAGTAAGCTTCATAAGCGCATACTCCAAGCCAACATACCCAAATAAAACGCGAGTTCAGTGATTTGTTGCATAGCACCCAGAGTATCTCCTGTATAACCGCCTAGCCACTTGCGGATTTTATGCCGCCACCATAGCCAGCTTAAGAGCATGGGGATTAATGTCATTAACAATAGTTCTGTAATTAACCTTGGCGTGAAATGATCTGTCACCATAAAAGCCAATAAGCTGATCACTGGCAACAAGCCAAATAAATGCGCTAAAACAAAATCTATGCCTTTTATTTCTGTAGCCAGCGGCTTTGCTTTACCGTCAAGCTTTACGTAACTTAACGTGTGCATGATCCATACTGCACTTAATCGACTTAAAGCATGTGCGCAAACAAGTGTGGCAGGAATCAGAATGCCATGCATTGCATTCAAAGTTTGGTACTTGGCAAATAACATTAAAAATAGAGCCACTGCACCATAAGTACCTAAGCGTGAATCTTGCATAATAGTGAGTATTCGCTCTTTATCCCAGCCTCCACCTAAGCCATCCGCACTATCTGCCAGACCGTCTTCGTGAAATGCACCTGTTAGATAAATAGTGCTGGCCATACTAATTAATACCGCTATAGTTTGAGGAAAAAATTGAGCACCTAAGAAAAAGCTAGCCGCCCCTACCAAGCCCACAATAATGCCGACTAAAGGGAAGTATTTAGCACTATGGTTTAAATCAGACTCATGAAAGTCGGCAAAATTTGGCACGGGAATACGTGTAAAAAAACCAAGTGCCAGTAAAAAATACTGCCACTCTTTACGCATTGGTTTTCTCTGGGACAGCATTTTTTTCGCTCACGCCAGCTGATTCAAAGCTCGCCATTTCATTTAAAAAGTTTACCGAAGCCTGCACTAAAGGATAAGCCAAAACCGCACCCGTGCCTTCACCTAAACGTAAACCTAAATCCAGCAAGGGCTTTACCCCAAGATAATCAAGCATTTGCCTATGCGCATGTTCATCTGAGCAATGCGCAAAAATACAATAATCTAAAATATTCGGCTGCATTCTAAAAGCTACTAATAATGCCGCACTGGCGATAAAGCCATCTATGATTAAAATCGTTTTTTGCTCTGCCGCTGCAAGCATTGCGCCTACCATCATGGCGATTTCAAAACCGCCGAAAGTAGCTAACACTTGCATGACATCTTGCCCATTTGGTAGATGATGATTTATGGCCTGTTTAAGAATCTCGGTTTTTTTAAGCACTCCGACATCATCCAAACCAGTACCGCGACCCACACATTGTTCCACTGGCAGACTACACAAAACACTCATTAAACAGCTGGCACTTGAAGTGTTACTTATACCCATCTCACCAAAAGCCATGACATTGCATCCAGACTCAATTTCTTTTTGCGCAAGGCCTGCGCCGCGTGTAAGTGCTTGCTCACATTGCTTGATACTCATGGCACTGTGCGTTAAGTAGCTGGCTGTGCCCATGGCAATTTTGGCATCTATTAAATCTGGATGCACATCAAATACATAATTGACGCCAGCATCCACCACAAGCAAATTAAATCCATTTTGCTTAGCGAATACATTAATAGCTGCGCCGCCGCTTAAAAAATTAAGCACCATCTGCGCAGTCACCGCTTGCGGATAAGGACTCACGCCACTATTGGCAATGCCGTGGTCAGCCGCAAACACCAGCATAGTCGGCTTACTTAGTTTAGGCTCTAAAGTATTTTGAATCAGTCCGATTTGGATCGCGATTGTTTCAAGCGTACCAAGCGCGCCAAGCGGCTTGGTTTTATAGTCTATTTTTCGCTGTAATGCTGATTTTAGCGAGCTCGCCAGCGGCGAAATTTGAAAACTTATCATAGCGACAAGTTTAAATGAAAAACCCGCAAAACCTCACAGCTTTACGGGTTAAAAAACTAAAATATTAAATTATTCTTTAGCTGCTGCTGCGGCATCTTTTGCCGCCTGAATCGCGTCTACTGCCTCTTCTTTAGCTTCTGCGGCTGCTTCAGTAGTTGCGGCAGCCGCATCAGATGCAGCATCAGTCACTGCTTCTTTTGTTTCTTCAGCCACAGCGCCCGCGGCTTCTTTAGTAGCATCTACCGCTTCACCTACTTCTTCTTTCATATTATCTACAGCATCATCTGATTTGTTGCAAGCAACTAGTAAAGTAACAGCAAAAACGCTTGCTAATATTGCACGAAAAAATGGTTTCATTTGGAACTCCTTTAATTAACTACTGTGGTGGAATGCGTAACATTTGACCTGGATAAATCTTATCTGGGTGGCTTAACATAGGCTTATTCGCTTCAAAAATTTTCATGTAAGCATTGGAATTACCATAAAACTCTTTAGCCACTTTAGATAAAGTATCACCGCGCACTACTGTATAAAACTGTGGTTCTGATTCTGCTTGAATAACGCCTAGCTGATCTTGCACATGCTCAACCCCAGCCACGTTACCACAACATAATAAAATCTTTTCTTTGGTTTCTTGCGTGTCCGCCATGCCTTGCACAATCACTGTGCCAGATGCGCCATCAAAGCCAATCGCCAATCCATCAGCCGTTAAATTCATTTTTGCTACATAGTTAGCAATAGCATTGGCTGCTGCCTTATTCGCCGCATCCACATTCACTGGCGTTGGGTCTTTTTTTGCAACTTCTTCTGTCGCCTTAGCCTCGCCAATACCAAACAACTTTTCTCCAGCTTCTTTAATAAATGAAAACATGCCCATTTAATTCTCCTCTTAATTTTAATTAGATTTATTAAAACCGATAATTCCAAAGACACGCAAAAGCTTTAGCCCGATAATTGCACCGACAATTACATCATAGTGCAATTAAATTAATTTGACCACATTAGCATTAAATAAATTGCGATGCTTTATGCCAATAAATGTTTAAGTTTGCTATAATGCGCGACTTGCAAATAGTGATAAGCTATTTCACGTTGGCCGGATAGCTCAGTCGGTAGAGCAGCGGATTGAAAATCCGCGTGTCGCAGGTTCGATTCCCGCTCCGGCCACCAGTTTTATATAAGATTTAAATTTCTTTATTTCTTCCAAATTACCAAACTGCTTTATAGTTGATTAAGTAATAATTTCTTAAAACCTTAGTTGACCAAAAGTTTACGCACTAATTTCCATTTTCAATTTCCGCACTATTTTTGTCAAACCTACAAAAGTGCAAGATTTAATTTTTTCCAGCCCCAATGCAACTATCTCGAATTTTTGGCTATCTACATCAAATAGCCCCTATTTTCTGCCATCCCTAGCTAACATATTACTGTTGTAAATAAGCCACTATGCATTTATACATTGGGTTAGGGTAGTTTTATAATTGATTAGTTTAAATACATAACATATCATGTTGAATACTATTGTATTTTTGTTAAAAATTATTTGAGTATTTTAGTTTAAATGAAATCAAAGCGTAATTTATTACTAGAAATGTTTGAGAGAAGTGCTTTGCAAACAACATTTCTTCTTATGGCATTTGGCAGAAGCCAAGCGGTCAATAATGGTGGCTTGTCTCGGCTTGTGGTTCAAATAAATAGACCCTTAAATATTCCAAATATTATTGGCCTCAACAAAATTCAAGTTAACACATTGTTTTTATTAAGTTTTGTTGCGTTTCCTTTAACTGCTTTTGCAGACGAAAAAGACCCTTTACATGCGATTGCAGGCGTTTCTTGGGAACATGATAACAATCTATTTCTATTACCTTCTTCAAAACGTTCAGACAACATTACTAAGTCTTATGCAGGTATCCAATTAGATAAACTGTATTCACTACAAAGATTTAAAGTGAATTACACCTTAAATTCTTACCGCTACCAAAAAAATAAAAGCTTGAATTTTAGTGCCCATAACTACGATGCTGCATGGCTGTGGTCTCTTACCCCACGCCTAACAGGTACGCTCTATGCCGACCGCACGCAATCACTGACCGACTTTCAGGATTTTAGAAACTTCACCATTAGGACTGTCAAAAATATTCGCGTTACCCAAACCCAACGTTTTGAAGCAGATTTTTCACCTCACGGGGTTTGGCACCTACTTGGTGGCATTACGCGCAAAGAGCAGAAAAATAGCGAGACTTTCATTGAACAGGATAATTTCAGCTCGGTCTCGCTAGATGGCGGGGTAAAATATGATTTCCGCTCAGGCAGTTCAATCACCATGATGGGTCATCAACGCAATGGTGAATATGGTCGCAAAACACCTAACTTTTTATCTCTTTCAGACACTGGGTATAATGAAAAAGAGGCTGAAGCTAAACTTAATTGGCTGCTGTCTGGACAATCGCGACTCAATTTACGTGCGGCTTATTTAACTCGCGATCATGACAACTTTTCTCAGCGGGACTATTCGGGGATGGAAGGACGCGCAGACTACTACTGGATACCGACAGGAAAGTTACAATTTGGATTCTCAGCAAATAGTATATTATCAAGCTACTGGAACAGTGACAGCAGTTATACACGTGAAAACACATTGAGTTTTTCTCCTATTTACAACTTAAGTAATAAGATTAGACTGAGTGCAAACGCAAGTATTTATGAACGGACATTTCTTGGCGGGGGTTTTGTTCCATCTACTCATAGAGTCGACAGAGGAAAATCTGTCAGCGCAGGCATAGATTGGTCGCCTTGGCGTAATTTCACGCTCGGCACTAATCTCAGGTACAGTAGCAGAGACTCAAATATTTCTGGGCTAGATTACACCGATACTACAGCAGGCGTAGACGCGAGTATCTTATTTTAAACAAGTTCAACACCCACTAAATAACATACCAATTGGGCTATTTACTTGTAGTCGCTATAAATGTAAAAATGATGGGTGCTTATATAATCAATAAAGCGTTATGTAGCCATTGATTGTTGAGCTTTTAAAAGGGTTGTGAATGAACGAGAATGCAAAGAATATGTGTGCAATCCCATTGAAGTGCTTTGCTAAAGCTATCGTCGCACTCACTATCTGCGGGCTAGTGGTTGCCTGCGGGGAAAAAGATCAGGCAGAAAAAGCCAGCCAATCAATTGCTAGCGTTAACGGCGACGATATCACTTTTCTACAGCTCAATGATGAGCTCCAGCGTGCCAAAATTAAGCCTGAGCAGCAAGCGCTAGCAGAAAAGCAAATTGTACAGAAACTTGTAGATCGCCAAATCCTTGTACAAGAAAGTCTAAAAGCTAAGTTAGATCGTGATCCTCGCGTCATGCAAGCTATCGAAAATGCAAAAATGCAAATTCTTGCTCAATCTTACCTCGAAAGTAAAGTATCTTCGCTCACCAAGCCTACAGAAGCAGAAATTGCTGATTACCGCAGTAATCATGCTGATATTTTTGCAAATCGCAAAATATATGTAATGGATCAGCTTGTATTTACAGCAAGTGCAAGCCACAACAATGAACTTGAGACTTTAAGCGACACCGCCAAAACAATCGAAGACGTGACAAAATGGCTTACTGAACACCAAATCACGTATGCGCAAGCTAAAGAAGCACATGCAGCCGAATCATTACCCACTGAATTCCTGACTAAGATTAGCAAAATGGCGATTGGCGATATCATTTTCTTCAAAACCAATCAACGGGTGATGGTTAGCAGAATGGCAGATATTCAAAGCAAACCTATCTCAGAGGTTGATTCAAAACCAATTATCGAGCGCATACTTTTGAGCCAAAAGCGCAAGCAAGTAGCTGAAGCCGAAGTTAGCCGCATACGCAGTGCAGCCAAGATTACATATATCAATAAAAAATTCGAGCCTGCTAGTACTAATTCAAACCCTGAATTGACCAAGCCCACAGGCCTCGACAAGCAAGACTCGCCTGCTGAACCATCTTCGCCTGCAGTTGTTCTAAAACCAGCAGATAATGGTAAAACGGCAGACCACATAGAAAAAGGCTTATCAGGCCTTTAATCAATAAAGCTTTAAGCAACTTAATGACTTAAGTAAAAAAATATAAGCACTAAATTATGAATATTTATAGGTAACAATATGAAACGCTTCTTAACTTGTGTCATGGCTTTGCTAGTATTGACTTGGCTACCCTTAGCCTCAGCTCAAGAGCCTACCTATGTTCTAGGTGCTGGTGACTTAATTAGAATTACTGTTTTCAATAATCCTGATTTAAGTCTCGAAAGTCGCATTGCAGAAGGCGATATCATCAGTTACCCGTTAATAGGAGCAGTCAAAATCGGCGGTATGTCTACTTTTGCTGCTGAGAAAAAAATAGCCAGTATGCTAGAAAAAGGTGGTTACATTAAAAACCCGCAGGTCAATATCCTTGTGACACAGTTCCAAAGTAAGCTAGTCTCAGTATTGGGCAGCGTTTTTAAACCTGGTCGTTATCCAATTGACAGAACAACAAATCTTGCAGATTTACTCGCGCTTGTTGGGGGCGTTCTGCCAGATGGATCTGACGTGGTCACGGTGATAAACGGGGCTAACAAAACCGAATATGATTTGCAAAAAGTAATGGGTAAAGCAGATAGTTTAAAAAATATTGTTCTCTATGGAGGCGAGGTAGTGTTCGTACCGCGCGCACCTGTTTTTTATATTTATGGTGAAGTGCAGCGCCCTGGCTCATATCGGCTTGAGCGTGGCATGACCGTCATGCAGGCGTTGGCTCAGGGCGGCGGTCTATCATTGCGGGGAACAGAACGCAATATTAAGGTGAATCGCCAGAACGCTGCTGGCGTGACGGTGGAAACGCGTCCTGCGATGACTGATACAATACAACAGGACGATGTCATTTATGTTCAAGAAAGCTTGTTCTAGGAACATATATTTATGAATTTCACTCAGTTTTTACTGATTTTAAAAGCCCGTTTTTGGATTGTATTGGTTACATTTTCCTTGGTTGTGTTGGCTACAGTTATTTACAATTTATTTCTTCCTAAATCTTATACTGCTACTACCTCGCTAGTACTTAACTATAAAGGTATGGATCCAGTAACAGGTACGGTACTTCCTGCTCAATTAATGCCTGGTTACATGGCCACGCAGATCGACATTATCACTAGCCGAAATGTAGCAATTAAAGTGGTTGAGCAGCTTAAATTCGTTGAGAGTCAAGCCGCCCAAAATCAATTTAATAAGGCCACGCAAGGCAAAGGTGATATTCGCACTTGGTTTGCTGATCAACTGCTCGTTGGGCTTGAAGTCAAACCCTCTAGAGAAAGCAGTGTGCTTGAGATTTCTTTTAAAGGTGCTGATCCTGAATTTGCGGCAGCAGTAGTGAACGGGTTTGCTAGCGCGTACATTCAGACAAACCTCCAATTAAAAGTTGAACCTGCACAAAAAGCCGCAAGTTTTTTAGGGGAACAAACCAAGACACTGCGCGCAAATTTAGAAACTGCCCAAGCAAAAATTTCAAAATATCAACAGCAAAAAGGGCTAACAAATATCATGGGTAGCTTAGATGTGGAAAGTGCGCGCCTTAACGAGCTTTCTACGCAGTTAGTCATGGCGCAATCGCAGGCTTTTGAATCTAATTCACGCCAGAGAAGTGCGGGTGGAAATCCCACATCATCTCCCGATGTAACGGCTAACATGGTTGTACAAAATATGAAAGTAGATATTTCTCGTGCTGAATCTAAGCTTTCTGAGCTATCACAGCGTGTAGGCGTAAACCACCCTCAGTATCAAGCCACAAAGGAAGAAGTAGATAAACTCAAGAGTATGTTGCGACAAGAAACCCAAAATGTGAGTAGTAGCGTTGGCGGCACTGCTAAGATTTATCAACACCGTGAAGCAGAGCTAAAAGCGGCTTTGGCAGCACAAAAGACGCGTGTACTAGAACTCAATCTGTCTAGAGATGAGCTTGCAGTTTTGCAACGCGATGTCGAAAATGCACAACGCGCAATGGATGCAGCTAGTCAAAGATATACTCAAGCTACGTTAGAAGGAAAGGCGAACCAGTCTGATGTAGCAGTACTTAATCCTGCTACAGCCCCTCAAAGCCCCTCAAGCCCGCTAATAATACGCAACATATTGCTTGCTATCTTGTTAGGTACAATGCTGGGGGTTTGCCTTGCCCTGCTTGCCGAAATTGCAAATAGGCGTGTGCGTAGTCGTGATGATCTCAGCAATTTACTTGAAGTACCTGTGTTTACTATAGGGAGTGGATCCTCACAAAATAACGCTAAAAATATAATGCATTTACCGCGCCTTCTGCTAAAAGCTAAATAAAATCCATGCAAAATAATAATACTCAATCATCAAATACATCGGTTTCTAATAACCAAGCTAGCATAGGTAAAATTGGCAGGGTTTTGCTCCAACTTGGCAAAATATCCCCTGAAGACACCAATAGGATTCTTCGCATCCAGCAAGAGCATAATATGTTATTTGGAGATGCTGCCTTAAAGCTTGGGCTTATTACTGAAGCAGACATTAGCCAAGCACTCGCCCTGCAATTTAACTACCCTTATTTACAACCTGGCCAAGGCAATTACAGCAGTGAGCTTGTAGCGGCATATCAACCATTTAGCAAGCAAGTAGAAGCCTTGCGCGCCTTGCGCAGCCAGCTAATGGTGCTTTGGTTTAATCAAAGGAATAAATCTTTAGCCATCGTAAGTTCTAACGCTGGTGAGGGTGTCAGTTATCTTACTGCAAACTTAGCAATTATGTTTTCTCAGCTAGGAGAGCGTACGCTTTTAATCGACGCTAATATGCGTGATCCACGTCAGCAAAAAATGTTTAATTTGAAAGAAAATCATGGACTATCAGACATTATTGCTGAGCGTGCAGGCTTAGAAGCGATTAAGAAAGTGGAGTTTTTTGAAGATCTTTCTGTGTTAGGTGCTGGCACCATACCCCCAAACCCGCAGGAGTTACTTAATCGCATTCGCTTTTCTCACTTTATGAGTTACGCTAGAAGCAAATATGACATTGTTCTTGTTGATGCGTCTCCTGCCAAGCTTAGCGCAGATGCCCAAGTTACAGCTGCACATTGCGGTGGGGCGCTACTAATATCAAGACTCAATCACACATGCCTCTCTGATATTACTGAAGTGCGTAATCAAATTGCCGTCACTGGCGCGCATGTGGTTGGTGCAGTTATCAACGAATTCTAGTGCGCAACATGTTAAGTAACTTAACCGCACAATATAAATTAATACCTGAATGGTTGCGCGAATGGTGGCCAGTTCTAGTGGGGCTACTTGCGCTATATATACCTACCTATCATTCACTTTCTGTAGGCTTATGGAACAGCGAAGATCAAGGGCACGGCCCAATTGTGTTGATGGTCATACTATTTCTTATTTGGAAAAATCGTGCGCATTTACACCACAATTCAGAAAATTTAAATCGTCCATTGCTGGGCGGATTTTTGCTTGCTTTAGGTCTGTTTTGCTATGTCGTTGGCCGCTCGCAAGATGTCATTCTCTTAGAAATTAGTTCGCAGATTCCAGTTTTGATAGGTATTTTACTCATTACGCGAGGCATACCAACACTCAAAGCAATGTGGTTCCCGATATTTTTTATTCTTTTTATGATTCCGTTACCAGGGGTTTTTATTGATGCAGTTACATTACCAATGAAAATAGCTGTTTCATATGTAGCAGAGAACATTTTATTTTGGTTTGGCTACCCTATCGCACGAAACGGTGTGATTTTACAAATTGGTCAATATCAATTAATGGTAGCCAATGCCTGTGCTGGCATGCACACCCTTATCTCACTCGAAGCGCTTGGTCTGCTCTACTTAAACTTGGTCAAACATGATTCGCTATTTCGTAACATTAGCCTAGCAGTACTTATCATACCCATATCATTTACCGCTAACGTCATTCGCGTTATTGTACTCACACTAGTCACCTATTATTTTGGTGACGCCGCAGGCCAAGGCTTTGTGCATGGTTTTGCAGGTATTCTGTTATTCGCCGTTGCACTCACCTTAATTATGAGCGTAGATTCTATACTGCATTACGCCGATAAACGGCTACATTCATTTAACAAATTAATTTAAATGCGCACTATTACTAATAAAAATCTGTTGATTGGCTTAGCAATGTTGCTTGCAGCCCTTGGTGGGCTATTACTTAAGCCAACTAAACTTATTGCTGATCAAAGGCCAAAAGTTAACCTCGAAAGCATGATTCCGAAGCAATTTTCTGAATGGAAAATTGATGAATCTATCATCCCGCTTCAGGCTGATCCTGAAAGACAAGCCTTACTAAATAAACTTTATAATCAAACGCTCAGCAGAACATATATTAATCATCATGGAGATGGCATCATGCTGGCGATTGCCTATGGTGGCGATCAAAGCGACTCCATGCAAGTGCATAAACCAGAGGTGTGTTATACATCTCAAGGCTTTCAGATGTTAGAGTTAGAGCTAGCTTCACTCAATAGTGGCTACGGTGCCATTCCTGTAAAAAAAATGGTGGCTAAATTGGGTAACCGTGTTGAACCAATTATCTACTGGATTACAATTGGGGATACAGTGGCTGTGAATAGTGTTAAATGGAAACTTGAGCGATTAAAGTACGGCCTGACTGGAAGAGTGCCAGATGGCATGCTGTTTAGAGTTTCTAGCCTTGGAGACAAAACAAACGCCTATCCGCTGCAAGAGAGTTTCATAAAAGATTTATTAAGCGCGATGACTACTGATGACAGAACACGTCTCATCGGCAGCACCACTTTATAACACTTGTTTGAAATATCTCAATTATGAGTCTTAAAAAAAAATCTATTGTCAATTTTATTGGCGGAATAATACCTGTCATAGCGTCTATACTTACTGTCCCAGTTATTGTGTCAAGGTTGGGAGATGTTGAGTACGGCCTTTTTACGCTAGTGACGGCAATCGTCGGCTACTTTGCGTTAATAGATATCAACGTTACTGCTGGTTCAGTTAAATATTTATCTGAGCACCATGCGCGTGGAGAAACTGGCCGCGTCAATCAGGTCATTAGTTTTGGTGGTTTTATATACCTTTTAATTGGCCTAATCGGTGGAGCTTGCATTTTTATCTTTGCCGATACCCTAGTTACCTCGTTTTTTAACATCCCGCCCAATCTACATGAAGTTGCAAGTAATACGCTTCGAGTTGCTGCTTTTGCGTTCTTCTTCGGGCAAATGCAAGTTTATTTACTCAGTATTCCGCAAGCTTTACAGCGCTATGATTTATCTAGTATGGTTGAAAGTGTGTTTGGCGCTCTTACATCAATCTCTACTGTTTTGGTTGTACTATTTGGCGGCGGGCTAGTTGAAATTGTACTTGTTAGACTAGGGTTAAGTATTATCAATTGCGGTATTTTACTCAACATGATTCGCAAGATATTGCCTTTTGCAAAACTGGCTTATCCTGACAAAGATACAATTCATCGACTATTTTCATTTAGTGCCTACTCATACCTAAGCAGAATTGCCACAGTTACCTATGCAAATGGTGATAAATTGCTCTTGGGCGCCTTTTTAGACATGCGTGCAGTTTCATTATATTCTGTACCATCTCTTCTAGTTTATCGTGTGGTTGGCCTTGTATATCGTTTTGGCCAAGTCATATTCCCTGCCGCAAGCGCGATGGAAGCCAACAATCAACATGATGAATTAGAACGCATTTACTTTACTAGCACCCGTTATTACATTTACCTTAATGCATCCTTATGTTTGCTATTATCCATTTTTTCACGTGAGTTACTGCACTATTGGGCAGGCTCTATTTTTGGTACAGGGGCAGCACTTGTACTAGTATTAATAGCTACGGCAGCTTTTTTTGATGCACTTACTAATTTACCATCTCTTGTTAACGATGGACTTGGCAAGCCTCGTAATACTGGTGTTTTGGCTCTAGCACGCGCGCTTGTTGGTTTAGTGCTCTCTTATATTGGTATTCGTTACGCAGGCTATATTGGTGCGGCATGGGCGCATCTTTTTGTCTCTGCATTTTTTGCCATCATATTTCTTGTTTATGTACATGGTCGCTCTATTCCTGTATTACTAAGCAAGTTGTACTGGAAATCATATCACCCAACAATTTTGCCTTTAATTGTATTAATGGCAACTTCAGCAATCTTCAGCAACCGCCCTGTCTTGCCACTTTTCTGGTTTTTTGTATCTGCTTTATGCGCTTGTGCTTTGCTTGTAATGTATGCTTGGCTATTCATCTGCTTGCCTTATCACCGCGCATCACTACTTAAGTTCGTGTTGCTGTATACAAAGCCTGAAAAGACATGAAAATACTTCTTGTCACAGAAGATGTACCTGTTAATCATCTTGGGGGTGCTGGCAAGCATGCCGTCTTATTGGGCAATGCGCTTATTGAGGCAGGACATGAAGTCGAAATGCTTGGATGTTTACGTTCTTCTGCGTCAGAAACCAACAATGGCTTTGTTGGTAAATTACACACTAAAATTGATTTGTCTAAAACTGGTTTAAAATCTGTTGCAATGGGTATTTTCAACCCGATGCGCCAGCTATTAATGGCTTGGCGTATTTGGAAAGCGATAAAGCTGCTAGATTACAAAGCTTTTGATGTAATTCATTATCATGGTCATATTGCAGAGCTTGGTGTGCTGGTTCCTAAACACATAAATTATGTGCATACCTTGCATGACCAAGGTTCAGAATGCATGACTATGTTGCGTTTTCGCAATGGCGGACCATGCACTTCTAAATCGCCTGTTGATTGTGCTGGTTGCGCTGCCGTTAAGCCTAATATGTTTCAAAAAGCAATTAGTGCAACAGCAGTTGTACTTCATAGAAACATGGCACAAAAAGCGTTTACTCGGCATAAGGCCATTTTTGTCAGTGATTTTCTACTAAGGCGATTTAAAGAGACTGTTGGCGATTACAATAACTTACAAGCCACTGTGATTCATAATTTCACCGATGCCCGCGCTATGAAACAGTTAACCAACGTCACACCATCAATAAAACCAAAAAATTCACGCCCTATTGTTTTAGTCGCTGGTCGCGTACATGCAACCAAAGGTCAAGCAGCTTTTCTTGAAACGTTGCCAGATAGCTTGCTTGATAAAATTGAGGTTCGCATTGCTGGCGATGGCCCTGATTTAACCGCCCTAAAAGAGATGCATGAAAAGCGTGGCGTAAGATTTTTGGGTTGGATGTCGCAAGAAGATGTTTATAAAGAAACTATGCTGGCTGATGCTTGTGCGGTGCCTTCGATATGGGAGGAACCATTCGGAGCAACCTCTTTAGAGGCTTTAGTGCTAGGCAAGCTAGTTTTTAGTCTTAATCGAGGCGGCACATCTGAGTTAATGCGCTACTGTAGCTATCCAAATCAGCTTCGCTTATTCAATGATATAACGTCACTGGCAAATGCTATTTCTAAAATAGAATTCGCCAATACCATTGGCAATGTAAGTTTAAAAGCTGACATTACAGAACGTTTGCCAGAAATACTTAGTGTGTATTCCGTACCCTCTCTAGGGGTGATGAGGCAAAACTAATGGATATGAAAGAAATTTTAGGCTACCTACTGAGTTATGGCATACCACTGGGCGTGCTATTTATAGTGTTGGTTATGATTATTGTTGCCATGGGATTTGCCGCCTCTTGGACACGCTATATTGTGCTGGGGCTTATACTTATTATGCTGCTTATTCCACAAGCGTCTAGCTACGGGTCATTAGATGGAGATAATGCGGCATCTTCAATTTTCTGGGTAAAGGGCACAAAAACTTTCTTTTTCTCTTTTTTAGATATGGCGCTTTTTGGAACTTGGCTTTTTGGGGCAGTTATTGCCCCGCGCTTATCAAACCACCCTCGACCATACAACATCTCGCCCCTTACCAATTGGTATATTGCTTTTGGGTTATTGTTTTTGGGGCAAATCGCTGTAGCAGCATTTGCAAAAAACCCATTAATTCTCGAATTCGCTCAAATGGGTGTGATTAATGTGCTTAAGCAAGGCATGTTTATAACGCTCTTATTCGCAACAATACGTAACGAAAAGGACTTGAAAATACTGACTGTAGTTATTCTGTGTTGCCTTGCTGGGCGCGAAGCATGGGGTTTATTTAGATATTTTTTTCTGGGTGGCGACCCGCAAAATGTCTATTCAAATGTTGAGCTTCTTAATGTAAAAATTACCTTCTTTGATATTAATGATTCTATTCTAGCTAGCCTAGCCCTAGGTCTTTGCGTTTGGAAATTACTGGTAGACAGAGTTGTTGGTTGGCAGCAAATTGCTTATGCTGTTTTGACAGTTTTAGCACTTTTAATACCCATTCTTTCATCTAGGCGCACCGCACAAAGCGGTATCTTGTTAGCAATGATATTACTGCTATTTTTGCTGCCAAAAAAACAAAAAATACCAGTTTTAATTTTAGTTGCGCTGGCTATACCTTTATCACTAACAACGCTTGCTTTAAGAAGTGCCGATAAAAATAAAACTATTGTGGAAAAAATATTTATTGATGTAAAAACTGATCCAAACGCAGACCCACGTAAAACTCGTTTTTATGAGCTGCAAACTGCTTGGGAAACTGTTAAAGAGGAGCCGTTTTTTGGTGTTGGACCATCTGGTGAATTTAAAGTGACGAGCCCTATTGGGCTAGAATATCATAAAGGTAATTATGGTTTCGTACACAGTGGCTTTGGCCATGTACTTTTAAAAACGGGGTTTGTCGGTCTTTTTATATTTGTTGGAATTTTTCTGACTTATTTATGGCACGTTAAAAGAGGTTGGAGTGTTTTGCTACCTGAATATAAAGCTCTAGTTGTTGGATGTTTGTGCGGATTTGTTGCGCAAATGCCAAACATGCTTGGTGGGGCTCCAATAGTAGAAATCCGCACCATGCTAGTGAGCGGTTTTTTATTTGCTATTCCACTTATATGCGTTACATTTTCTAGAAAAAATAATCTCCAAAATGAGATATTTAACAGACCAACCAAATTATCAAATTTTGCCCCAACAGTAGCCACATCAATTAAAAAGAAAAATAGCATTAGATGAAAATTTCTATCATTACTGTTTGCCTTAATAGCGCTAAGACGATTCGCAAAGCACTGGATTCTGTAAGTCAGCAAACCTATAAAAAACTTGAAGTAATTATTGTGGATGGGGTTTCGACTGATGAAACCTTGCAAATAGTGGCTGAATACAAAGAGATTGTCACAACTGTAGTTTCAGGAAAAGACAAAGGCATTTACGATGCAATGAATAAAGGTATTGCCCTAGCATCTGGCGATATTGTATTTTTTCTTAATTCTGATGATGCTTTTTATGATGCAGAAGTGCTAGCTGATGTAGTCGCAAAGTTTGAGCAAACCCCATCAATAGACTTGCTCTATGGCAACGTAGTGTTTGATGATAAAAATAAACTTACCAAAAGAATTTACTCCCATATCAATAAGCGCACATTAGAGTTTGAAAGTTTATGTCACCAAGCTGTTTTTGCCCGCCGCGCGCTATTTGATACTGTTGGATTATTCAATCTAAAATTTAAGACTAATGCAGATTACGATTGGCTAATTAGAGTTTTTAGAAGTAGCACAACCTGCACTTGGTTTGATCGTATTATTTCATTATTTAGTTTAGGTGGAAT
>JANNOS010000033.1:0-19394 GCA_031399315.1 Methylophilaceae bacterium | reverse complement strand
TATAAAATAGCCCCCAAAGCGGGTTTAGTAAAGCTAGATGGCGACACGGCCATGGGGCCGATGAGTTTATCTGCAGCGCTACATGCAAGCGGTGCTGTCGTGCTTGCTACAGACTTAGTGCTGTCTGGTAAGGTTAACAATGCTTTTTGCTGTGTGCGGCCACCTGGACACCATGCTGGCCGTGAAAACAGTGCAGGATTCTGCATATTCAACCATGTTGCCGTTGGTGTTGCACATGCGATGTCGCAATATAAAATCAAGCGCGTCGCGATTATTGATTTTGACGTACATCACGGCGATGGTACAGAAGATATTTTTGCAAGCAACCCAAATGTGATGCTGTGCTCTACCTTTCAGCATCCGTTTTATCCACACCGTGGCGCAGAAACGCGTAGTAAAAATATGATTAACGTACCGTTAGCAGCTAAAACTTCGAGAGAAAATTTTAAGAGTGCTTTTCTTACAGAATTTTCACCCGCCATAGACGCTTTTAAGCCTGAAATGATTTTTGTTTCTGCGGGATTTGATGCGCATTTAAATGACCCGTTGGCAGATTTAATGCTGGTTGAAGCAGATTATGTCTGGATGACTGAGTTTATAAAAAAAATTGCCGCAAAATATGCTCAAAACCGCATTGTATCTTCACTTGAAGGAGGTTATCATTTATCGTCTTTGAGTCAGAGCTCTAGGGCGCATATTAACAGCTTGGTTAACAGTAGTTTATAAAAAATGGCCGAAATCAAAAGAGAACAAGTTTGGGTAACAGTGGTTCAACTCGGCATGTATGTGGTCGAGCTAGATAGGCCATGGGATGGTACGCCTTTTATGTTGCAAGGTTTCTTGCTTGATGACCAAGCAGATTTAGACAAACTTCAGACACTTTGTGAATTTGTTTATATTGACCGCACCAGGTCTGCAGGCAATCACTTTGTTGCGCCTGCTAAACTCAATGTTGCCATTAAGCGTGAAGGCGCTGTCGTCCGCGTTAAAGATCCAGGAATCGTTTATTCTGACAACAAACCTAATAATCAAAAATCTAGTAATTCAACATCGTCTAAGTTTACAGAAAAAACTTCATTTATTGATATCTTGCGTGACTTAAAAAATTACCAAGCACCGCAAAATATTGAGCGTAACAGCCAAGAAGGCACCATGTACAACGTCAAATATGGTGCGGATAGCACAATACAGGAGGCGTTACCCTACGAAGCCGTAACAAATAGTCAGCAACAGCCTATGGTAAAACAGCTGGCAGATGATGTTAGTGGTTTTATTGGTGGTTTATTTAAACGCAATAAACTTAAATCAAGTGTTGATAACGTACCTGATGACAATAACTCAAAAGATAAAAATGTAGACGATCATTATGTCGTTACAATCTATGAAGAAGAACCACCCGTAGAAAATGAAATTGCGGCGATTTATCCAGTCTACGAGCAATCACAAATTGCCACACGTGAAATATTTGATTCTGTTGCCAATGCGCATGATTTAGATTTAACTGCGGTAAGTGAAATTCTAGATAACATGGTTGAAAGTATTGGTCGCTCACCAGATGCGCTCTTGTGGCTAGCCAAGCTAAAGCAAACAGATGACTACGCTTACAACCACGCCTTAAATGTCTCTATCACTTTAATGGCTTTTGGTAATTTTTTAGCGCTGTCCAAAAAACTCATTAAAGAAATCGGACTTGCTGGGCTGTTACAAGATATTGGTAAAGTAAAACTTTCTGCAGATATTTTGCTAAAAGAAGGCAAACTAACGCGCGAAGAATACGAATACGCGAAAAAACATGTGGATGAAAGTTTAAAAATCTTAGAGACCACAAATAACATTCCAAATACCGCAATTTTTTTAGTGGCACAACACCACGAAAGAATCGACGGCAGTGGATATCCTTACCAATTACGCGGCCCTCAGATTGGCTTGCCCTCGCAAATAGCTGGTTTAATTGATACTTATTGTGCGCTGACCAGCCATAAAGCTTACGCAAAGGGGGTTTTTCACCAGCAAGCATTGGATGAAATTCACAGCTTAGCTGGCAAACAATTTAGTAGCGAGCTGATAGACCAATTAGTACAGTTTATGGGTATGTATCCTGTAAGCTCACTGGTAGAACTCAACACTGGTGAAGTAGGCGTGGTGATTCAACAAAACCAAGTAAGAAGGCTACTACCGCGTCTATTGTTATTGCTTGATCCAGATAAAGTGCGATACACATCGCCGATTATCTTAAACTTACTCAATAGCCCGCTTGCTCCAAATGGTGAACCTTATAAAATTGTGAATAGCTTAGCACCAGATAGTTATGGTCTAGATCCAAATGACTTTTACATTTAACTCACTTTAAAATATGGTTAAGGGAATATTACCAACAAGTAGCTCCGAAGAAGAAATGTTTCCAGAAGTTGAAATCAGCTATTCAGATAGACATATTTTAGAAAAACTACTTTCATATAAACTAAAACCCCAGACCTTATATTCATCATTAAAAATAAATCTAAACGCGTTGTTGGAATTAGAAGCATCTAATCAAATCCCATCCAACCCTTTTTTACATAACATATGTGATGAACTAAAAAAGTGGCAACCCAGCCGAAATTTAGAAACATTTACAAGCCAAGTTAATCATCTTATTTTTTTATGGTTAAATGCAACGCAAGAAGAAGCTACCACTCAATCCATATTTAAGCTTCTTAAATGTTTTGAATTAAACTCTGTAATTGGCATTTCGCATACTTCCAAATTACATTGCTTTCTATTTGAACTGGTCGCAGAAACTACTCAAAAATACCAACAATTGCAAATTAATTACGCGCGTGACTTTGACACAAACACCTTGCTTCCAAATTCAAACCAAATTTCTATTGCGCTGAAAAACATCATAGGAAATGCTGATGACAATCAACAAATATGCTTGCTTTCTATCCACTTTCAACTCGCAAAAAACAATCCTTTCTTTTCGCACGCCATTATATCTGGTCTCGCTAAAACCATTACTGTTGTACTACAGCAAAACACTCCTGTCGAACACCAGCTCTATTTTGATGACGACTCAGAATTCGATTTACTTATCCCAAAGTTAGCGAATGACATCCAATTAAATTTACTCGTCGCTAAGTTACAAAGAGCTTTTGAGCAAATGATATTTGTTGGGAATCAATCAGTGTTAGTTACGCCATTTATTGGTTGTGCGTACCATACAAAATCGTCTCTCGAAGTATATGATATTCAGGAAAATGCTAAGCTAGCTTTAGAAAGCGCGCTTTACAAGCAGCAACCACTCGTTATTTATTCTGAAACATTGAAACATCAACTTTCCGCGCAAAATGATTTAGAAAATAAAGTAATAGAGGCGTTTAATAGTGACAGCTTAACTTTGTTCTTCCAGCCGCTTGTTAACTTAAAAGACTCTAGCTGTGCAGGTGCCGAGCTATTATTGCGCTGGTCTGAAAATACTGGACAAAACGTTCATCCTGGCTTAACTGTCGAAATTTTAAATAAAGTAGGCAAAGGTAAATTATTCACCCGTTGGCTCATTAACTCAGCTTGCCGTTACTTAGCCGAGCTTACTTATGAGCATAAATTAGATCTTTATCTTACTGTTAATTTACGTGCAGAAGACTTATACGATAGCGAACTTCCGCACTTATTGTTACAAGCACTTGCACTATGGAAAATCGACGCTAAAAATATCGTGTTAGAAATTACCGAAAATGGCATCCTTGAAATTAATGAAGCCACTAACTCCGTTATTAACGAGCTCGCAAAAAATGGCTTTAGACTTGCGCTAGATGATTTTGGTACGGGGTTTTCATCTCTATCTCGTTTGCGCACAATGCCGATTGATTTAATCAAAATAGATCAATCATTTGTGCGTGATATTACGCATTCGAAAGAAGATTTTGAAATTGTGAAATCAATCGCAATGTTAGCAAACAGCTTAGGCAAAGAAGTACTTGTTGAAGGTATTGAAGATAAAGCTTCCTTAGATTTGGTTAAAAAAATGAAAATTCATAAATGCCAAGGATACTACTTCTCAGAACCATTGCCTTTTGATAAGTTTATCTCATGGGCAAGAGAACATAATCCTAAGCTGTTATAGTAGCGCTGGTATAATGTCGCGTTTTAAGTCATCATACTTTTAGTATTTTATGCAAATCACCACACGCTTAGAATTTGATGCTGGGCATCGCATCCCAGACCACAAAAGCCAATGCCGAAACTTGCATGGGCATCGCTATGCGCTAGAAATCACGCTGTCTGGTGACATCATTAATCAAAACGAAACTTCTGAAAACGGCATGGTCATGGATTTTTCTGACGTTAAAAAAATTGCCCGAGAGAGTGTGGTTGATGTGTGGGATCACGCTTTTTTGGTATTTAAAGAAGATAAAGCAGTATTAAACTTTTTAAATAGCTTACCAAATCATAAAACCGTTATATTTCCAAGCGTGCCAACCGCA
Organism: Methylophilaceae bacterium; assembly: GCA_031399315.1. Classification (GTDB taxonomy): domain Bacteria; phylum Pseudomonadota; class Gammaproteobacteria; order Burkholderiales; family Methylophilaceae; genus Methylotenera_A. The sequence goes on along the minus strand of JANNOS010000033.1, from coordinate 14,928 downwards.
GAAAATATGGCTTCTGAAGCGTTTAGAATCCTCAAAAGTCAATATAAAGACACTTACGGAAATCATCTAAAGTTAGAGAGCGTAAGGCTTTACGAAACGCCAAATAGCTGGGCAGATGCACTCACTTAACACGTTAACTGTTTAAAAATACTTATTTACTCTAAAACATCGGCCTGCAAGCCGCATAGATATTGGCTCTAAGAGCCATGTTTTTAGAAGTAGAATGGGTATATTTAAAAAGTGAGTGTTGCCATGACTTGTTGCAAACCAGCCTGCCAACTTGGTAATTCAATATTAAATACCTGCTTGAGTTTTGTATTGTTTAACCTAGAATTCGCTGGCCGCGGCGCTGGCGTTGGATACTCTGACGTGGTAATTGCGGTAATGTCATCAATACGAGCCTTAAGTGCAGGCCAATTGTTATTTGATGCTAAACGATTGTATTCATTCAAAATCTCACAACTAAAACCATGCCATGAAGTGCTGCCCGCATTGGTATAATGGTAAATGCCAGTTTGATTTTCTTGGGCAGGCTGCCAAGCTTCGACTAAAGCGATAACACCATCTGCAATACTCTCACTGCTAGTAGGCGCACCAAACTGGTCAGCCACAATACGCAAACTATCTCGCTCAGCGGCCAAGCGCAGTATGGTTTTCAGAAAATTTTTACCATAAGCGCCATAAACCCAACTAGTGCGCAATATTAGATGCGGCAAACCGACAGACCTAATGGCATCCTCACCTGCCAATTTACTCCTGCCATAAGCGCTGACTGGATTAACCTCGTCATCTTCTACGTAAGCACTCTCTTTTCTTCCATCGTATACATAATCTGTCGAAAAGTGAATTAATCCAGCACCCAGTCTAGCAGACTCTTCAGCTAATATCTGTGGCGCTATCGCATTTATTGCGTGTGCAAGCTCATTCTCAGACTCTGCCTTATCTACCGCCGTATATGCTGCAGGGTTGATAATTAAGTCTGGTTTTACTTCGCGAACGATACGTCTAATATCGTGAACTTTTGCTAAATCTAGCTGCTCACGCGTTAAAGCAGTCACCTCATATTCCGGAAATTTCAGCTTCAGCGCATGGCCAACTTGCCCATTTACGCCAGTGAGTAGAATTTTTTTATGCATTGACTAGGAATTGAAATGCATTATGCAAACTTGCTTGCTTCTTGGAAGTTTAAACCTTTAATATCTTTTTCAGACAAAACAGGTTCTGCCTGCAAGGGCCAGTCTATGCCGACTGTAGGGTCATCCCACTTCAGGCATCGTTCATGTTGCGGTGCATAATAGTCTGTCGTTTTATAGAGGAACTCAGCAAAATCTGACAACACCAAAAAACCATGTGCAAACCCAGGTGGAATCCACATCTGACGTTTATTTTCGGCAGATAAGTGTGTGCCCTCCCATTGACCAAATGTTGGTGACGATGCACGCAAATCAACTGCCACATCAAATACCTCACCTTGAGTGACACGTACTAACTTACCCTGCGCCTGTTCAATTTGATAATGCATACCTCGCAGCACATTTCTTGCTGATCTAGAATGGTTGTCTTGCACAAAATGAATATCTAAATTTGCTGCTTCAAAAAACTTCTTCTGATTAAAGCTTTCGAAAAAAAAGCCCCTCTCATCTCCATAGACGCTCGGCTCAAAAATAATAACGTCTGGGATTTTTGTTCTAATGACATTCACTATAACACCTGCTCAGTGAGTACTTGTTTTAGATACTGTCCATAGCCATTTTTAACATATTTATTAGCCAAGACTTCTAATTGTGTTGCATTGATAAATTTCATGCGGTAAGCAATTTCTTCAGGGCAAGCTATTTTTAAGCCTTGTCGTTTTTCAATCGTTTGAATAAATGAACCTGCTTCAATTAGGGAGTCATGCGTTCCTGTATCTAACCAAGCCATGCCACGCCCCATTACCTCCACATTTAAATCCCCCCACTCTAAATACTGGCGATTTACATCAGTAATTTCCAACTCACCACGTGCAGATGGCTTCATATTTTTAGCGATTTCTACTACCCGGTTATCGTAAAAATACAACCCCGTCACTGCATAACGTGACTTAGGTGTTTTGGGTTTTTCTTCTAGGCTAATTGCTTGACCTTTTGCATTAAATTCAACTACACCATATCGCTCTGGATCATGCACAGGATAAGCAAACACGGTTGCGCCATTAGTACATTTGGCAGCATTTTGAGCCATTTGGCCTAGTTCGTGTCCATAAAAGATATTATCTCCGAGCACTAATGCACAAGGATCTTTGCCTATAAACTGCTCACCAATAATAAACGCCTGTGCCAAGCCGTCTGGTGAAGGCTGCACAGCATAACTAATTTCCATGCCCCATTGACTGCCGTCACTCAACAACTCCTTAAAACGCGGTGTATCTTGTGGCGTAGAGATAATCAGTACCTCGCGTATACCAGCCAGCATAAGCGCAGATAAAGGATAATAAATCATCGGCTTATCATAAACAGGCAGTAGCTGCTTTGAAACTACTTGCGTAACAGGATAAAGCCTTGTGCCTGAGCCGCCTGCCAATACAATACCTTTCATGCCCATTATGCTTGCTCCTCGCCACGTTCTTGATAGTTTTTATTCACCCAGCTTTTGTAGTCACCACTGGTTACATTATTCACCCAATCTTGATGGGCTAAATACCATGCCACTGTTTTTTGTATGCCTGTTTCAAATGTTTCTGCGGGCTTCCAACCTAATTCACGTTCAATTTTTGTTGCGTCTATCGCATAACGCTGATCATGCCCAGGTCTATCTTGTACAAAGGTAATTTGGTCACGATAACTCCCGGAATTTTTAGGTTTTTGTTGATCTAAAATATCACACAAAGTGTGTACTACTTCTAAATTGGTTTTTTCATTCCAACCACCAATGTTATATGTCTCTCCCACTCGCCCTGTTTCTAGCACGCGCCTAATCGCGGTGCAGTGATCGCCGACATATAACCAGTCGCGGACATTGCTACCGTTACCATAAATTGGCAGCGGCTTACCATTTAGCGCATTATGTATCACCAGAGGAATAAGTTTCTCTGGAAAATGGTATGGTCCATAGTTATTAGAACAGTTTGTCGTAAGCATCGGCATGCCATAAGTATGGTGATAAGCACGCACCAAATGATCAGAAGCCGCTTTAGAAGCTGAATACGGGCTGTTTGGTTCATACGCATTAGTCTCCTTAAAAGCAGGATCTGATGTGCTTAAGGAACCATATACTTCGTCCGTTGACACGTGCAAAAACCTAAAACTTGTTTTGTCTGCATCATTTAAACTCCCCCAATAGGCACGGACTTCTTCAAGCAGATTAAATGTACCTACAATATTGGTTTGAATGAATTCTCCAGGTCCGTGGATTGAACGATCAACATGGCTTTCTGCTGCAAAATTAACTATTGCGCGTGGTCGGTGCTGCTTTAGTAATGCGCTAACGAGTTCATTATCACCAATATCACCTTGCACAAAAATATGATTAGGATTTTGTTCAACTTCTGCCAAGTTGGTCAAGTTACCTGCATATGTCAGTTTATCCAAATTAATCAGTTTGCCTAAACCTAACTTTATCCACGCATTCGCAAAATTACTGCCAATGAAACCTGCACCGCCTGTGACGATAATACAATTATCCATTTTTTACCTTATTCTAAAATTATTAAACGTATCGCTTTCAAACCAATGACTACTACCAACTTTTAGCACCTGCTTTAGCAAGACTATTCATGTAGTCTTCATGCGCAGCAAGTTCTACGTCTGTCGCTTTTAAAACTTTTAATGTGCGCTGGCTTGCTGTAGCTATTTGTTGCACCTCTACTTGTTGCGCCTGCCCTAAGTCCATCAATAAACTATCTTGTCCACGCGTCATCGCCATATACACTTCAGCGAGCAACTCTGCATCTAGCAAAGCACCGTGTAATGTGCGCCTAGAGTTATCAATCCCAAAATGGCTGCAAAGCGCATTCAGATTATTACGCTGCCCAGGTCGCGAGTCCTTAGCCATTTTTAATGTATCAGTGATTTTACCGCACATTGTTTCAATTGGCTGTAGCCCAATACGACCAAGCTCTGCATTTAAAAAGCCCACGTCAAATGGCGCATTGTGGATAATGAGTTCAGCATCACTAATAAAATCAATGAATTGCGTTACTACAGTTTCAAATAATGGTTTATCCTGCAAAAACTCATAGGTAATACCATGCACCTCTTGCGCGCCTGGGTCAATTTCGCGCTCTGGATTCAAATAAACATGAAAGTGATTATTAGTCGGTCGGCGATTAATCATCTCAATCGCAGCGATTTCAATAATACGATGCCCCTGTGCTGGGTAAAGTCCTGTTGTTTCTGTATCTAAAAATATTTGGCGCATTGTCTTGTTAAATAGTCTTGTTAAGTTTATTCAAAGTTAAAGCTTACTTAAATATTAAAGTTTACTTAAATATAAGTTCTCTACAAAAATGCTGCAACGCCCAAATTGGCAAGCTCGTCTGCACGCTCATTGCCATCATTACCGTCGTGACCTCGCACCCAAATCCATTCTATCGTATGTTGATTTGCAAGCACATCCAAAATTTTCCATAAATCATCATTTTTGACAGGTTTTTTATCCGCGGTGTGCCAATTTCTAGCTTTCCAGTTCGTAATCCACTCGCTAATGCCTTTTTGTACATAAGATGAATCAGTATAAAGTTTAACATTACACGGTCTTTTTAAAGCCTCTAGCGCGCGAATCACTGCCGTGAGTTCCATACGATTATTCGTGGTAAGTGTTTCACCACCATGCATGGTTTTTTCTTTGTCGTCATAAAGCATCCAAACACCCCAGCCACCTGGGCCCGGATTTCCTTTACAAGCACCATCGGTATATATTTCTACGAATTTTGTCATTGTCTATTTTTTTGCCGAGTAGGGTTGATTTTCTGGCAGGGGTTTGATTTAGGATTGCTACTCACTGCAAGTCTTGATTTTAAGGTATTTTTCTTCCAATTCGGTTTTAATAAAGTCATGTTCACGACGCGTTTTTTAGCGACAATAAAATAAAACCCTCCCATCATCGGCCACCATTTACCTCCCATTTTATCCATAAACGAGAGGCGACTCAGCCATTTTTCATCATTAATGGGCAACTCATAACCACTCATGTTGCCACTAACATACTCTAACCCTAACAAAGCTAGCCAATCTTTGATGCGCGATAATGTAAAAAAATGACCGTGCCAAGGATAATTGACATCTTTGGTGAGCACTTGTTTTAGGCCCCATGTGCTAATCGGATTAAATCCTGTTAGTATCAAATGACCTTCTGGCACTAAGACGCGCTCCGCTTCGCGCAAGGTCTGGTGGGGGTTTCGGCTAAACTCTAATACGTGCGGCAAACATACCAAATCAATGCAGCATTCTGCAAAGGGTAAATAATCACTCTCGCAATATGCATCACCTTCGTTGTTACCTATATGTAGCAAATGTGGAATGCGCGAATTTTTAAGCGCATCCATTTGTGACAACCCTAGTTGTAAGGCATTAAATCCAAACACATCGCCCACAACCGTATCAAACATAGCCTGCTCACGCTTGAGCAAATATTGCCCTAGCGTGCTATTTAGCCAATCATATTGGCTTAAACTCTCATCGTTAGACGTTTGTTGCATTACGCTGCAAAGAAAACTACTATTAAACTTATGCTCAAGATTTTCCCCATCCCTGCTTTTGATGACAATTATATATGGCTTTTGCATAACCAACGCTACGCAGTCGTGGTAGATCCTGGCGACGCAAATCCTGTAATCGAAACACTTAATAAACTTGAACTTACTTTAGCCGCGATTTTAATCACACATCACCACAGTGACCACATTGATGGCGTCAATGCACTATTAGCTTACCAAGATGCGCCAGTCTACGCGCCCAAATACGAAAAATTCGATTTTAGTCATATCAAATTAGCCGAAGGCGATACAGTTTCATTGCCCGAAATTGAGCTAAATTTTCACGTCATGTGGTTACCAGGCCACACATTAGGGCACATTGCCTATGTAAACAATGATTATCTATTTTGTGGTGACACCTTATTTGGTGCTGGTTGTGGGCGCTTGTTTGAGGGAACGCCCGCCCAATTGTTCGGCTCGCTACAACGCCTAAAAAAACTTAATCAAAATACGAAAGTATTCTGCACGCATGAATACACCGCTAAAAATATTGCTTTTGCACTTAGCTTGGAACCAGAAAATCAAGATTTACTTGCACGACAACATTTAGTAAATGATTTGAGGTCGAAGCACCAGCCTAGCTTGCCTAGCACGATAGCTTTAGAACTTAAAACCAACCCATTTTTACGTTGTAATAATGCAACAATTATAAAAAATTCACGGGTAGCTAAAAACGATGAAATTTCCGTATTTACTGCTATCAGAGACTTAAGAAATCATTATTAATCATCTACATAACATTTACTTATAAAGTAAAACTATACTTGACTAGCCATACCTCAATCGCTACTATTCAAGCTGTTTTGTAAAATCATACCAAATATGAACATAAATAATACACGCGTAATAAATCTAAACAAACTTAATCAGCAAAAACTGATTATTAGTGCTATCTGTTTTTTAATATTCGCGAGTGCGGCATTCTATACACAACAAGTGTTTGCAGAAACTGACACTAATGTTGCAGGCGTTGAGATTGAAATTCTCGATGAGCCTGTCGCCAGTGATTTGATTGGCGACCCCGTTCAAGACTTTTTAGGTGACGCCGACCAAAACCAAACTAGCGACAATGATTTGTGGTTGCGCATCAAAGATGGCTATGCGATGCCTGATATGGAGTCGCAATATACAACTAAGCAAGAAACATGGTATGCATCAAATCCAGACTACGTTAAACGCATGGTGGATCGCAGCCAAAGATACTTATTTCACATCGTAGAAGAAGTACAAAAACGCGGCATGCCCACAGAAATTGCCTTACTACCAATGATTGAAAGCGCTTTTAACCCACAAGCTTATTCGCGCAGCCGCGCTTCTGGTATATGGCAATTCATCCCTTCTACTGGCAAAAGTTATGGGTTAAACCAAAACTGGTGGGTAGATAATCGACGTGATGTGACAGCTGCAACAAAAGCTGCCCTTGATTATTTAGAAAAACTGCACGGGATGTTTGGCACATGGGACTTGGCCTTAGCTGCCTACAATGCAGGCGAAGGCACCGTACAACGTGCGATTGACCGTAACCGCAAACAAGGCTTACCTACAGATTACCAAAGCTTAAATTTACCACTAGAAACTAGAAATTATGTTCCTAAGTTGCAAGCCATTAAAAACATTGTGACCGAACCTGAAAGGTTCGGCTTAAATATTGCAGCCATTCCAAATAGTCCTTACTTTGCGCGTGTAAGCACACCTAAACAAATCGATGCAAAACTAGCTGCGGAATTGGCTGAAATCTCCTACGAAGAATTTACTTCGCTCAACCCAAGCTTTAACCGCCCCGTCATTACATCTACGGGTGAAAAACACCAGCTATTATTACCTGTTTGGGCTGCTGAACGTTTTGCAGAAAACCTAAAAAACTATGATAAACCCCTAACAAGTTGGCAAACATACAACGCTAAACGCGGTGAGCGCATGGATCATATTGCCAACAAATTTGGTATTAATGTGAGCCAATTGCGTTATGTAAATGGCTTATCCACTTCTAAAAAATTACGCAGCTCCCAAGCGATGCTGGTACCTGCAGCTTACAACGGCAAGCCGATTAACGATGACTCTGACATTCAATCAGACAGCATTAATGTCGCCGCACTAGAAAATAATAACTCAATAAATCAAGCAGAAGAAGCTGAACCAAAATTTAGACAAGCTATCCTACACAAAGTAAAAAAAGGCGACACATTACAAGCTTTAGCTAACAGATATGATACTGACGCTAAAACGTTAATGAAAATTAATCACCTTAAAAATAGCAAACTAAAACTTGGCCAAAGCTTAAAGATTAAAGAAAGTGGTTTTAAAACGGCCAAATATAAAAGCAGTAACCGTAAAGCGTTAAGAAATGCAAAGAAAACTAAAATAAGTACGCATAAAAGAACGATTAAAAGCAAAAAACATTCGTCTGGACATATTCGCGTTCGATCGCATATTCGATTAAAATAGGCACTATGATAATTTCTGCATTTCTAAACAATGGGTTATTTAAAAGAAATGCTAAACTCTACAGTTTGTTGCTATTGCTATTAAGCGCTTGTAATAACTCTTCTCAAAACGCTAATAGTGATTATTTAAAAACCCTAAACAAAACCTACCCTAGCCAATCTGGCGGCACCTTGATAGACGCCATGACGGGTGAGCCTTCAGGCTTGATATATATGGTCGCTGGCGAATCGGCCGCTGGCTCTATCTCATCGAATATTTTTAACAAACTGCTTAAGTACGACAAGAATTTAGACCTTGAAGGCGAACTTGTAGAATATTGGGAAATTTCTGCTGACCAAAAAACTATCACATTTAAGCTTAAGCCTAATCTTAAATGGGCAGATGGTAAACCAATGACAAGTGCTGATGTTCTATGGACTTGGCAAGCTGTGATTGATGAGAAGACTGGCAGCCCTTATGCTTCAGATTTCCAATTAGTTAAAAAAGCAGAAACGCCAGATGCGCTTACTTTTAGCGTCACCTACGAACAAGCCTACGCGCCTGCACTCGATAGCTGGGCAGGTTTACAAATACTACCTAAACATTTATTAGAAGGACAAGATTTACATACCACCGCATTTGCGCGCAACCCAATTGGCAGCAGTTATTACAAATTAGATAACTGGAACCATGGCGAAAACTTAAAACTCTCTCGCAATGAAACCTCAGTGCTTGGCCAAGCAAAAATTGATAAGTTGGTGAGTCGTATCATTCCTGACTCGTCTGCACAATTTTTAGAGCTTATGGCTGGCAATATCGATAGCATGGGCTTAGACCCGATTAAATACGCACGGATTATTCCTGCAAGGCCAGAGCTACAGCAAAAATTAGCGCTATACAAAGAGCTGGGCAATAGCTATACCTACATGGGTTTTAATCTTAAACACAAACCGTTTGATGATATTCGTGTGCGCAAAGCAATTAACTACGCCATTGATAAACAAGAAATTATAGACGGCGTGTATTTAGGCTTAGGTATTAATATCGCATCGCCCTATAAACCAGGAACGCGCTGGAGTAACCCTAACCTAAAACCCTACCCTTACGACCCAGCAAAAGCTAAACAATTATTAAAAGAAGCTGGGTTTGTTGACTCCGATGGAGATGGCATTGTTGAAAAAGATGGCAAGCCATTTAGTTTCGAAATTCTTACCAATCAAAATAAAGAGCGCGAAAAATCCGCCGTACTCATACAGCGCAGGCTAAAAGAAATTGGTATTGATGCCAAAATTCGCGCCATTGAATGGGCTAGCTTTATTAGTCGCTTTATTAAAACTGGTGATTACGATGTGGTCGTGTTGGGCTGGGGCTTGGGTTTAGACCCTGACCAATATAATATTTGGCACTCTAGCCAACAAGCACCAGGGCAATTTAATTTTATTGGCTACCATAACCCTAATGTTGATAAGCTTTTAGAGCAAGGTCGGCTTGAACTTAACCCTGACAAACGTCAAAAAATTTATCATGAATTTGCGCGCGTTTTGCTGGAAGATAGCCCAATTGTGTATTTATCTGCGGGTTATGGCCTTACTGCAATCCACAAACGTGTCAAAGGCATCGATAGCCCTGCTCCGCCCGCTGGCGTGGGCTGGAATTCATATGACTGGTATATTCCAGAAGCATTGAGACGAACCGAATCTGGCAGAACAGAAATAAGTGCAAACTAGCTATAAAAAATGTTAAATTACATCATTAAACGCGTGTTATGGATGATTCCTTTATTGATTGGAATCAGCCTAATTTCATTTTTTATCATGCACTTAGCCCCAGGCGATATCACCAACAATGAAGCTTCGTTTAACCCAAAAGCCAGTGAAGAATCGCGCCAAAAACTACGTGAGCTTTATAATTTAGACAAACCCGTCATCGTGCAATATGGCTTGTGGATGAAGCGCATGGCTACACTTGATTTCGGCAATTCATTCGCGAGTCATCGTAAACCTGTGTTTTGGCAAACCGTTGACAAAGATGGCAACGTCACTAAGGGCATGATTCAAGAAGCCTTACCCATTACGCTGATGATTAATATTTTAGGTTTGATTATTACGCTGACACTCGCCATACCATTAGGCATTATTGCGGCACGTAAATACTTGGGCTGGCAAGATAAGTCGATTACCCTATTTAATTTTATCGGCTTTTCAATCCCAGGCTTTTGGCTATCTTTATTGCTCATGTACTGGCTCGGCGTAGTCAATAACTGGCTACCAATATCAGGCATACACAGCATTAATTACGACTCGCTTGATACTTGGGGCAAAATTAAAGACAGCATTTCACATTTATTTTTACCAGTCGTTATTCCCTCAATTACTGGCTTAGCTGGGATTACATTGTTTGTTAAAAACGGCATGCTAGATGTGTTGCAGCAAGACTTTATCACCACTGCTCGAGCAAAAGGCTTAACTGAGCACAAAGTCGTGTACACACATGCCCTTCGTAACGCCCTGCTCCCACTGATTACGATTATTGGTTTATCAATTCCTAGCTTAATCGGTGGCTCAGTCATTGCAGAGACCATATTCGCTATTCCTGGCATGGGCAAGTTATTCTTTGATAGTGTGACGATGCGCGATTTCCCCGTGATTATGGGTATTTTGACCATAGGCTCCGCATTAACGTTGATAGGTAATTTAATTGCAGACTTAGCCTACGCATGGGCGGATCCACGTGTGCGCCGTGGCGTAATGAGAGATTAAACGCAATGAACAAAAGCTTATTGCAAAGAGCCTTACAAAACCCTTTATCTAAAGCTGGCTTCGTCATTATCGTGTTGGTGTTTTTGCTGGCCATGTTGGCGCCAGTGATTGCACCCTATGACCCTGATGACATCAACGTCAAAGCCATTTTACTCGCCCCCTCTTTTGAACATTGGATGGGCACCGACGGACTTGGTCGTGATGTACTCAGCCGCATGCTTTACGGAGGCCGTATTTCCTTGTTAGTGGGTTTGGTCGCGGTGGGCATCTCCACCGCCATTGGCATTATTTTAGGCGCTATTGCAGGCTATTACCGTGGCTGGGTCGATACGCTTATCATGCGTTTGGTCGATGTCATGCTTTCTATCCCTAGTTTCTTTTTAATTTTAGCTGTCATCGCTTTTTTAACGCCTTCTATTATCAATGTAATGATTGTGATTGGGCTTACCTCTTGGATGGGCGTCACGCGCTTAGTACGGGCAGAGTTTTTAAGCCTGAGCGGCCGTGAATTTGTATTGGCATCGCGAACCTTAGGTGCAAAAGATCTGTGTTTGATTTTTACTCATTTATTGCCCAATAGCCTGACACCCATTATTGTCAGCTCTGTTTTAGGTGTGGCTGGCGCTGTTTTAATGGAATCTGGTTTGAGCTTTTTAGGGTTGGGCGTACAAGCACCGCAAGCTTCCTGGGGCAATATTCTTACTGATGGCAAAGATTATATTCAGTTCGCTTGGTGGCTATCGCTGTTCCCTGGTTTGGCGATTTTAATTACCGTATTGGGGTATAATTTGCTTGGTGAGGGGTTAAGAGATGCATTAGATCCGCGTAGCGGGTCTAACAAATAATTAATCCCGCGTTCCAACTCTAGCAAATAGGAAAAGAATATGGGATTTTTAGCAGGTAAAAAAATATTAATTGCAGGTTTACTCAGCAATCGTAGCATTGCTTATGGTATTGCGGGCGCTATGAAGCGTGAAGGTGCCGAGCTAGCCTTTACCTACCAAATGGAAAAGCACGCACAGCGCGTGGCCGATTTGGCAGCAGATTTTGATTCAAAAATTATATTGCCATGTGATGTGGCAGAAGATGCACAAATTGACGCCCTCTTCCCAGCGCTTGCAAAACACTGGGATGGCTTAGATGGCTTGGTACACTCACTTGCTTTTGTACCAAAAGTTGCGCTAGAAGGTGACTATTTAGATGCAGTGAACCGCGAATATTTTAGAATCGCGCACGACATCAGCTCGTATAGCTTTTCTGCATTAGCAAAAGCGGCTTACCCCATGATGCAAGGCCGTAACGGTAGCCTACTCACGCTATCTTATTTGGGTGCCGAGCGTACCATGCCTAACTACAACGTCATGGGCGTCGCCAAGGCCAGCTTAGAGGCCAATGTGCGCTATTTAGCTCAAAGCTTAGGCCCTAGAGGCATCCGTGTTAATGCGGTGTCTGCAGGTCCTATAAAAACGCTTGCAGCCTCTGGCATTGCTGACTTTGACAAGATGATTGGCTTTAACGAAAAACACACTGCACTGCGCCGCAATGTAACCATTGATGAAGTAGGTAATGCCGCTGCATTTTTATGCAGCGACTTAGCTTCTGGCATTACTGGTGAAATTACTTATGTCGATGGCGGCATGAACATTACCGCCGCAGGTCAAATCGACTAATAAAAACACATGCTCTGTAGACCGCATAGATATTAGCTCTCAGAGCATATTGTTTTAGAATGTAAAAAAGCCGATATTGTGTATATCGGCTTTTTTTAATCTCTACTATATCTACTGGCTACTAGTTTCTAGCAACTTGCGATTCACCACAATGTCACTCTTGGCTTTTAGCGATTTACCGTAAGCATTCACGTACTCAGTCGCCATTGCATCCTGTAACTCAGCTTCTGCGCTTTTTTTCGCTTCTTCATCTGTCGCTAAGGCATTATCAATACGACTCACCTGAACGATGGTATAACTAGTTTTACCGTTCATGAAACCCGCATATGCGGGCAATTTACTCGCATCAATTTTAAACACTTGGCTCATCACACCTTCCGTTAAACCTTGTGCATTTTTTCGATCAACCGTGACTGCTGACGTCCATTCCAAGTCTTTCTCTGCATCACCTGCTTTAAGCTTTAGCAAAGCAGCCTCCCCTTTTTGAGTGGCAAGTTTTTCGGCTTGCTCTAGTTTCAACAAGGCCTCAATTCCACCTTTGACTTCGTCAAAAGTACGTGGTGCAGATGGTTTATACTCCACCAAACGCGCTGCAACTAGGTTATTAGCAGCAACTTCAACGGCTTCAGTGTTGCGCTTTTCTTTCAGCACTTCATCAGAAAAAACCATGTTTATTAGCTTATCACTTTTGAAAAATTTACTACCATCCTCACGACTCAACCAACCAGTAGTTTGTAACTGTAAGCCAAACTTATCCACAGCTGGTTTCAAGCTCCCCGATTGCTCATACACAGTATTATTAAATTCGTCTGCTAATTCAGCATACTTCGCCTGCGCTTTTTGGAAAAGTAATTCGCCCTTAATTTGGGTTTTCATACTGTCAAAAGAAGTACTCTGGCCAGTAACTCCGCTAAGCTTAATAATATGATAGCCAAATTCAGACTCTACTAAGTCACTAATTTGGTTTACTTTCATACTAAATACAGTGTCTTCAAATGGCTTCACCATTGCCCCACGCCCAAAGCTACCCAAATCACCGCCTTTAGTTGCAGACCCTGGATCTTGAGAGAATTTAGTGGCAAGCGCTTCAAAGCGCTTAGGATCTTTCTTTAACTGCGCCAGAATATCTGCCGCTTTTTCTTTTGCTGCTGCTTTAGCTTCTGCAGAAGCATCTGAGCTGAAACCAATCAAAATATGGCTCGCTTGACGCTGTTCATCACCTTGAAATTTTGCGACATTTTCATCATAAAACTGTTTTACTTCTGCGTCATTAACTGTCATTTGAGAAACCAAACCCGCTGCAGAAAGTAACGCGAACTCTAATTTCACTTGTTCTGGTACTTTAAATTTATCTTTATGCAAGTTGTAATACGCCTTCACGTCTTCTGGCGTTACTTTAACTTGGCTAACAAATTGTGCAGTTTTAATTTCAACCACACTCACATCACGCTTCTGATGTGCAAATTTTAAAGTTTGTTCTGCCACGCTTTTAGGTACAGAAACTAGCATTGCCAAGCCATCACGCGCTTGTTGTGTCAATAACTCGCTACGCCTATCAGCTTCAAACTTAGTCGCTGTTAATTTATTTTGTGCCAGTGTTTTTTGATAAAGATCTTCAGAGAATTTTCCGTTTTCTTGAAACTCAGGCATGCCTAAAATATGCTGACTTAATTGCTCATCACTGATTTTAAAGTTCGCCTGAAGAATCTCTTTATTGACTAAGCGACGCGTAATAATGCCATCTAATACAGACTCTTTGAGCTCAGCACTTTCTAGCAGTGCTGGGTCAATTTTCTGCCCTTCTGATTGCAAGTAATTACGCGCCTTTTCAATCGCATTACCATATTCTTGAATCGAAACTTCATCACCATTCACTTTGGCAACCGCTACGTTATTGCCAATTTGGCTTAGATAGGTATCTATTCCTCCCAAGACAAAAAGAAGAGCAATGACTGTAAGAATTACTTTTGCCAACCAACCTTGGGTATTTTTACGAATTGCATCTAACATACGTTTACTCTCTAAAAAATTATTACTTAATTACAAGACGCGTTATTATATAACAGTTGTAGCCAGTGGCGCTTATAACTTAAGTGACAGGCAATAGATTAGCTTTGCAGAGAATAAGTTTCTTAAAATAATGTGAAAGATTAAAAATAAGCGCCCTGAAACCCGCATAGATATTGCCTCGCAGAGCATAATTTTTAATTTGGATAATAAAAAAGCCCCGTTAATTGCGGGGCTTTTTTATTAAGTTGCATCATTATGGCAGCAACTTAAACTGTTGGCGGAGTGGACGGGACTCGAACCCGCGACCCCCGGCGTGACAGGCCGGTATTCT
>JANNOS010000136.1:0-4100 GCA_031399315.1 Methylophilaceae bacterium | reverse complement strand
CGTTCTAAATAGTCTAATTTTAAGCAATGGTCAATAATCTTTAGTAACTCTTCGCTATAAATGCCTTTACCTACTTTAACTGCTGGCATTAATGGGTCATCTTTTACACGCAGATTAGCAGCTATTGGGGCTGATCTCACTAAGCACGAATACATACTAGCACCTGCACTGTAAATATCACTCCAAGGCCCCAATTGTTTACGTTCAAAATATTGCTCGGGCGGCGCAAAGCCTGGTGTATAGCTAGGCGATAATTTGGATTGCACTTGCGTGAGTGTTTGGCGTGCAGAGCCAAAATCTAATAGCACAGGCGTGCCATCTAAGCGGATATAGATATTGGCAGGCTTTATATCGAGGTGTAATAGCTTTTGTGTATGCACTTCGCGCAAACCATTGAGTAGTTCGCTGAATACACGTCTTACAAAGTTTTCATTTACAGGCTCAGTTTGGGAAAGTATGTAATCTTGTAGCGACTTGCCACGCTCGTATTGCATCACCATATAAACAGTGTTGTTTTCTCTAAAAAAATTCGTTACACGTACGATATTTTTATGGTCAATCTTAGCGAGTGCTAGACCTTCTTCAAAAAAACATTTCAGGCCATGTTTAAAACTCGCGGCATCGTCATCCGAGCCCAGTAATATGGTTGCGCCTTCTTCACGCAGGGCTAAGCCTGTCGGCATATATTCTTTAATGGCAACAATATTTTTGTCCATGTCTTGTGCAAGGTACACAAAACTAAAACCGCCAGAACTCAAGACTTTAGTGATAATGTAGTCTTGTAGTATGTAGCCGATTGGTAACGGTAGGTTTTTGCTGGTTGCCATGCTTAATTAATTGTAAGTCGTCATTAATTATAAGTCATCAAAGTAATATAACTTGGATATTTTCGCATAAAATCATAGGCATTTGATACAATTATCAAGAATTACTTTAAGAAAGACAGCTATGATATTAAGCATGACGGGTTATGCGTCGCAAGAATACAACACTGCAAATGGTGTTTTGTTGGTTGAATTGCGCTCAGTCAACCATCGTTATTTAGAATTGCAACTTAAGTTAGATGATAATTTGCGTCAGTTTGAAGCTATAACGCGCGAAATTATTCAGGCAAAACTTGGCCGCGGCAAAGTAGATTGCCGCTTGAGTTTAATGCGAAATAACGTAGCTGATAGCGCACCACAGTTGAATCACACGGTGTTGCAGCAAATTGCTGAAAGCGCAAAAACAGCGTCACAATATTTCCCCCACACGCAACCAGTCAATATGTTAGAAATATTGCAAATGCCAGGTGTCATATCAAGTGCGGTATTAGACGGCGATATGCTAGAAGCTGATTTAAAAATTGTATTAAATCTGGTTTTGCAAGACTTAATAGAAGCAAAAGCACGAGAAGGTGCAAAACTAAAAACCATTATCTTAGAACGCCTCGCAGAGATAGAGCAGCATGTGGCAAAAGTAAAACCCATGATGCCTGCTTTAGTTAAGCAATATCAAGAAAAATTGACGCTCAAATTAAACGAAGCCAACACCAGCAATGATGATGAGCGCATTCGCCAAGAAATGGTATTGTTTGCACAACGCATCGATGTAGATGAGGAACTGGTGCGCTTAAGTAGCCATATCGCAGAAGTTAAACGCATTTTAAATGCAACCGCAGCGGCGGGTAAGCGCTTAGATTTTTTAATGCAAGAGATGAACCGCGAGGCGAATACGCTGGGTTCGAAATCGGTAGCAATTGAAACCAGCCAAATTTCGATGGAATTGAAAGTGCTCATCGAACAAATGCGCGAGCAAATTCAAAATATAGAGTAATAAAAAATACATATATAGAAAAAATATCACACTCCATTTTTCATCGAATAACCTAAAAATCGACTAAAATAGTCACATGAACGCTACTACTTCAATTGGCAATTTATTTATCATCACAGCGGCTTCTGGCGCTGGTAAAACCAGCTTGGTTAGCCAATTGTTAGCAAAAGACAATCAAGTTAGGCTCTCTGTTTCGCATACCACACGACAGCCACGACCCGGCGAGCAAAGCGATGTGCATTATCATTTTGTCACCGAGCCACAATTTTTAGAAATTTTGTCGGCGGGTGGATTTTTAGAAAGTGCTGATGTGCATGGTGCTAAATATGGTACCTCACAAAGCGCCGTAGATGCTGCCTTACAGGGCGGTTATGACGTAGTTTTAGAAATCGATTGGCAAGGTGCAGCGCAAGTGCGCGCCATTTATCCACAGGCAATTAGTATATTTATATTACCGCCTTCGGTAGAGGCCTTAAAAGAGCGCCTTAATAATCGCGGCCAAGATAGCGCCGAGGTAATCGCCAAGCGGCTTGCGGCGGCGCGCGAAGAAATGCGTCATGTGGTGGAGTTCGACTATGTTACAATTAACGATAGTTTTGATATAGCACTACAAGATTTAATGGCAATTTTTCGTGCAACCAGACTTAAATCGCAATCACAGTTACAGCGCTATGAGGCGCTGATTCAAAAACTAACTTAAAACTTATTTAAAAGTCTTTGGTCTTAAAGACTTAAACATAGAGGATAGAAAAATGGCTCGTATCACCGTAGATGATTGTTTAGAAAAAATTCCTAACCGCTTTCAATTAACATTGGTAGCAGCTTACAGAGCGCGTCAATTGGCTAATGGGTCTGATCCGTTTGTGCATAGCCCAAACCAAAAAGACAAACCAACTGTGCTGGCTTTGCGTGAAATTGCAGCGGGTAAAGTGGGTATAGAAATTTTAAACCGCATTCATCCGTAAGATTAGGTGCTAAGTATCAGCATGATGCTAAATGTCAAAAACTGCGACAAAACTAGGCATTAACCAACCTAAAATCGACACTATTCAATCTGCCGAGCCGCCTTTGTTGCCGGCAGATTCTCAAGATTCACGACTCACCCTTTTACTTAAAGAGTATTTTACCCAAGCGGATATCGAGCAAGTTTGGGCGGCATATCGCTACGCTGCGATAGCGCACGAAGGCCAAACCCGAAGGACGGGTGAGCCTTATATTTCACACCCTGTTGCGGTAGCTTGTATTCTAGCCAAATTGCATTTAGATTTGCCTACGCTCTTGGCTGCCTTGTTGCACGATGTGGTAGAAGATACAGGTGTTGAAATTGCAGTCATTAATCAAACATTTGGCAAGCAAGTGGCTGATTTGGTTGAAGGCGTAACGAAGCTTGATAAAATCGAGTTTCAAAGCGCACTAGCCGCACAAGCCGAAAATTTCCGCAAAATGTTACTGGCGATGAGCCAAGATGTGCGGGTGATTTTAGTGAAACTAGCCGATAGGTTGCATAATATGCAAACCTTGGAAGCAATGAATTTGCAAAAACAAAAACGCATCGCACGTGAAACGCTAGAAATTTACGCACCCATTGCCAACCGCTTAGGTTTAAATCAGATCTACCAAGAGCTGGAAGACTTAAGCTTTAAATATTTGCACCCGATGCGTTACCGTGTGATTTCCAAGGCCATTAAAGTGGCGCGTGGCAACCGTAAAGAGGTGATTAGTAAGATACTAGAATCTATTAAACAGCGTTTAGAAGATGCGCATATCGTGGCCGATGTAAAGGGGCGAGAGAAACATCTTTATAGCGTGTATCGCAAAATGACGAGCAAGCACAACACGCTTGCACAAATTCAAGATATTTATGGTTTTAGAGTATTGGTGAAAGATACGGCAAGTTGTTATTTGGCGCTGGGTAGTTTGCATGCCTTGTATAAGCCGATTCCTGGGCGCTTTAAAGATTTAATTGCAATTCCAAAAGCCAACGGTTATCAATCGTTGCATACCACTCTATTTGGCCCATTTGGCACACCGATAGAAGTGCAAATTCGTAGTGAAGACATGCATAAAATTGCCAATGCGGGCGTTGCGGCGCACTGGCGCTATAAAACCTCAGATGCGAGCTTAACCGCATTGCAACAACAAACGCACCAATGGCTACAACGCTTGCTAGAAATTCAAACTGAGAGTGACGACTCTTATGAGTTTTTAGAGAATTTCAAAGTCGACTTATTCCCCGATGAAGTATATGTATTTACACCCAAAGGCAATATATTAGCGCTTCCCAA
>JANNOS010000132.1:0-32601 GCA_031399315.1 Methylophilaceae bacterium | reverse complement strand
GTGAAGGTGAGTTTGATGTTACGTTAGAGAAGTTCCCTGGCAAAAAAGCCATGATTAACGAGACGGTAGAAAAAGTGCGAGGCAATATCAAAACTTTTATCGCCGAAATGCAACAAATGGCAGAACAGCATGATGCGGGTGAAGTAGATGCAGTCATCGATACCACCAAGTTTGCAGGTGCTTATGCGCAAATGGCGCAGGGTGTCAATGCAATGGTGGGCGCACATGTGGCTGAAAAGGCTCAACTTATCACGGTAATGGATGCAATAGGTCGCGGTGATTTAACCGTAGAGTTAGCGTCTTTTCCTGGTAAGAAGGCACTAATTAACAAAAGTGTGGATAGAATTCGTGGAAATCTCAAAGGCATAGTCGACTCTGTGAATTGGGTTAATGATGAGCACGAAAAAGGCAATATCGACATGATGCTGAGAGCGGATATGTTTAAAGGGCAATTTTGCGTACTGGCCGAAAGCGTGAACAAAATTGTGAGTGGGCAAATTGAGTTGAATCAAAAATCGATGGCGTGCGTCAAGGAGTTTGGTGAGGGTAATTTTGATGCACCTTTAGAGCAGTTCCCAGGAAAAAAATCCTTTATTAACGAAACAGTAGAACAGGTGCGCAGTAATTTAAAAGCGCTTAATTCTGATGCGCAAATGCTTGCAAATGCAGCACGTGATGGGCGTGTGACAGTGCGTGCCGATGCCAATAAACACCTAGGCGATTACCGCAAAATTGTAGAAGGTATGAATGAGACCTTAGACATGATCGTTGCGCCAATTAGCACCGTTAAATCGGCGGCAGAGGCGATTAATACCGCGGCTAAAGAAATTGCCCAAGGCAACTCTGATTTAAGTCGCCGTACAGAAGATCAAGCCGCTAACTTAGAGAAAACAGCCTCTAGCATGGAAGAGCTTGCTGCAACGGTGAAACAAAATGCAGATAACGCGAAACAAGCTAATCAGCTTGCGGTTGCTGCATCTGGCGTTGCGGTTAAAGGCGGTACGGTGGTGAACGAAGTGGTTTCTACCATGAGTGCAATTAACGATAGTGCTAAGAAAATTGAAGACATTATTTCTGTGATTGATGGCATTGCCTTCCAAACCAATATCTTGGCTTTAAATGCAGCAGTAGAAGCTGCCCGTGCAGGTGAGCAAGGTCGTGGCTTCGCAGTGGTAGCAGCTGAAGTGCGCAATTTGGCACAACGTTCAGCCAGTGCAGCAAAAGAGATTAAAGAGCTGATTGCGGACTCTGTGAATAAAACCACAGAAGGTACACGTCAGGTAGAAACCGCAGGCAGCACCATGCAAGAAATTGTGACCTCAGTGCAACGTGTGACCGACATTATCAGTGAAATTTCTGCTGCTTCACAAGAGCAAAGTGCAGGTATTAATCAAGTGAATGATGCAGTAACCAGTATGGATGATGTGACGCAGCAAAATACCGCTTTGGTTGAAGAGGCAGCAGCAGCAGCGGAATCGCTGATGGAGCAGGCAGAAGAGCTGATGAATACCATGAGTGTGTTTAATTTGGATGAAAGCTCAAGCAAGTATGAGCAACCATATTTAAAAGTAAGTAATGGGTAATTTAATTCTAAATGGGTATAACAGTTTGAGTAAAGCAGTTGTGGTGTAGGGGGTGGAAGTGTTGCTTTTTGAAGTTAAGAATCAGTGAGCAATGCTTATTTAGTTGTTTTCTAGGGTAGTAAATTTTAGTGTAGTAAATTTGATATTAGGAGAATTAAAAATGGCTGTAATTGATCGCGTGTTAATTGGTGAGGGTTTGGTGATTGAAGATCGTCCAGACGGCTCAGGTTTAGATTTGAAAAATGTGGCGCACATTGACTTAGTCATGGGCCCACGCGGTAGCCAAGCAGAAGCCGCATTCTGCCGTACGCTCACCGACCAAAAACAAGGTGTAAATGGCTTACTGGCTATTGCGGCGCCAAACATGATGGTTAAACCAAATACCGTGATGTTCAACAAAGTAACGATTAAAGATGGTCGTCAAGCAGTTCAAATGTTTGGCCCAGCACAACGTGGCGTAGCCATGGCAGTGATGGAGTGTGTAGAAGATGGCACGATTCCATTGGAAGAGGCTGATGACGTATTTATTTGCGTCGGTGTGTTTATTGACCACAATGCAGATATGGATGACCGTATTCAAGATTGGAATTACCGTGCAACTAAGATTGCAATTAAGAGTGCAGTAGCACGTGAACCAAAAGCAGCTGAAGTGTTAAAACACTACAAAGAGGCATTGCATCCATTTGCAGCTACAAAAAATAGACGTTCCGAAGATTTGGCTTACTCATTAGCGATTGAGCAAATGAAACAACGTAATCCACTTCTAAAGCCAGCTACTGTGGACGTTGCAGATAAGGCGGTAGAACAAATGAAATCACGCGCTTCGACTGTAGCGCACAATTAACTGATTTTGTTTTTTACTTAAGTAATGCAATCAAAGGGCGACTTTTCCCTTTGATTGCAAAAGTTTTCATGTTGTATTTTTCTCGCTGAAATAGCTAAAAATGCATTTTTGATATGCCGACTTTATATATGCCGATAACGAGATTTTTTGATGCTTAAAGAAAAATACCAAGAGGACCGCGAGTTTGATTTTACGGCGAATGATTTTGCTAGAGTACGTAAGCTTATCTATCAACACGCGGGCATCTCACTTTCTGAAGCTAAAACAGATATGGTGTATAGCCGGGTAGGTCGTCGCTTGCGTAGTGTTGGGTGTAGATCGTTTAAAGAGTATTTGGATAATCTTGAAAACGAAAACAATCCAGATGAGTGGCAAGCATTTACCAATGCATTAACGACCAATTTAACTTCATTTTTTCGTGAAGAGCATCACTTTCCAATACTTGCCGAGCATTTAGCTAAGGTCAGCAAGCCTATCAAAATTTGGTGTAGCGCCGCTTCTACAGGAGAAGAGCCTTATACCATTGCCATGACGGCTTGCGAGGCATTTGGCACATTAAAACCACCCGTTGAGATTATAGCAACAGATATCGATACCAATGTACTTGCGGTCGCCTCAAAAGGGGTTTACCCCTATGAGCGCGTGATTAAGTTGTCAGAAAAGCAACGTAAGGAATTTTTTCAAAAAGGTGCTGGCGCTCAAGAAGGATCAGTAAGGGTACGCAGTGAGCTGCGTAACTTAATTAACTTTCAAACCCTTAACTTATTAGAGCCACAATGGGCGCTAAAAGAGCCGTTTGATGTCATTTTTTGCAGAAATGTGATGATTTATTTTGATAAACCAACGCAATCTAAAATTTTAAGTCGCTTTGTACCGTTGATGAAACCTAACGCACTGCTATTTGCAGGACATTCTGAGAACTTTCTTTATGTTTCTAATGAGTTAAGTCTGCGCGGAAAAACGGTTTATGAGCTTAAACAAGGCAATCATCCCAAGCGAAATATCGCTAATATAAGAGGAGAGCATGCATGAGCATGATTGTAGAAGAAATCTCAACCACGCTTTATTATGACCGCAATTTTGATTGTAATGCGGCAAAAATTGCACCAGGCGAATACTACTATACCGATAAACACATGGTGATTGTGACCGTATTGGGGTCATGTGTTTCTGCTTGTATACGCGATAGTATCACTGGCATAGGTGGCATGAATCACTTTATGTTGCCAGATGGTACTGGCGCAGACAAAGATAACCCTGTTTCAGAATCTATGCGCTACGGTACTTATGCCATGGAAGTGTTGATTAACCAGTTGTTGCGCAACGGTGCGCGGCGAGAAAATTTAGAAGCCAAAATTTTTGGTGGTGGTAACGTGTTAAAAAGTTTTACGACAACTTTAGTAGGCACGCGTAATGCTGAGTTCGTTAAGAAGTTTTTGAAGGACGAGCGTATTCGCGTGACGGGTGAGGATTTGCTGGATATTTACCCGCGTAAAGTTTATTTCTTTCCAAAAAATGGCAAAGTATTAGTGAAGAAACTCATGAAACTTAATAACAATACCCTCTTTGAGCGTGAGAATGATTACGCAAGCAAGCTTAAAACCAATGATGTGGGTGGTGAAATTGATTTGTTCTAGCCAATTTCGAACCTATTTAAACGAATACAGTGTTGACTGGTCTTGCCGTACTAGGTGTACTGCTTGCGACCATCCGCCTTGTCTTCGTTTAAATAGGTTAGAAATGTATATTGGGAATGACAAATGAAAATAAAAGTATTAGTCATTGATGATTCCGCGCTGATTCGCAGCCTATTAACTGAAATTATCAATAGTCAGAATGATATGCAAGTGGTCGGCGCAGCGCCAGATCCATTAATCGCACGCGACATGATAAAGGCGCTTAATCCTGATGTGCTGACACTTGATGTTGAAATGCCAAAAATGGATGGCTTGGATTTTTTAGAGAAGTTAATGCGCTTGCGCCCAATGCCAGTGGTGATGGTTTCAACCTTAACTGAAAAAGGCAACGAAATCACCATGCGTGCGTTGGAGCTTGGTGCAATTGATTTTGTGACCAAACCTAAAATGTCGATTACTGAGGGAATGCGCGAATACACTGACATTATTACAGATAAAATTCGTGCGGCAGCGCAGGCTAAAATTGCTTCATTGCCACGCCAGTCTTTAGAAAAAAATGGTGCGGTCGCTGCGCCAACAATGTTACACAACCCGCTGATTAGTAGTGAAAAATTGCTTATCATAGGCGCTTCTACAGGCGGCACGGAGGCCATTAAAGCATTTTTGCTGCAAATGCCATCGGATTGCCCAGGTATTTTAATTACGCAGCACATGCCAGCAGGGTTCACTAAGTCATTTGCAAACCGCCTAGACTCGCTTTGCCAAATATCGGTCAAAGAAGCGGAGGGCGGCGAGCGTATTTTGCCAGGACACGCTTATATTGCACCTGGCGATAAGCATTTATTATTGGCTAGAAGTGGTGCTAATTACGTGACACAGTTAAGTGATGCCCCGCCAGTGAGCCGTCATAAGCCATCTGTGGATGTGCTGTTTGATTCAGCAGCAAATTTTGGTGGTAAAAACGTGATTGGGGTGATTTTAACGGGTATGGGAAAAGATGGCGCTGCAGGTATGCTAAATATGAAAGAATCCGGCGCACACAACTTTGCACAAAATGAAGAGAGCTGTGTGGTTTACGGCATGCCTAGAGAGGCTGTTGCGCAAGGTGGCGTGCATGAAGTGGCACATCTGAATGATTTGCCCAAGCTCGCATTAGCGTACTTAACTGCCAATAGCGACCGCGCTATGCGTGTGTAGCCATAAACAGGTCGACCGCGCTTTACGCGAGTAGTATCTAGAAACGACTACTGGTAATTTTGATAGACAAAGGTTTAATTAATTCATAGCTTAAGCTTTCATAAATTTTGCCGATAGTGAATTATAAGGTATTTTGAATTATTACCAGTGAACTTAAGCTGGTAGCTAATGTTAATAAACAATTAATGTAACGGAGTAACACATGGCAAACCCAAACACTAAATTTCTTGTTGTAGATGATTTTTCTACCATGCGCAGAATTGTCCGCAATTTACTTAAAGAGCTTGGTTACACTAACGTTGATGAAGCTGAAGATGGTGTCGTCGCGCTAAGTAAACTTAAAGGTGGTGATTTTGAATTTGTTGTTTCAGACTGGAACATGCCAAACATGGATGGCTTAACATTGTTGCGAACAATACGTGCTGATCCATCATTAGCCTCAATTCCAGTATTAATGGTCACAGCAGAAGCAAAAAAAGAAAACATTATTGCGGCAGCACAAGCAGGGGCAAATGGCTATGTTGTTAAACCTTTTACCGCCGCCACTTTGGATGAAAAACTAGCAAAAATATTCGAGAAGCTTGAAAAGGCGGTGGCTTAAGTATGAAAAGCGCTTCTGTTGAAAAAAATAAAAAACAAACACAAGTAATTTCTGTGATGACGCAAAATGACGATATGCTCAACCGTATTGGCCATGTTACACGGGCATTACATGATAATTTAAGTGGTTTGGGTTTTGATAAAATGTTAGAGCAAGTGGCATCTGAAATTCCAGATGCAAAAGATAGATTAAATTATGTTGCAAAAATGACAGAGCAAGCCGCAGAGCGCGTGTTGAACGCGACAGACGCTGCAATACCACTACAGACAGAATTAGCGACTGGTGCAGCAACGCTAGATAAACGCTGGAAAGAGATGTTGGCAAAGCCTTCACTTAAAAGTGAATACAACCAAGCCACTGATGAAACCCTGACGTTTTTGGCACTAACAGAGAAAAATACCGCTGAAACTAAAGAGTTGCTCATGGAAATTATGATGGCGCAAGACTTTCAAGACTTAACTGGTCAAGTAATCAAAAAAATTACTGGTTTAGCGCAAGACTTGGAAAAACAATTAGTACAAGTTTTGGTTGATTTTTCACCAGCCGTTAACAAAAAAGAGGCGGACACAGGGCTCATGAACGGACCACAAGTTAACCTTGAAAAAGCAGTAGATGTGGTGGCTAGTCAAGAACAGGTAGATGACTTGCTAGATAGTTTAGGTTTCTAATTCACAGTTATTTATTAGCCATCGCATTAATTGCTCTATCATTTAGAATGCTTGCCGAAAAACTAATTTAATTATTTTTTAGTTGGGAAGTGGTGCATATCTTGCTTTAGTCACCAAAAGCGAGCTATTACCAAGAGAGAGATTGTAGATGAATAGAAAGTTTACGGGATTACGGTTTAAGCTGCTGATGTTTATAGCAATCGCAGCTTTGTTGCTATTTGGTTTTTCGTTTTTTGCAGTGAAAGAAAATTTATTGCAAGGGTATTCGCAACTAGAAAAACACAAAACATTAATTCAATTAACCAGTGCTGAAAGTTTGCTAAATGAGCAATCAGAACAATTAAGCAGTGTTACGCGTGATTATGCCCATTGGAACGATACTTATGATTTTATAGAAAATCGCGACCAAAACTACATTGAGTCTAATCTCAACGATACCACCTATAGCAACCTTAAAATAAATGCGATTATCATCGTTAATCTTGAGGGTGAAATTATTTTTAAAAAGGGAGTGGATTTTACTACGGGCGAGCCTTGGCATATCCCCGCAGAGCTGCAGCAGTCAGTCAGTCGAGGTGGCGTTCTTGTAAACCCCCAAAAGGATTTTGTCTCAGGTTTGCTTTGGACTTCTGAAGGGGTAAATGTAGTCGCAGCTTTTGATATACGAGATAGTGAACTCACAAAAAGTCGGCGCGGCACCCTTATTATGGTGAGGTTGCTAGATCAGGCGCTCATCGCACATATTGGTAAAATCTTAGACGCTAGTCTAAAAGTTCAATATATTCAGCATCCAGAGCCGTCTACCACTCCACAATTGCTACTTCATGATACTACTGAAGTAAGACCCTTAAATGAAAATAAAATAGCGGGATTCAAAACGATTAAGGATATTAAAGGCGTTGAGAACCTTATTCTACGTGTGGAAGATGATCGTGAAATATTTAAGCAAGGTAATGCGAGTTTAAGTTTTTTATATTGGAGTGCTGGCTTGGTTGGCTTGCTCTTGCTGCTTTACAGCTGGTTGGTAGATATAGTTGTTTTGAAACGATTACAACGTTTGTATAGCAGCGTTAAAAATATTGGTGGTTTAACTTTTCCAATAGGCCGTATTGAAAATGTAGAAGGTCAAGATGAAATTGCAAGTCTTGGTCAGGGCATTAACGCAATGCTCGGGCGCCTTGACGAATCATTATATGCATTGGATTTAGAAAAGAGCCGCTCACAAATTACGCTTTCAACACTCTCTGGAATCGCTGATGCTGTGATTACATGTGATGATTCCGCCAAACTTACCTATTTGAACGGTGCTGCCGAGCGTCTCTTAGAGGTGGTTGCTGGTGAGGTAAGTGGTAAAACATTAGAATCTGTAGTTCATTTGGTGTCAGAAGACAAACTTACGCCTATAGATAGTGGTTGGTTAATTGATGCAGGTAGCATAATTGAGGAAGTAACCTTAGTGCGCGCTGATGGGAATGCGTTTGTCATTAACAAATCAACATCTCGCTTACATGATAAGAATGGTGTTTTTTTTGGCACAGTCACTGTTTTGCATGATGTGACCTCGGTGCGTATTCTTTCTAAACAATTGTCTTATCAGGCAAGCCATGACTTATTGACTGGACTTGTTAATCGTTATGAGTTTGAGCGCAAGGTGCAACAGGCAATAGATGATTCTGTTGCTCAAAACCGCACACATTGCCTTGCATATATAGATTTAGATCAATTTAAAATAGTCAATGATACCTCTGGGCACGTGGCTGGCGACGCACTGTTAAAACAAATCTCTAGCGAGCTTAAAGCAAATATGCGTAGCGCTGATACGTTTGCACGTTTCGGTGGTGATGAGTTTGCTATTTTGCTAATGGGATGCAGTTTAGATAAAGCACAATTGATTCTGAATGATATTCTTGCTTTAGTCGTAGATTATCGCTTTAAGTATGAGAATAAAATATTTACGGTCGGCGCTAGTATTGGCCTGACTGAGATTTCACCAAACCAATCTTTCACCTTAAATGAGTTGTTCGCTGTTGCAGATGCTGCATGTTATAAAGCAAAGAATTCTGGTGGTAATCGCATCCAGCAATATATTCCGAAAGTAGGCGAATTAAAAGAACACTCTCAGCAGGCCGAGTGGCTATCACGTATTAATTTAAGTTTAGAAAACAATCAGTTTGTTTTATATATGCAACGCATACAAAGTCTTATTGGCAGTGAGCCTCATTACGAAATTTTGATTCGAATGAAAGGTGAGGGCGATAAGTTGTATCCGCCAGGTGTTTTCTTACCAGTTGCCGAGCGCTACAAGCTTATGCCAAAAATTGATAGGTGGGTGGTTGCTGAGACCTTTTCAATTCTAGCTGCTAAGGGCAATGATTTCCCTTATGTCTGTGCTATCAATCTTTCTGGGCAAACCCTTTCAGATGATAGTTTTTTAGCGTTTGTGATAGACCAGGTAAATAAAGTTGCAATTAATCCAAATCGCATTTGTTTTGAGATTACTGAGACAGCTGTTATTACCAATCTTGATAAAGCACGTCATTTTATGCAAATTTTACGCGCGTTTGGTTGCCGCTTCTCTCTAGATGATTTTGGTAGTGGCTTATCTTCATTTGGTTATCTAAAGAATTTAGAAGTGGATTATTTAAAAATAGATGGGATGTTTGTAAAAGCGATAGTCAATGACGATATCGATCGAGCAATGGTGGAGTCTATTAATAACATTGGCCATGTAATGGAGCTTAAAACGATAGCCGAGTTTGTCGAAAATGCCGAAATTATTGATATTTTAAAAGAAATTGGTGTGGACTTTGTTCAAGGATACGGCATTGCGATGCCTGAGCCGTTTTGTATAGCGCTAGAAAAGTCTGTCGTTTAATTTTCGATATAGGGGTCAAAGCTGCTACAGCTTAAGTTCGTCAACCACAAAGTTTAACCGGGTGCTTTTCTAAATAAGCCCATTCTTCGTCAGAATATAGCCGTGAACGGATGTGAAAACGCATGCCGGTACCGTTATCGTAAGAGAATTGGCCCCCCATGCCAGGGATTGCATCTAGCGTTAAGTGCGTGTGTTCCCAATAGGCGAATTGGCTCTCGCTCATGTAAAAACCTACGCCGTGCACTTCACCCAGTTGTACATCAGAGTCACCAAGTAAAAACTCACCTTTGCCAAAACACATGGGCGTGCTGCCATCGCAACAGCCACCAGATTGATGAATCATCAGTTCGCCATATTTGGCGCGCAGTTGGTCAATCAGTTGGTTGGCGGCTTCTGTGCTGTCAACGCGCGTAACTTTTGCTGCTGCTTGAACGTCGCCCATTATTTTGCTGCTCCTCAAATGCTAATACTACTCCAAAGCAAACGCTAGAAACAATAAGGGCGAGGATTACCTCGCCCTGTTTCATCACCAGCTAAACTTTTTAATTAAAAGAAGCCTAGTTTATTCTCGCTATAACTTACCAGTAAGTTTTTGGTTTGTTGATAATGGTCGAGCATCATTTTGTGATTTTCACGGCCAATACCAGATTGTTTGTAGCCACCAAATGCTGCGTGAGCAGGGTAGAGGTGGTAACAGTTTGTCCATACACGACCAGCCTGAATGGCCTTGCCCATGCGGTATGCGCGGTTGCCATTGCGCGACCAAACGCCAGCACCTAAGCCATAAAGTGTATCATTTGCTATGGCTAAGGCTTCAGCTTCGTCTTTAAACGTAGTCACAGATAACACTGGCCCAAAAATTTCTTCTTGGAAAATACGCATTTTGTTGTGGCCTTTAAAGATTGTTGGCTGAATATAAAAACCATCTTTAATTGCTGGGTCGTCTTGTACTTTGCGTGCGCCGCCAATGAGAAGTTCTGCGCCTTCATCTTGGCCAATTTTCATATAGCTTAAGATTTTTTCGACTTGTTCTTGCGAAGCTTGCGCTCCAACCATAGTGTTCATGTCTAATGGGCTGCCTTGCGTCACTGCTTTTACACGAACCATCACACGCGCCATAAATTTTTCGTAAATGGACTCTTGAATCAATGCACGTGATGGGCAAGTGCATACCTCGCCTTGGTTGACCAAAAATAACACCAAGCCTTCAATGGCTTTGTCGAAGTAAGCATCATCAGCATCCATGATGTCTTCAAAGAAGATGTTAGGTGATTTGCCGCCTAATTCTAAAGTCACAGGAATTAAGTTTTGTGAGGCGTATTGCATAATCAAGCGACCTGTTGAGGTTTCACCTGTAAATGCAATTTTTGCGATGCGTTTTGAGCTGGCGAGCGGTTTGCCAGCCTCTAAACCAAATCCATTCACCACGTTTAATACACCCGCTGGCAATATACTGCCGATAAATTCTAGTAACACCATAATAGACGCTGGCGTTTGCTCTGCTGGTTTTAACACGATACAGTTACCAGCAGCCAATGCTGGAGCCAGTTTCCATACCGCCATCAGAATTGGGAAGTTCCATGGAATAATTTGACCAACCACGCCTAATGGTTCGTGGAAGTGATACGCCACGGTTGTTTCGTCGACTTCACAGACAGAACCTTCTTGTGCACGGATACAACCTGCAAAATAACGGAAGTGGTCTATTGCTAAAGGAATATCGACATAAGTGGTTTCGCGCAGTGGTTTGCCGTTATCAATGGTTTCCGCAATGGCGATAGCTTCTAAGTTGGCTTCCATCGCATCAGCGATTTTATTTAAAATAATCGCGCGGGCTGCATATGAGGTTTTGCCCCAAGCATCTTTAGCAGCGTGTGCAGCATCTAATGCTAAATTCACATCTTTCTCTGTTGAACGTGCAATTTGGCAAAAATTTTTGCCTGTTACAGGACTCACATTATCAAAATAGGCACCATCAACTGGCGCAACCCACTTGCCGTTAATGTAATTATCATACTTGGCTTTGTACGGATGTTTTACGCCAAGACCTTTTAGTGTATCCAAACTCATGCTAACTCCTCTAGATTTTCTGGTGAATATGTAGTATTTCTACCTTCCAAACCGCATTACATAGTTTTATTTTTTATGGTACTTAAAAGCCAGCTTAAATTTAACTTAAACCCTTATTAATATTAGGGTTTTGGTAATAAGCCTGCTATAAACAATAAACCTTAGTTGTATACAAATCAAGTATAGCGAATGCTTATTTTTCAATTTTTATTGAGGCAGTTATAGCGGATATTAAGCGCTTACGATATAGTTTGCGAATTAATGCACACCAATAATATCTTTTGCAGGAACAATCTTTGATTTATGGCTGATTCACCTACCACGTTTGGTATTACAACAAGAGAGTTTTGGAACAGTATCAGTCGCCCATCTGATTCTACACTAGGCAAGGCAATATTAACGATTTTGGTATTTGCTGAAAGCCTAGTGTGTATTTTTTGGATATATACACTTTCTGGCTTGGGTGAAGGCTATGCCTTAATGGCAGCTGTTCCCTACGTTTACATCATTGTTTCATACGCGAGCTTGTTAGTGTTTTATCGTAGCAAGCGCTACGAATATTTTACTTTTACTCAATTAGTCATGTTGCTGGTCATGCCATTTTTTATGCAATGGGCAATTGGCGGCTACGAGGCTTCTAGTGGCATCGCGATTTGGGCGATATTGTCGCCTATCGGCGCGCTAATGATTTTAGGTACAAGACAATCGACCCCTTGGTTTATGCTTTTCACCTTATTATCAGGGCTTTCTTGGAAGCTCAACTATATGTTTGTTGGTAACTCTTTACCAATACCGACGCATATTAAAGATACATTCTTTTTAATGAATATTATGGGTGTCGCTTGTATTTTGTATGCAGTGATGTTTTATTTTCAAAGTCAAAAAGAACGCACTTTGCATGAGTTGGGTTTGGAACAAGCAAGATCAGAAAAGCTACTTTTAAATATTCTGCCAAAATCGATAGCAAACAGATTAAAAGATAATGATATGCGTATAGCGGATAGTCATGAAGAAGTGACTATTTTGTTTGCGGATATTGTAGGATTTACTAAAATCACAGCTTCTATGCCGCCTGCTGAGTTGGTAGATTTGTTAAGTCAGATATTTTCGCGCTTTGATGCGCTGGCTGATCATCATGACTTGGAAAAAATTAAAACGATAGGCGATGGATATATGGTGGTTGGTGGCGCACCAGCAACGCGGGATGATCATGCTTCTGTAATTGCACAGTTGGCTCTAGAGATGCAGCAAGAATTGGCTGCGTTTAATGCACAAGCAGGTAAAGATTTGGAAATGCGTATAGGTATTAGCAGCGGGCCTGTGGTCGCTGGCGTGATAGGCACCAGCAAGTTTGCTTATGATATCTGGGGAGATCCTGTCAACATGGCGAGCCGTATGGAGAAAACGGGTTTACCTGGAACGATACAAGTAAGCGACTTTACGTATCAATTACTAAAAGCAAAACACAAGTTTAAGTCTCGTGGGTTGATAGAAGTTAAAGGAAAAGGCGAAGTAAATACCTATTTTCTTAAAGCTTGATTGTTTTATGTCACTATAGTTTGGCTGTATTTCATCAGCGGGGTCGTATATAATTCGCGCCTGCAATGAACCACTCGGAGAGCTGGATGAGCGGTTTAAGTCACCACCCTGGAAAGGTGGCACAGGGGCAACCTTGTCGAGGGTTCGAATCCCTCGCTCTCCGCCAGAAGTAAGGTTTTCCGCCCCATACAGTTGAAAAGTACTTAGAGAGTAATTTACAGCTATGTAAAAAGATGTAGAAAATATTTTCTCTAAGGTGTTTAATTAACATATGAAAAAACCATATTACATAGACTACCCTCAAGAGCACGTAGAAGGACAGACTTATACTTACCGATGTGCTTTTTGCAAAGTAGTGACAACTAGAGTTAATGGTAAATTAGATGGCCATCTACCCACCTGCGAATATAGATTGCAATTAGAGCGAAGTGGATTTGAAAAGAATGAAAATTCAAGTTCACTCGATTGCTCATCATCTGATGATTCTGATTAAAGCTTTAGGATGTAACGAATTTGTTGCCTTAACTCAAAATCGGCTCAATACTGCAAAAATAGTTTTGTGTCGCTGACTAAGGATTGCAAATAAAAAGGGTGCCAACCTAAGTTGGCACCCTTTTTATTAGTCCCAGTTTTTTACTTGAGGGCTGTTTGCGTAGAGCTAGCGATAGCAATATTTGTATTGCCGCTTTTCTTGCTAGCTGAAGTAGTGTTGGTTTGAGCTACAGGCTTACTTGTTTTTTGAGGAATTACTCGGTTTGTAATTTGTGATTTCATGTGAGTAGGAACGTCTACCATACCAGCCGCTGGCACGCAGCCACCCATCATCCCGACTGTGTTGCATTCCGCAAATGCTACTTGCGTTAGCATGGCTGCGCAAATTAAACCAAAATTGCTTAATAATTTACTAACTTTCAATTGATTCTCCAAAAATAATTATATAGAAGTGTAATTAAATAACTAAATATTAACTGTGCGAATTATTGCATGAAGTCTAGTAATTTTCACTAAGAATTTTGTAATAAATTGTTGTAAATTAAAAGTATTATTTTATTAATAATCAATTAATAGCACTGGTTAGTTAAACTTAAATATTAGAAGTTTAACACTGGAGTTGAAGTCTGGATTCCAAAAGGTGAATCAGGGGTGGTTTTGCGTTTGGTTACTTAATATCTGCAATTAGCGTTAGAACAAGACATGTTTTAGTTACATGTTTATTTGGCTGCAGAGTTTGGTATGTGACGCTTAACTTTATAAAAAATATAAAGCCCAGCGTTTAATTAAAACTAAGAGCGTAATTAATTATATAAATCTCAATAATCGATAGTTAGTGCGTTGTATCAAAAAAGTCTAAATTTTCCTCTAGAGAATGGCGTTTAAAGTCCGCACTTGCGCCATCTTCGCCTTCATCAAATTCTTCAAATTCATCACCCGCGATATCTTCTAGCATTTGGTCTAGTAATTTAATTTTATCTGGGTTTGCTTTTGTTGTGTTTGACATATGAAACCTTTCTCTAAAATTTGTTATTAGTCGTTCATTAAGCTGTAATATTTATTAAGCACTTTGCATGCCAATTTTTATAGTTAACAAAAATATAAAATTGATCTTTAAAACTATTACTTTTCAAAATTAACTACATGTATTTCATAACGTCTAAAGTGACGATATCTTTAATGGCTGCTGTTGGTTTGATTTGTCTTGAGAAACTATTTAAGTGAGTTATTGTTTAAAAATTTAAAATGGTAAAACACTTTAACCAATTGATATAATTAATTTATTTACACTATTTTGTACTAATGATGTTTAAAACTAGACTTTCGATAGCTGCGTCTAAAGCGTTATCATAGTGGGCACATATAGCATTTTTTATGACAATTTTTGCCAATACATAAATTTATGGTGGGGATGCAAATCAGTTATGTATATAAAACAGATTTTTAGATATGATGCAAAGCTTCCCGTTTATTTGATAGTGATATGAATCAAACAGTTGAGTCTCTACAAGCCTCGTCTCAGTTAGTTGCCCCGACAATGAAACAAGCGTTTTGGTATTGGCTTAAACTCGGCTTTATTAGCTTTGGCGGGCCTGCTGGGCAAATTGCTATCATGCACCATGATTTGGTTGAGAATAAACGCTGGATTTCTGAAAAACGCTTTTTACACGCACTGAATTATTGCATGGTATTGCCAGGCCCAGAGGCGCAGCAGTTGGCGACTTATATCGGTTGGCTCATGCACCGTACTTGGGGTGGCGTTATTGCTGGTGGTTTATTTGTGTTGCCTTCGCTATTGATTTTAATGTTGCTAAGCTTTATTTATATGCGTTTTGGACATTTGCCAGCAATCGCTGGGGTGTTATATGGCATTAAACCTGCTGTGGTGGCGATTGTGCTATTTGCCGCTTATAGAATAGGCACTAGAGCTCTTAAGCACAAAGCATTGTGGGTGATTGCGGTCTGTTCGTTCCTAGCAATTACCATATTCAAAGTACCATTTCCTTTGATTGTATCAAGTGCGGCCATGATTGGCTTTTTGGTCAATCGATATTATCCAGCTTGGTTTGTGAGTGCTGGCCATGCTGCAAGCCAAAAAAATTACGGAAAAGCTGTCATAGATGATGATACGCCAACACCTATGCATGCCATTTTTAATTTACGTCGCTTATGTGGGTTTTTACTAGCTGGTTTAATCATTTGGTTAGTAGGCGTGGTCTTATTAGTCGTGATTTATGGCTGGGATGCGGTTTATACGCAAATGGCGTTGTTTTTTACTAAAGCAGCATTACTCACTTTTGGCGGGGCGTATGCGGTGCTGCCTTATGTGTACCAAGGGGCTGTTACGCATTTTCAATGGTTAACACCTGCGCAGATGATGGATGGTTTAGCTTTGGGCGAGACTACGCCAGGCCCTCTTATTATGGTAGTAGCGTTTGTGGGCTTTGTTGGCGGATGGTCGCACGATATTATTCAAAACCCTTTGTTATCGGGTGTGCTGGCAGCATGTACAGTCACTTTTTTTACTTTTCTGCCTTCATTTATTTTTATTTTTGTTGGCGCACCGTTTATAGAATCCACACAAAACAACCTTAAGTTGACTGCGCCACTCACTGCGATTACTGCCTCTGTTGTAGGTGTTATTGTAAGTTTGGCAGTGTTTTTTGCGCAACATATTATGTGGCCACATGGTCTGGAAGGCAGTATAGATGCGGTTTCTGGGCTAGCGATTTTTATGGCAGGAATAGTTTTATTTAAATTCAAACCTAACATTATGTTGCTAATCGCGATTTTTGCAGGGCTTGGCTTACTGCGAGTATGGACTGTTTGACAGGTTTTTATTTAACTGGTTGGCGAATTTTTTGTAGGATGATGGCAGAAAGCTCTTCAATTGAGCGGCTGGTAGAGTCGGCACTAGGCACGTGTGCTTTACTCATCAAGCGTTCTGCAATGGCGATTTCAGAGCGACAGTTCTCAAGTGAAGCATAAAAGCTGTCAGGTCTGCGTTCACTTCGCACCGAGTGTAAACGTTCTGGCTTAATGGTGAGGCCAAATAATTTATCCGTGTATTTTGATAATACTTCTGGCAAGCTATTGCGTTCAAAGTCTTCGGGGATAAGCGGGTAATTGGCCGCTTTTACACCGAACTGCATGGCTAAATAGATACTGGTAGGTGTTTTTCCACAGCGCGATACGCCGATTAAAATGACTTGCGCTTCTTCTAAGCCGCCATGCGTCATGCCGTCATCATGGGTTAGCGTGAAGTTAATGGCTTCCATGCGTTCGTGATAGTTGGCGCCCATCACGCCATGCGCAATACCTTTACCCGTGAGTGGTTCTTGCGCCAATTCTACGCCAAGTGGGTCAATAAACGTGTTAAAGAGGTCAATAAAATAGGCGTCTGCCTCTTTTAGTTGCGCACGATGCGCTATATTGCCCAGTGACATAATGACAACAGGGCGCATGCCATCGGCCGCCTTGGCAATTAAAATACGTTGCTTGGCGTCTTCAATTTTTGG
The DNA here is from genome assembly GCA_031399315.1 of Methylophilaceae bacterium. GTDB lineage: Bacteria > Pseudomonadota > Gammaproteobacteria > Burkholderiales > Methylophilaceae > Methylotenera_A. Next base: position 15,577 of record JANNOS010000132.1, on the reverse strand, counting down.
TATTGAATCGGTAAATGGCAAACGCACTTGTTTAAAGTTAGTTTGTGGAAAGTGCGCAAGCAATTGGCCTAGTGCACCGGCTGTGATGCCCGTGCCATCAGAAATAAAAAATACGGTGCGTTCGACTTGCACGGTATTCTTTAGTTAATCATTGCCAGTACGGCAATCATGATTTTTTAGTCAGGCGCTGCCAAGTAGCAATGACTGTATCAGGATTGAGTGAGACTGATTGAATACCTTCTGCTACAAGCCACTCAGCAAAATCAGGGTGGTCAGATGGTCCTTGACCGCAAATGCCCACGTATTTGCCTAAGCGATTGCAGGTGCTAATCGCCATTTTTAACAATACTTTAACAGCGTCATTACGTTCGTCAAAGCTGGTAGCCATGATGCCAGAGTCACGATCTACACCCAGTGTTAATTGAGTCAGGTCGTTTGAGCCAATCGAGAAGCCATCAAAATATTCTAAGAACTCTTCTGCCAATAATGCGTTTGATGGAATCTCACACATCATAATCAAACGCAAACCGTTTTCGCCACGTTTTAAACCATTTTTTGCCATAATCTCAGTGACAGCTTTTGCTTCTTCTAGTGTGCGTACAAACGGAATCATCAGCTCGACGTTGGTTAAGCCCATTTCGTCCCGGACTTTTTTCATGGCCGTACATTCCATCGCAAAGCATTCTTGGAAATCTTCTGCCATATAGCGCGCAGCACCACGGAAGCCCATCATTGGGTTTTCTTCATCTGGCTCGTAAATATCACCGCCGACCAGTTTTTTGTACTCATTTGATTTAAAGTCAGAGGTACGCACAATCACTGGTTTTGGGTAAAACGCTGCGCCAATCGTCGCCACGCCTTCGGCCACTTTATCAATATAAAATTGTTTTGGGTTTGCATAACCACGCGCACGGCTTTTAATCGTTGCTTGAATGGCCGCAGGCATCGCCCCCATGTTTAAAATTGCTTTTGGATGTATGCCCACCATATTATTGATCACAAACTCTAGGCGCGCTAAGCCAACGCCATCATTCGGGATCTGTGCAAAACTAAATGCCATGTCAGGATTGCCAACGTTCATCATGATTTTGCAAGGCGGTTTGGGCAGTGCGCTGTTGGTTTGGGTGCTTACTTCAAAATCGAGTGCGCCGTGATACACAAAACCAGTTTCGCCTTCTGCGCATGAAACGGTCACAATTTCACCTTCGCGCAGTAAATCGGTTGCGTTTACAGAACCCACAATCGCAGGAATGCCTAATTCACGTGCGATAATCGCCGCGTGGCAAGTACGGCCACCACGATTCGTCACCAGTGCGCTGGCGCGCTTCATCACTGGCTCCCAGTTGGGGTCTGTCATATCTGCAACTAATACATCGCCAGGTTGCACTTCATGCATTTGCGCGGGATCTAAGACAATTCTAACTGGGCCAACACCCACTTTTTGCGTCACTGCACGGCCAGCTACTAAAGGTTTGGCGGAGTGTTTTTGTAATTTATAAGACTCAGTAGTACTTTTTGTCGACTCTTGCGATTTTACCGTCTCTGGACGTGCTTGCAAGATATACAGTTTGTTATCAACCCCATTTTTGCCCCATTCGATATCCATCGGGCAACCGTAGTGCGACTCAATGGTCATGGCATAACCAGCTAACTCTAAAATATCTGCATCAGATAATGAATAGCGGTCAGAATCAACTGGATCCACATCTACCGTGTTGGTTGATTTGCCAGCTTGTGTAGCATCAGAAAACACCATTTTAATGAGTTTAGAGCCCATAGTGCGGCGCACAATGGCAGGTTTACCTTTTGCGAGTAATGGTTTATGCACATAGAACTCATCAGGATTCACCGCCCCTTGCACCACGGTTTCACCTAAGCCATAAGAAGAGGTAATAAACGCGACATCTCTAAAGCCAGATTCGGTATCAATGGTGAACATCACCCCAGCACAGCCAATATCAGAGCGCACCATTTGCTGTACGCCTGCAGATAATGCGACGTCAGCATGTACAAAGCCCTTATGCACACGGTAGGAAATCGCACGGTCGTTGTATAAAGAAGCAAATACTTCTTTGATTGCATGCAGAATATGGTCTAAACCTTGAATGTTTAAGAAAGATTCTTGTTGACCTGCAAAAGAAGCATCGGGCAAATCTTCAGCTGTGGCGGATGAGCGCACAGCAAAGGTAGCGCCAGTGCCAGATTTCGCAGTTAAAATCGCATAGTTTTCTGCAATGGCTTTATCCAGCGCAGCTGGGAAAGAGGCTTCCATAATCCAAGCGCGAATCTGCGTGCCGCACTTAGCCAAAGCTTGCGTATCGTCTGCATCTAGTTTGTCGAGTAAATCATTAATCTTTTTATCCAAGCCATCTTGCGCTAAAAACTCACGATAAGCATCTGCAGTCGTGGCGAAGCCAGTCGGCACGCGCACACCTTTGGCGCTTAATTGTGAAATCATCTCACCTAAAGAAGCATTTTTACCGCCAACTGAAGGTACGTCTACGTTTCTTAAGTGTTCGAATGGAATAACATGGACTGACATAGTGTTCCTTGGTGTTAGATGTATGTGTTCAAATTAATTTTACTGTACTAGTTTATTTGCTTGCACTTGTTTATTTAAGGTACAAGCTTCCAAATACGTTAAAGCGATCGATTATTTATTCAGACTAATTGAGGCTTATTGATTAATTTGGAAGAATTGTTTTTAACTTATATAGTATTTTGCCTAAATAAGCGTGTGTTGTCACCAGAAAATCTAAAGTTGAGGCTAAAATGTACTCAAATAATAAGCATGCCTGTCATCAAGGTAGGAAGAACCCTGTAATTAAAGCAATAAGAGCTAAGCAAAGCTAGCTCTTTTCAGGCAATTGAAGATAATTTTTTTGTAGGATAATTAATCAAATAATGCATAAAAGTGCCAATACTAAAAATACAAGTGCAACAGCTTCTATCGTAAGAGTAGTGAGCTCTGCGCGCTTGCACATGGGTTTTTTTGATTTACATGGTGGGCTCGGGCGCAAGTTTGGCAGCATAGGCTTAAGTTTGGCATCACCCAATACAGATTTAAGTTTATGCGTAGATTTAAGCGTTAAGCTGTTTCAAAAGTTAATGGTTACTGCAGAGGATAGCGTGCCGCAAATGATTATCGAACGTGCATCAGCAATTGCTGAGCAGTTTACGCATAAATTAAAGATTGATGGTGGTTTGCAATTAAATATACAACAACATATTGCAGAACACGCAGGCTTGGGCTCTGGTACACAAATGGCGTTAGCAATAGGCACTGCAATTAGTCAGTTGTATGGCTTGGGTTTGAATACTGCGCAGATTTCAACGCTCACTGGTCGAGGTGGGCGTTCTGGAATTGGCATTGCGGCTTTTGATGTTGGTGGGCTGTTAATTGATGGCGGACGTGCTTTTGATGCACCAGAGTCAAGTGTGCCGCCATTGTTAGCGCGTTATGATTTTCCTGAAGATTGGCGTATTTTGTTAATTACTGACACCAGTTGCCCTGGTGTGCACGGCAAGGAAGAGGTAGAAGCTTTTAAAACGCTGCCTGTATTTCCAGAAAATCTGGCAGCGCATTTGTGTCGACATGTGTTGATGCAAGCGATGCCAGCATTGGTTGAGCGTGATTTAAACGCTTTTGGAAAAAGCATACAGGTGTTGCAGTCGTATGTGGGTGACTATTTTGCGCCAGCACAAGGCGGCAGATATGCTAGCAATAAAGTTGCAGGCGTTTTGCAACATTTAGATAGAGCAGGTGTTGCTTGTTTTGGTCAAAGCTCTTGGGGTCCGACTGGCTTTGCAGTGTTTGACAGTTTAGGGGGGGCTGAAAAACATTTACAGCAACTGAAATTGGCTTTTATAGATGATGGTTTAGATTGGTTAATTTGCAGCGCAAATAATCAAGGTGCGAACATTACCTTAAGTTAAAGTTATCCATACAACAGACGTTAGTATAATAAATTTCTGAGAGAACTATTTATGAAAAATGATATGAAAAAAGTAACCATTTTGCATTTAATCACTGCGGCAAAAAATGCAAGTCCATTTGACGTGAACATGGCGTTTGACGCTGGGTTTGAGAATGTTATGCCCTATACGAATATCACTTTAAACGAGGTGACGGGCTTGACACAGGATGCGATTTTTTCGCGCAGCGCATCTGGACAAAAAAGTGAAGCTATTTTTATTGGTGGTCGCGATATCGATTTGACAATGGATATGCTGGAAGCGGCAAAAAAAGGCACCTTTCCACCATTTGAAATTTCAATGTTTGCAGATCCTTCTGGTGCCTTCACTACGGGTGCGGCGATGATTGCTAAAGTGGAGTTTCATCTTAAACGCTATTTTAATACCGATTTAAAAGATAAAAGAGTAGCCGTATTTGGTGCCACAGGCCCGGTGGGCGGCTGTATTGCGGTGATGGCAGCTAAGCAGGGCGCGCATGTTGAGTTAGTGGCGCATTCTAGCTTGGAAGACGCGCGCAATAAGGCGCTTGCCTATAACAACCGCTACGACGTAAGCATTGGTTATGTCGATGGTATCAGCGATTATGCTAAAAAGTCCGTGCTGGATAATGCGGATGTAGCGCTTTGCGCCGCCGCTGCTGGCATACGCGTGATTTCAGCTAAGCAAATTGCCAGCTCTAAAACGCTGAAAGTGGTGGCTGATGTCAATGCCGTTGCGCCAACTGGTGCGGAAGGCGTGGAGGTGAAAATGGACGGCCTAGAAATTGCCGATACCAAAGTGTTGGGCATAGGCGCGCTGGCGATTGGCGATTTGAAATACAAAACGCAACACAATATGCTGAAAGAAATGCTCGAAACTGAGAAGCCGCTTTATTTGGAATTTATGGCTGCGCTTGAGTTCGCTCGCCGCTTAACGCAAGCTAGTTAATTTAAGCGCTTAGCGATAAGTTGTTGCCTAAAAAGTTTATCATTGCTGCCACCAGCGTGCGTGCTTATGCGCAAGCGGCGGTAGCGTGTGGACATGCGGTTATTGCCTTAGACGCCTTTATTGATACGGATACCAAGCGTGTTTCGGAGCAGGCTTTTAAGCTGAATATGCTTGGTTGGCAGTTGGATGAAGCAGCTTTTAAACGCGTTTTTTCCGATTTAGAGTTAAGCGAAGTTGAAGGTTTTTTATACGGTAGTCTGTTCGACGCAACGCCAGAATTGTTAGATTGGATAGCAGCGCGCGTGCAGATCATTGGTAATCCGCCTGAAGTGCTTAAAAAAGCCAAAGCCTTTAGTTTTTTTGATTTACTGGATGATTTAAAGATTAGGTATCCTGAAGTACGTTTAGAAAAGCCAGTTGAAACTAAACACTGGCTCTGTAAGCAAATAGGTGGCTCAGGGGGCATGCATGTGCGACCTGCATCACGCAATATGACGGCTGATTATTATCAGCGAGAAGTTATTGGCGAGCCAGTATCCATGCTGTTTGTGGCAGATGGTAAAGAGATGCAGTCTATTGGGTTTAACCGGCAACTGGTTGCGCCAGCGCCTGAGTTGCCGTACCGTTTTGCGGGTGCAGTGAGCGGCGTGCAGCTACCACTTGCGGTTGAGCAAGTGTTTTGTGAGTCTGCGCGAAAGCTAACAGTGGAGCTGGGTTTACGCGGTATTTGTAGTTTGGATGGGGTATTAGATGGTGAAACACTTTGGGTATTGGAACTTAACCCAAGGTTGAGCGCGACTTTCGATTTATATCAAAATGCGCATCCAAACTTGTTTGAGGCGCATATGCAAGGTTGTAAAGGGGAGTTACCAGAAGTGCAGCAGTATAAGTCGTCATGCGCACAAGTGATTTTATATGCGGATGATGCGTTAGTACTACCTCTGGATTTTGCTTGGCCAGCGTGGGCCATAAATATCCCACCAGTTGAGGAGTTTAGTAGCAGAGTAGAGATTAAAAACAATGCACCAATTTGCAGCGTACGCGCTGAAGCAGAAACAGCTGAATTAGCATTTGCGCAAGTGATGCAAAGCGCTAAAAAATTAAAGGAAATGATGTATGAATAAACCATTAAATAACGAGTTATGGCCTAGCGTTAATGCACTTACCAATCCATTGGTGCAACAATTAATTACAAACGCAGGGGCATTACAGTTAGGAATATCTCAACACGAAGCTGGTTGCGTGATTATCGATGCGGGGATACAGAGCACGGGCTCAGCAGAGGCAGGGCGCTTAATTGCAGAAATTTGTATGGGTGGCCTAGGTGAGGCGCGTTTGGTAGATAGCCCACATATCAAGGGCTGGACTTCAAGCATCCATGTGCAGTCTGAAAACCCAATATTGGCGTGCCTTGGCAGCCAATATGCTGGCTGGAGTTTGCAGCACGAAAAGTTTTTTTCACTGGGTTCTGGCCCAGCCAGAAGTATCGCCCAGCGTGAAGATTTATTTAAAGAACTTAACTATAAAGACCAAGCAGAAAAAACTGTGTTGGTACTAGAAACGGACAAAATTCCGCCAGCGGCAATTGTAGAAAAAGTCTGCAAAGACACGAATGTTAAGCCAGAAAACTTAACATTGATATTAACACCTACCAGCAGTATTGCGGGTGTCGTGCAAATTGTAGGGCGCGTGCTAGAAGTGGCGATGCATAAGGCGCATGCGATACATTTTCCGCTAGAAAAAATTGTGAGTGGCAATGGTGTTGCCGTGTTATGCCCAACTTCTAAAGACTTTATGACCGCCATGGGACGCACCAATGATGCGATTTTATTTGGTGGCTATGTGACGCTAAATGTTAAATGTAGCGATGCAGAAGCAAAAAAATTAGCACTTGAGTTGCCTAGCAACTCTTCAAAAGATTATGGTAAAACGTTTGCTGAAGTGTTCAAATCTTATAATATGGACTTTTATCAAATTGATTCTTTATTATTTTCACCTGCAAAAGTGTTAGTACATAACCTAGAAACTGGCAATAATTTTGAAGGTGGCGAATTTAATCAGGCCTTGATAGATAAATCTTTTAATAACTAGATTAATAATATAAAAATTCTAACAATATAAAGCCTTACTTAAAGTAAATATTAATGCGCGTCCCAATTTTTACCGACGATGCTGGGTGGCATGGTGCGCAGCTGAAACAAGCGTTTGCTGCGCGCGGGGTCGAAGCTATTTTTGTATCATTACAAGATTGTCTAATCGACTTATCTCAACAACAGCCACATATTCAAATTCCGCACTTCAATGGCTTGCCTAAATCTGCGTTCGTGCGCGGCGTCACAGGTGGCACATTGCCGCAAGTGATTACGCGCTTGAATATATTGCATATGCTAAACGCGCTGGGCGTCACTATTTATAACGATGGTAGAGCCATAGAGCGCACGGTAGATAAAGCCATGACAAGCTTTTTATTGCGTCAAGCCAATATTGACACGCCGCCAACTTGGGTGTGTGAATCACGTCATATTGCCCATGAGATTATCAATCAAGAGATTAACAAAAAAAATGAAAAGCTCGTCATTAAGCCATTATTTGGCTCACAAGGCGAAGGTGTGCGACTGGTGGAAAAAGACAAATTGCCTGTGCCGATGGATGCATTTGTTGATGGTGTATTTTATTTACAGAAGTTTGTAAATACGGGTCATAATAAGCACGACTACCGCGTGTTTGTTGTGGGCAATCAAGCAGTTGCAGCGATGCGCCGTCGTGGTGATGGCTGGTTGCATAATGTAGCGCAGGGGGCACAATGCGAAGCTACAGACGAAGCGGATGTGCTTGAATTAGCCATTAACGCAGCGCAAGCAATCGATATTGCCTACTGTGGTGTGGATATTATTCGCGATGCAGATGGCAAATTGTGGGTGCTTGAGGTGAATAGCATCCCTGCATGGCGCGGCTTACAGCGCGCAGTCTCGGTAAATGCTACGCAAATGGTAAATGTTGCGCAGATATTGGTAGATGATTTTTTAAGTAAAGGTTAAAAAAACAGCTTAAAATAGCCGCATTAAAATCTTATCACTAAATCAAATAATGATAAAAACAATCGATTTGGCACATGCTTTCAAAGCCGCATGTATTGGAGAGCTAGAGGCGCTTAAACCAGGCAATGTGCATATCTTTGCCGATGGCCACGGCATGACCGTGCAAGACTTCATGTTAAGCGCGGAAGTAGTGTCTCAAGTGATAGCCAAGCCAGATTTAACGCTAGGTGAGCGCATATTGTTGAGCGTAGAGGCCACACAGAAGGCGGTCAATTGTAATACCAACTTGGGTGTTATTTTACTCTGCGCACCTATACTGCAAGCGGCTTTAATTGAAAGTAATACCTATTTTTTTTCAAGGCTCCAGCAAGTCTTAGCCAACACAACACAACAAGATGCAGCGTTAACTTTTAAGGCGATTACCTTAGCAAACCCAGCTGGCTTGGGGGCAAGTGAGCGTTTTGATGTACATCAGCCAGTGAGCTGTAATTTGTTGCAAGCCATGCAGGTAGCGGCATCCAAAGATTTAATCGCCCAGCAATACGCTAATAATTTTGCAGATTTAACGGATGGTCTCGTGTGTTATCAACAGGCATTGGTATTGTGGCAGCGTCCCGCTTGGGCCGCCACAGCGGTACATTTACACTATATGAGTCAATTTTTAGATACGCATATTGTGCGTAAATTTGGGGGTGCGATTGCGAATTTAGTCAGAAATGAAGCGGCCTCGCACGAGGCGGAGTTTTTAAAATCGTACAACCCTAAAAACTATCAAACGCAATTATTGGCTTTCGACGCAGCACTAAAAAAACGCGGGCTTAACCCGGGGACAAGTGCAGACCTTACCGTTGCAACCTTACTCTTACATGCGCTAATGTAAGTTTGGGCGTATTGAAATTCATCTTTTTAAGTTACCATGATTTTAAGATATAATGTTCGGCTAGATTTTATATAAGACTTAAATTATTTTTTAGGAGGATGCAATGGCAAATTTATTAGACCAATTGAAAGCAATGACCACAATCGTGGCCGATACAGGCGATGTAGAGGCTATCAAAACGGTTAAACCAGTGGATGCAACAACTAATCCATCATTATTGCTCAAAGCAAGTACATTACCGCAATATGCACATTTAATTGAAGATTCTATTGCACATGCCAAAAAATTAGGCGGTAGCAAAGAAGCGCAAATTGAAAATGCAGCCGACAAATTGGCTGTATTAATCGGCATTGAAATTTCCAAAGTGGTGCCAGGCCGTATTTCTACAGAAGTTGACGCACGCTTGTCATTTAACGTTGATAAAATGGTGGCTAAAGGTCGTAAATTGATTCAGCTTTACCAAGATTCAGGTGTAGGTAAAGACCGCGTGTTGATTAAATTAGCATCAACTTGGGAAGGTATTAAGGCCGGCGAGATTCTTGAAAAAGAAGGCATTCAATGTAATTTAACGCTTTTATTTGGCTTTGGCCAAGCGCGTGCGTGCGCTGAAGCTGGTGTGTTTTTAATTTCACCGTTCGTTGGCCGTATTTTAGATTGGTATAAAGCTAAAAATCCAACAACAGAATACACACAAGAAACCGATCCAGGCGTGGTTTCAGTACGTGCAATTTATGCATATTACAAAGAACATGGTTACAAAACGGTGGTGATGGGTGCTTCATTCCGCAACACAGGTGAATTAATTGCTTTAGCTGGCTGTGATCGTTTAACAGTGTCACCAAACTTATTACAAGATTTGGCTGCTACTGAAGGTACTTTAGTGCAAATGTTAAAAGACGGCGGTGCTAAATCAACACCACCTGCAAGAATGACCGAAGAGGAATTCCGTTTTGATCTTAACCAAGATGCGATGGCGATAGAAAAACTATCAGAAGGTATCCGTGGTTTTGTGGCGGATCAAATTAAGTTGGAAGTTGCGTTAGCAGCGAAGCTGTAATTTAAATACAAGTCAGCAAAGCTTTAAGTTAATGTAAATGGTAGCCTCATCCCTCAAATAGGGTAAAAGGCCATCATTTTAGTGTTTTAACATTGACAGAATCACGCTGTACACTTAAGATTCAAAGTTCTGCTTTAAACACACTTATTGCCAAACTATAATTAGTTTTAATTTAGTTTTTATGGCATTTATGAAAATATGTTGTTGTAATTAGTAGTAAATATTGTAACTAATCAAATAGTTACAATCTTTTTTTAATAAATTACATTAAATTTAATTAATGTAAGATAATTTTTTAATTGGAGAGTACACCATGGCACAAACCCAAATGGCATTAGATTCATTAGATTTTGACGCAACTGTAGCGTTGGCAACAGCAGTTGCACCATACGTAGATATCTTGGAAATTGGTACACCATGCATTAAGCATAACGGTATCAAAATGCTTGAAACGTTACGTGCAAAATTCCCAAAAAACAAAATCTTAGTTGACTTAAAAACGATGGATGCTGGTTTCTACGAAGCTGAGCCGTTCTACAAAGCGGGTGCAGTTATCTGTACAGTGTTATGTTGTGCTGATATTGGTACAATCAAAGGCATTATTGATGTTGCAAACAAATATGGCAAAAAAGCACAAGTTGACTTGATTAACGTGGCTGATAAAGAAGCGCGTACACGTGAAGTAGCTAAATTAGGCGCTCACATCATTGGCGTGCACACTGGTTTAGACCAACAAGCGGCTGGCCAAACACCATTTAGCGATTTAGCAATGGTTGCTGGTTTAAAATTAGGCGTTGATATTTCAGTTGCTGGTGGCGTTAAAGCTGCTACAGCAGCACAAGTACGTGACGCTGGTGCTTCAATCATCGTTGCTGGTGCTGCTATCTACGGCGCTGCTGATCCTGCTGCTTCTGCTGCAGAAATCACAAAAATCGCTCACGGTTAATTAAATCTTTTAATTAAACCCTATATCAATAAGCAATTATTGACATGAGTAATTAAAATCCCGACTCAGTAATGTGTCGGGATTTTTTATATACAAAGCTAAAAGGAAAATAATATGGATTCTCAACAATTAATTTTAAGTCGTTTAACAACGATTTTATCTGAGACAGACAAAAGCAACGCAGCAAAACTGATGCAACTAGTTGATGGCGCAGGCCGCATTTTTATTGGTGGAGCAGGCCGTTCTTTATTAGTTTCACGCTTTTTTGCGATGCGTTTAGTGCATAGTGGCTATACTGTAAGCATGATTGGTGAAGTCGTCACGCCTGCGATTAAAGCAGGGGATTTGTTGGTATTAGTTTCAGGATCAGGTGGTACAGAGACATTATTGCCATTTGTTAAAAAAGCAAAATCTGTCGGTGCTAAATTAGCTGTGGTTTCGATGAAAAAATCATCTGCAATGGCCGATGTAGCTGATTTAACCATTCAAATTGGTAACGACGCTAGCTTCCCACTAACTAATGGCATGCCGATGGGCTCACAATTTGAGCTTTCAACTTTAATTTATTTAGAAGCAATTATTGCCGATAATATTTTTGCTAAAAACCTGACTGAAGAAGGCATGCGTGCTATCCATGCAAACCTAGAATAGTGTAACTTTAGAGTAAAGTTATATACAATAAAAACCCGATTAAGCTCGGGTTTTTATTGATTTAAAATTGCTGATGGATACTTTTAATATCATCGTTAGATAGTTGCTGTTGGTGTAGCGCCGTCGCAATTAAGGCGCCTTTAACACCCATAGATTTTAGAAGTCTCAAATCTTCAATATTTCTGACGCCGCCTGCTGCGTAGAGATTAAAGTCAATTGCACGCGTTAATGTGTCGTTTAACAGGTCGCTATTAACACCGCTGTTTGCACCTACATTACTAAGCGTCATCATAATCACATTTTGCGGCCAATATTCAATGTTAGTGAGCAGTTCTGTAGGGCCGCGATAGCCTTCTGGAAAAAAATCTAGCGATAAGATGTAGTCGTTTTTAAGACGATTAAGCAATAAGTAATCATCAATATGTGCAAAGTTTTCACTACCAAATACCAACTTTGCTTTAAGTTTTTCCCATATATTTAAATCAGTCTTATTGCTGATGCCAGCATCCACCCAAAGTGTTAAAGTAGGGAAGTGCCCCGCAATCGCTTCAATGACGCTGAAATTGGTGCTACCAAAATTAGTATCGCCAGTATTATCATTGCCAGTATTAGTATTATAAGTACCTTCTATTTTTTGAATTGCATTTAAATCGGCGATATATAATTGCGTAAATGGGTAAAGGTCTAATAGCGCTCTTACTATATCCAGAGGCTGGTGAGATAAGCTAAGTTGTGATTGTATAGGCTGGTAGTGTTGTCGCGCGCCTTTTTTTGCGTGCACAACAATACCATTGAGCAGATCTATAACCGGAATAATATGCAAAATAAACTAATAAAAAAAATATTTGTGTGTGAGTTTATCACTGGCGGCGGCTTGTGTGCAGAGCAATTGCCTGAATCGATGGTAAAAGAAGGCACGTTAATGCGAGATGCTTTATTGCAAGATTTGTCTCTCTTGCCTTACAAGATATACACAACGGTAGATGCGCGTTTGAAGCCACCTAAAAATGTAGAGAAATGCATAGTCGTACAGCCCGATGCCAATATTTGGCAGGTGTGGGAGGCACAAATTAAACTCGTGGACGCGGTATGGATTATTGCACCTGAAACAGATGGTTTATTGCAATACTTAACGCAACTTGCTGTGCGTTATGGTAAGCGTATACTGGGTTGCGGGCTTGTCTCAGTAAAAGTGACTAGCGAGAAATTGACAACTTGCTTGGCATTACAAAAAGCGGGAATTACCACTATACCGACACATACTTATGATGATTGGAAAAAAACTGATATCACATGGCTTGCGAAGCCTAATGATGGCGCGGGTTGTGGCGATACAGTATGTTTTGATAATAGCGATGAACTGCAAGATTGGTTTGCGCAAAAAGGCAGAAAGCATACGCATATCATTCAAGCTTTTCAAGAAGGTACGCCAGCGAGTATTTCGTGTGTCATGCATCAAGGTAAAGCTGAAGTATTAAGTTGCAATACCCAACTGGTCTCGGTTGAGAATAAAGCGCTTGCATTTAAAGGATGTGTCGTTAACGGTATGAAAGAACATTGGCAGCAATTTCAAACGATTGCACAAAAAGTCGCGCAGGCAATGCCAGATTTAGCTGGCTATGTTGGAATTGACGTGATTGTTAAAAATAATGAAATTTGTGTGGTAGAAATTAACCCGCGCCTCACAACCAGCTATGCGGGTTTGCATAAAGCGACTGGTGTTAACTTGGCTGAGTTAATCATTAATACACTCACAAAGCCAGATTTTGTCTGGCCAAAGTTAAAGAAAAATAAAGCAATTATTCATGTCTAGCATAAGCATTGTTGGTTGGGATGTCGGCGGCGCACACCTTAAAGCCGCGGCTTTAAGCGCACAGGGTGAAGTGCTACAAGCCCTTCAGTTGCCATGCCCGCTTTGGCGTGGGTTAGATCAATTAGAGGCTGCAACTAAAACCGTACTTACAGTCTTAAAAATTAAGCCGAATGCTGTGCAACATGTTGTCACAATGACAGGCGAATTGGTGGATTTATTCCAAAATCGTCATACTGGAGTAATCGAGATTGCAGCAAAGCTTAGCAATTTATTAAGCCTTGATGGCTCAGAAGTACAGTTTTATGCCGCTAATAATGGTTTTGTGGTGTTAACAGAGGTTCCTGCACTCACTGCCGACATTGCCTCAGCAAACTGGCATGCGAGCGCTAGCGCGCTTGCAATGCATGTGCAAGATGGATTGTTGGTAGATATTGGCAGCACAACGACCGATATTATTGCGATTAAAGCAGGGAAAGTGCATGTGGAGAGTATTTCAGATGCACAGCGCATGCAAGTCGATAGTCTAGTTTATACAGGTGTGGCGCGCACGCCAGTCATGGCGCTGGCAAATAAAATAACACTTGAAGGGTCTGAAACTAATGTTGCCGCAGAATACTTTGCCACCATGGCTGATGTTTACCGTTTAACTGGTGAATTAGCGCAAGGCACTGATATGGCAGAAACAGCCGATGGCAAGGGTAAATCTGTGCTGGAGTCTGCGCGACGTCTGGCGCGCATGGTTGGGCACGATGTTGAAGATAAGCCTATGGAAACTTGGAAAGATTTAGCCGTTACCTGTAAAAACCTACAAATGGCTCAAATAAAGACCGCGGTTTTAAAGCATTTAAAACCACATGCACCTATTATCGGTGCGGGTGCTGGCAGCTTTTTAGTAAAAGCGCTAGCCGATGATTTAGGCCGTACTTACTTGCCAGTTTCTAGTGTTTTAGAAAAACACTTTAAAAGCAATGAGGCATTAGAAGTGTGTTTTCCTGCCTATGCGGTCGCAAGCTTATTTTTGTCACTTAATAAACATCAGCATCAACTTAAACATAGTCAGCAGCGCCATGCTTAAACATACGCTTACTTACCATCATGATAGTGTGCGATTATTTTCTCCAATTGCGCATTTGCCATGGGCGATGATGTTAGATAGTGGGCAGGCTATTAATCCCGCTACAGGTAAAGCTGGGAGCCAGTATGGACGTTATGATATTTTGGTAGCTGAACCATTTGTTACATTAGTCACAAAAGGTAAGTACACGACGATTACCCAAAATGGACAAGTTGAATACTCTGAAGAAGACCCGTTTTTACTGCTAAAAAACATGTTAGCGCCATACAAAGCTCCCAAAGTAGGCGTGCTATTTTCTGATAGTACTTCAGCTAGTGCTGCTTCGCCTATTGCGGGTACTAGTTTGCCTTTTGCTGGCGGCGCCGTGGGCTACTTTGCATATGACTTAGCCAGACGTTTAGAAAAGCTTCCAAATCAAGCGCAACCTGCGGCAGAGATTCCAGATATGATGGTCGGTATTTACGACTGGGCGGTGGTTGTAGATCATCGCGAACAGTGTAGCCACTTGATTTCACATGGATTTAATGCCGAAACACATCAAAATTGGCCTACACTTTGCGATAAGTTCTCGGAAGCCTTATTTGATGCGGCTTTCAGAGCGCCTATAAACGATATTGGAAATGATGTTAACTTAAGCCAGTTTCAAGTTAATTCTCCTATAAGCTCTAACTTACCAGAGCCACAATACAAAAAAGCTTTTTCTAAAATTAAAAACTACATTACAGAAGGCGATTGCTATCAAGTTAATTTGGCGCAGCGTTTTTCTGCACAAGTATCTGGCGATAGCTGGGTCATGTATCAAAAATTGCGTGAAATTAGCCCCGCGCCATTTATGGCATACATGAATCTGCCGCTGAATGAAACTGAATATTTTCAGGTGTTATCAGATTCACCAGAACGGTTTTTACAAACGACACGTGATCACGTCGAAACCCGCCCCATTAAAGGCACGCGCCCAAGGTCGAGTGATGCTGCACAAGATTTAGCTTACTCGAAAGAGCTATTGACGAGCCTGAAGGATAAAGCGGAGAATCTCATGATAGTAGATTTACTGCGAAATGACTTAAGCAAAACTTGTGCAATTGGCAGCGTTAAAGTGAATAAACTTTTTCAGCTACAAAGTTTTGCCAACGTACACCATTTAACGAGCTTTATTGTTGGTAAATTAAAGCCAAATAAAACATCTGTAGATGTTCTCAGAGCATGCTTTCCAGG
>JANNOS010000113.1:0-7102 GCA_031399315.1 Methylophilaceae bacterium | reverse complement strand
TCGCATGGTTTTGACTTTAAATCCCCTTGCTCCTCGCCGAGCAACATCTTATTTTTAAAACTATAAAAGTTACAGGCGAGCAAGGGCCTAGGTGAGACTAAACGCTTTACACGTAACTCACCGCAGATAATGCTAACGGTTTAGATTGAGTTAATTACTTGCGCTTGTTTTTCTTTTTACTGAGTTTCAATGACACTTTGACAACATTTTTTGTTTTCTTAGCACTACATGTAAACACATATGCAGAAAACAAATTAATTAATGCAGTCATTAGATCAATGTACGATATAAAATCGAACATCTGAACTCCTGAAAATTAAAATAAACATCTGGTTGGCTTGTTTCCTCCTTATAAAAATTTAGACAAAAAAAACCGCTCAATGAGCGGTTTACATTTCTTTTGGGCACAGTTACTCCCAGTGGTCTAATAATAACACAAGTAATTTGAATTCAGCTATAAAAAATACACCTTTCAATAATCTTATGCTCTACATAACACTAGCCATTGCCATCAACTTCTCCACCCTCAACTCCGTCTTCGGATGCGTACTAAACAAACTATCAAACGAAACCCCTGAAAGCGGATTAATAATCATCATCTGCCCTGTCTCTGGGTGCATTTCCGCCGTTTGGTTGGGGATTTGATGCGCGTAATTATGAATTTTTGTGAGTGCCGAAGCCAAAGATTTAGGGTCTTTGCTAATTTCTGCACCGCCTCTATCAGCCTCAAACTCTCTAGAACGCGAAATCGCCATTTGAATGAGGCCCGCCGCCATTGGCGCTAAAAACATCATGAGTATACTGACAATGGGGCTGACACTGCGTTCGCCATCGCTACCACGGCCGCCGCCGAAAAACATGCCAAATTGTGCGATGCTAGAAATTGCACCCGCGACAGTGGCAGAAATGGTGGAAATTAAAGTATCGCGGTGTTTAACGTGTGCAAGCTCGTGCGCCATGACGCCACGTAATTCACGCTCGCTTAAAATTTGCATAATGCCCACGGTTGCGGCAACGGCAGCGTGCTCTGGGTTGCGGCCTGTGGCAAAGGCATTGGGTTGTTGCTCATTAATCACGTACACTTTTGGCATGGGTAACTCGGCATTTTGTGCGAGTTCTTTCACCGTATTGTAGTAGCTGCGAAATTCGCCATTACCAAAGTTATTCTCTGGGTTTACTTCTTGCGCGCCATACATTTTTAGCACGGCTTTGTCTGAGAACCAATACGCATAAATGTTCATACCGCCAGCAAAAAGTAGTGCCATCATCTTGCCAGATGCCCCGCCCATTGCCGCGCCAACTGCGCCAAATAAGGCGGTAATGGCGGCCATGAGGACAAAGGTTTTAATCCAATTACCTAACATGTAAGTCTCCTAAAAGTGAAGAAGTAAGTTTGAATAATATGCGGCCTAAAGCTTTAAAATTCAAGCACTAACTGAAATACAAGCGCTAGCTGAAATATAGGTAATTAAGAAATTAACTGAAAATCTCGCCAACTTTTAGGTGCTGACCCTGTATAAACTGCTGCGCGGTCTGACGTTTGCCGCCTGGCATTTGCAATTCAACTATTTCGATTACATCACGCTCTAAAACACCTTGCCCGCAAGCCGCATGGATATTGGCTCCCAGAGCCGTTATTTCACCGCATTTTGCAGATGTTTTTTCATTTAAAGCGCTTGCAAACCAGATGCGGCATGTCTCGCCGCGAAATTGTGCTGTTGCAACGGGAAAAGGATTAAACGCGCGTACTTGGCGCGAAATTTCACTCGCGCTTTTTTGCCAATCAATTTTTGATTCTGATTTTTCAAGTTTATGCGCATACGTTACCAAACTTTCATCTTGCGACTCGCTAGGCAATACGCTATCTTCAGCAAGTTTTTGCATGGCTTTTACCATTAAGTCTGCGCCGATTTCACTTAATTTATCGTGTAAAGTTTGCGTAGTATCGGCATCAGTAATTTTTACTACGCCTTTGCTAATCATATTGCCCGCATCCAGCGCTGGCACGACTTCCATAATCGTCACACCCGTTTCCGCATCACCGGCTAATAACGCACGATGAATCGGCGCCGCGCCGCGCCAACGCGGTAGCAAACTGGCATGAATGTTATAACAGCCTTTTGTAAACATGTTCAACACGACTGTTGGAATAATGAGGCCGTAAGCCGCGACGATTAACACATCCGCATTAACCGCAGCGATTTGCACTTTCACTTCTGCTGGTTTAAGTGATTCTGGCTGAAAAACAGGCAAATTGTGCTGCAAAGCCAACTGTTTAACGGGGCTGGCTTTTAGTTGCATGCCACGCCCAGCGGGTCGATCTGGCTGGGTAAGCACGAGTACAATCTCATGCCCAACTTCGATAAGCGCAGCCAAAGCTGGCACAGCGAATTCTGGCGTACCTGCAAAAATAATCTTCATTTAGTAACTATTTCTGCTGATTTCACGCGCATGCTTGAGCATTTTAGTTTTAATGCGCGTGCGCTTAAGTGGTGATAAATATTCCACAAACACCTTACCCAGCAAGTGATCCATCTCGTGTTGAATGCATACGGCTAATAGGCCTTCAGCCACTAAAGTGAATTTTTCACCTTTTTCATCTAACGCTTCCACCGTGACTTTTTCGGCACGCGTCACCATGTCGTACACACCAGGTACAGACAAACAACCCTCTTCGTGCTCTTTTAAACCACTTTTTGCGACAATTTTTGGGTTAATAAACACCTGCAAGTTATTTTGCTCTTTACTGATATCAATCACAATCAACTGAATGTGCCTATCTACCTGCGTTGCGGCCAAGCCTATGCCTGGCGCAGCATACATGGTTTCCGCCATATCTTTTACCAGGCGGCGAATATCTGCGTTCACTTCTGTTACAGGCTTTGCCACAATGTGTAAACGCGGGTCGGGGTAATTGAGTATTACCAGCTGTGTCATATTAGTCGTGCCATATTAGTATTTAATAAAAATGTTGTCTTATATCAACAATTCATATAATAAAAAGTTATGTTTTACCAAAAAAGCTTGATTGTTGAATGGATTACGTGATAAATTTAATGCAATTTCGCGGATACCTTACATAACTTTTGCCGCAACTTTGACCGGGGTCAACTCATGAATAGACATATTATAACGCTGCTTGTGTTCAGTTGCTTAAGCTTAAATGCAATTGCAGAAGATATTCAGCTACAAAATAATTACCCAGACCGCCATGTTGTGGTAAAAGGTGACACGCTTTGGGGTATTTCGGCCAAATTTCTAAAAGACCCATGGCAGTGGCCAAAAGTTTGGAAAATGAACCGTGCGGAAATTAAAAACCCACACCGCATTTACCCTGGCGACGTAGTAGTACTAGATACCAGTAGCGGCAGCCCAGAGTTAAAAGTATTGCGCGAAACAGTTACTCTGCAACCTGGCATACGTGAAGAGGCTTTAGAGGCACAAGCTATTCCAACTATACCGCCTAGTATTATTGATCCTTTTTTAACTCAACCTCTAGTGATAGAAAACGGTAAATTAGATAGTGCACCGCGTATTGTTTCTGGGCCAGATAATCGTGTGATTTTAAGCCCTGGTTCCCGTGTGTATATGAATGAAATCAAAGAAGGTGAAGGCACACATTGGAACATCTTCCGCCCTGGAGAGAAATTAACAGACCCTGATACTAAAGAAGTGTTAGGTACCGAGGCAATCTATCTTGGTGATGTTAGTGTTTCCCGTTTTGGTGCCCCAGCATCTGGTGAGATTGTACGTGCGAAAGAAGAGATTTTTACCAAAGATCGCTTAGTCGTTTCACATGACGAGTTTCAAAGTAGCTATGTGCCGCATGCGCCAGAAACGCAAATCAATGGCCGCATTATGCGTATTTATGGTGGTGTAGCCGAAGCGGGTCCCAATATGGTCGTTTCAATTAATCGCGGCAAAAGCGATGGATTAGAAGAAGGTCATGTGTTAGCGATTAGCCGTTATGGCAGCATCATAAAAGACCCTGAATATAAAGACTCGTCAAAAAAAATAGTGCCTAAAGAAAAGAAACTTAAAGAGCTAAACTTTGATGTGAAAACAGGCCCTGATGGCAAAAAAATTGTTGATTTCGCAAAAGAAAAAGAGACCAAACCAGCTTTAGCGCCAGATCAATTAAAGTTGCCAGATGAGCGGGTCGGTCTACTCATGATTTTTAGAACATTTGATAAAGTATCTTATGGCTTAATTACAAGCGCAACAGATGCAGTTTACACATTGGACTCTGTACACACGCCCTAATGACATCTAAAGTCGACGTGCAAAGTATTGATGTCGCGCATAATGATGTCAAGCTATGGTTAACGCTGAGTCAAACACACGGTTTAGGTAACGCAGGACTTTGTCAGTTATTAGCAAAATTCGGCTCGCCTGACGCAATTTTTAGCGCAAGCATCAACCAACTGCGTGAAGTTGTAGATGATGATATTGCTCAAAAAATACATAAAGGTGTGAATGTTGATGCCATTGCGCCTACGCTCAATTGGCTAGAAAAAGATAATGCTCACCTTGTAACACTGGCTGACGAAACTTACCCTAAGCAGCTCCTAGAAATTAGCAACCCGCCCGCAGTTTTATATGCAATAGGCAATTTACATTGGCTCAATCACCCTGCTATCGCCATGGTAGGTAGCCGCAGTGCCACGCCACAAGGTGAAAAAAACGCTACAGACTTTGCCGAAAGCTTATGTAACCAAGGGCTTTGTATTGTAAGCGGCATGGCATTGGGTATTGATGGCGCAGCACATCGTGGTGCACTTAAAGCCAACGGCGCTACCATTGCTGTAGTGGGTACGGGTTTAGATATTGTATACCCAGCCAGACATCGTGATTTGGCGCATAAAATTGCTGAGCGCGGCTTAATCATCTCAGAGTTTCCATTAGGCACGCCATCTAAGGCGCAAAACTTTCCGCGGCGGAATCGAATTATTAGCGGACTCAGCTTAGGTTGCTTGGTTGTAGAAGCCAATATTGATAGCGGCTCTCTTATTTCTGCGCGTTTAGCAACCGAACAAGGCCGAGAAGTTTTTGCGATTCCAGGTTCTATTCATTCGCCAGTAGCGAAAGGCTGTCATCAACTCATCAAGCAAGGTGCAAAGTTAGTCGAAAACACGCAAGATATTCTAGAGGAAATTAATTGGGCAGAACTTAAAAAGTTACAGCAAAGCATTAGCCCAAGTGGGCTAATGACCCACTTGGGTACAGAACCCTCAGAACCCAATATGGTATTGACTTCTATGGGGTATGACCCCATTGATTTTGATACTTTGCAATCACTCACTGCATTGACTACCGAAGCACTTTCATCCATGCTAATGGTACTAGAGCTAGAAAATAAAATTACTGCGCTAACAGGTGGAAGATACCAACGCCTTATATAGCACTTTAAGTAAGGTAATTTATATAAAAGATTTTTATTAATGGGGATTAATTAAGATGTTTGAAGTATTAATATTTATGTTTGAAAACTATTTTTCTAAACACGCCTTGCCAGAAAACGACATAATGGCACAAGAGCTTCATGCTGCTGGTTTTGATAAGTCAGATGTCTCAGGTGCAGTGAATTGGTTTCATGAGATGAAGTTAATGCTCGCGCAACCCACTGCAGTATATTCTCACCAACATACTGGCTTACGTATGTTTGCAGAAAGTGAACTTAAAAAAATCAGCACTGAAAGTTTCGGGTTTATTATATTTTTACAGCAAGCCAACGTGATTAACGATGTTGAGCGCGACCTGATTATTGATCGCGCAATGGCGCTAAAACAAAAACAGATTAACATTGAAGAAATGCGCTGGATTGCTATGATTGCCTTATGGAATGAAGGCCGTGAGAAAGATTATCTATTTGTAGAAGACGCACTATTTAACCCACGTGGTCTAATACTTCACTAAGCTAAATACTAGTTTTTACCAACGACTTTGAAACCAGCATTGTTAATAATGCTGGAAATAATGCCTGATTGATTTAAGGTGTAAAAATGCAGGCTTGGCACACCCCAAGCCAGTAAACGCTCACAAAGTTCACTCACTACATCTACACCAAGCGCGCGCAAAGAAGGCAAATCATCAGCATAAGCCTCCAAACGCAAGCGTAGCCAGCGCGGTATCTCTGCGCCGCACACACCAGAAAATCTAGCTAACTGCGTGTAGTTATAAATCGGCATAATACCAGGCACGATTGGTGTGGTGATACCATCTTTACGGCAACTCTCTACAAATTTGAAATAAGCATCCGCATTATAAAAATACTGTGTAATGGCTGAATTAGCCCCTGCTTCAATTTTGCGCTTAAAATTAGCCATGTCTTTTGCAGCAGATAAAGCTTCAGGATGAAATTCTGGATAGGCGGCCACTTCTAAGTGAAACCAATCACCTGTCTCTTGGCGAATAAAGTTTACCAACTCATTGGCATACTTAAAGTCACCCGCACTCACTTCGCCAGATGGCACATCGCCGCGCAAAGTGACTAAGCGCTTGATACCTTTGGCCTTGTATGCAGTTAATAATTCGCGAATCTCTTCTTTGCTAGAAGAAATACAAGAGATATGTGGCGCGGCAGAAAAGCCTTCTGATTGAATTTCAAACACGGTTTCTTTGGTGCGATCTGTCGTTGAACCACCTGCGCCAAACGTCACTGAAAAAAACTCAGGTTTAAACTGGGCTAGTTGCGCACGCGTTTCACGCAACTTGGCAATGCCCTCCGCCGTTTTGGGCGGGAAAAACTCAAAACTTAATGGAATATCCTTATACATTATCTAAGCTCATTTCGACATTAATCTTATTTCTTTTTATCAATAAACTTATTTTTTATCTACAAAAACAGCGCTTAAAATCCACGAAATAATACTGTAGACAATCGCGCCAATAATGCCAGCAGTGATTGTTTTAACATCAAAGCCTTGTAAAAAATAACCTGCTAACCAGAATAAAATACCATTAATCACAAAAATAAATAACCCTAGTGTGATGATGGTCACTGGTAGCGTCAGTATCAATAAAATTGGCTTAATCAACATATTAGCCAAACCAATGACAACCGCGGCAATCAAGGCAGACATAAAGCTAGACACATGAATAT
>JANNOS010000024.1:0-12090 GCA_031399315.1 Methylophilaceae bacterium | reverse complement strand
TTCAACTAATAAGTCAAATTGAGAATTTGCAATAAATCCTTCGAAATATTGCCTCTTTTCAGCTTCGCTGTTAAATTGTCTTGCTGTCGAAATAGGAAGATAAAGGATATTGCCAGCAAACTTGCCAAGTTCCTGAATATTGGTAGCAATAGTAGCTTTAAATTTAGATACTCCAGAAGGTCTCAAACCATGTTCTGAAACACTATGTATTGAGCGATGAGGCTCGTTAGTACTTACGTTTAAATCAAGCGCCTCCAGAGCTGTAGTTTTTCCAGAGTTGTTGGCGCCAATAAATAGATTGAAGCCTTTTTCTAATTTTATCTCCTGACTCTTCCAGAAAGATTTATAGTTTTCAATTTCAATGGATTTAAAGTACATATACTTTATTCCAAAATTTGAGAATTAAGCCACATTTTCATCCTACAGCCCCAACATCGCTTTTTTCAACGGTGCATCGACAGGGTTCCCACCTAACCAAACGCGCAACAACGCTTGGTTAAAAGCTGCGCCATCTATATTGCCCAGCGCTTTGCCGTTGATGCTCACTTGTGTACCTGCGCTTGTTAAATCGAGCACAATTACATCGCCTTCTTTAACTTCTTTTGCAGAGGTCATCATTTGGCGAAACGTCTTCATTTGCGGTTCTATCGCCGCCATCTCGGTTGTGTTGTTGTTATCTGTAAAGCCTTCATTCATGCCTTTTAACAACGCTTCAGAGCTTAAATTGCGCAAAAAGTGCATGCTAATGCGCTTGTTGCCAATGTCGTTAATCACTGCGTTTGCATCTGCTTGTTTTTGCGTTAAATAAAGCCCCGCCACATACACTTTAAACACCATTTTTTGGCGAAGGCCAGCGCCATTTAACACCAGCGCGCTACCGCCGACTTGTGCGGTTTCATCCACTTTTACACCTTTAAGTTCTAAGGCTTGAGCAGAAAATGGTACAGAGAAACTTAGCGCAAAGAATAGAGTCGCGAGAATAAATTTAAACGTGTACTTCATGGCAAAGCCCTTTTAAATGAACATATTAAGGGCTAGATTATAGCCCTAACTTACAGGTTTGCGCATGGTGACAAACTCTTCCGCCGCAGTGGGATGAATACCTATCGTACTATCGAATATCGCCTTTGTAGCGCCTGCACGAATCGCCACGGCAAAGCCTTGAATAATCTCACCTGCATCTGGCCCCACCATGTGTAAACCAACCACTTTATCGGTGCTACGCACGACAATAATTTTCATCAAAGTGCGTTCGGTGCTGCCTGATAACGTGTTTTTCATGGCTTTAAAATCGGTTTTATAGACATCAATCTCGCCATATTTCTCACCTGCTTGTGCCTCAGTTAAACCAACTGTTCCAATGCTAGGCTGGCTAAACACTGCGGTGGGGATGTTTTCGTAATCTACAATGCCTGCTTTATTAGCGTAGAGTTTATTGACTAAAAACATACCTTCTGCCGTGGCCACTGGCGTTAGGTTGACGCGATTAGTCACATCACCCAGCGCATATATAGATGGCACATTGGTTTGATAATCTTCATTTACAATAATCGCGCCAACGCTATCAAGGGCAACACCGACATTTTCTAGCCCTACATTTTTAGTGTTTGCCACGCGCCCTGTGGCGTACATCACTAAATCTGTGGCAACGGTTTCACCTGCTGTGGTGTGCACAGTAAAACCTGTGCCTACTTGCTCAATGCGGTCTACATTGGTATTAGGCATAAATTTGATGCCTTTTTTAATCATCTCTACAACTAAAAAGTCGCGTATATCTTCATCAAAACCGCGGAGCACTTTATCGCCACGCTCAAAAATAGTCACATCTACGCCCAAACCATGCATGATGCCAGCGAACTCTACCGCGATATAACCGCCACCCACAATGACCATCTGCTTTGGCAATACAGCTAAATTAAATATTTCGTTTGAGGTGACAATATGTTCTTTACCTTCAACCTCTGGCACAAAAGGCCAACCGCCAGTGGCAATAATAATGCGCTCTGCAGTGTAGGTTTTATCTGCAACTTTTACCGTGTGCGCATCAATAATGGTGCCGCGCCCATTCACAATATGCACGCCGCTATTATTGAGCATATTGTCATAAATGCTTTGCAACCTTTTAATTTCTGCATCTTTGCTGGCGACTAATGTCGGCCAATCAAATTTGGGCATCGTTTCCACTTGCCAGCCAAAGCCTGCTGAACCAGTAAAGCTCTCGCTAAATTGTGAGGCATATACATAGAGCTTTTTAGGCACACAGCCAACATTGACACATGTTCCGCCAAAATATAAATCCTCTACAATGGCTACACGTGCGCCATGTCCTGCTGCCATACGTGCCGCGCGCACGCCGCCTGAGCCTGCGCCGATAACGAATAAATCGTAATCATATTGTGTGGTTGGTTTGTGCTTGTGTTCTACATGGCTAGCCAATTGAGTTCTCTTTAAAAAAGTTAAATTTGAAAAATTTTAAATTTAAAAACAAAAAGGCGATGCATTTCACATCGCCTTTTTTACTGATGTGAATGGCTTATTTTTTCAAATAATTCAAAATAGTGTCAGCATCAGATACTTCAAAAGGGTCTGCGCCAAAGTTGTCATCTTTGCCAGCTTCAGCAAAAATTTGTTTCACTTCCATGTTGTCTACCAACATTGAATAACGCCATGAGCGATCACCAAAGCCTAGGTTGTATTTTTGCACCAACATGCCCATGCCGCGCGTAAAATCACCGTTACCATCTGGCAACATTTTCACGTTTTTAACACCTAGGTTTTTGCCCCATTGGAACATCACAAATGCATCATTCACGCTTAAGCAGTAAATTTCATCAATGCCCAGCGCTTTAAATTCGGCATATTTAGCCTCAAAACCAGGTAAATGCGTGCTTGAGCAAGTTGGCGTAAACGCGCCTGGTAATGCCACGATAACGACTTTTTTGCCTTTAAAAATATCTGCCGTTGTAACATCTTGCCAACGGAAAGGGTTGTCGCCGCCGATACTTTCATCACGCACACGGGTTTTAAATACAACGTTTGGTACTGTTACTATCATTGTTACATCCTTCATTATGATTAAAAAAACTGATGACTAAACTCACCTGTAATTTGTGAGCTATCTAATACAGAACATGCATCATATAGGAAGTTCAACAATAAACATATTTGATGTTTTTAATGGTATTGATAAATTTTATTTATCAATTAATGTTAAATATCAATTTTAATGCCTCTGGAAGCCGCATGGATACTTGCTTGCAGGGTAGCACAATTCGCCTTTGCATCATCAAAAGTTAAATATGGCGATTTGTTATTTAGCACGTAATCACTGAAATGTTCAATTTCTAAAGTGAAATGATTGCTAGGCGCAAAGCGTTCTTCGGCAAACTTTCCATCCTCCAGCGCCCAGCTAATCACTGGTACATCGTTCTGGAACACCCATGTGGCATGGCATTTTACCCAGCCTTTGGTGCCGATAATTTCATATTCCGATTTACGGCTTCTTTCAAAACTGATGTCGAAATGCCCAAAGCGCGCGCGGCCATCTGCATCTTGCCCAAAATCCAGCACGCCACTGGTAACAATATCCGCGCCATGTTCGTTAAGTTTGGCATGCGCGATAACTGATTTAGGCTCAGCAGGAATTCCATTTTGGGCAAAGCACCAACGCAAACTGTGAATCGCGTATGGGCCAATATCCCACATCGCACCGCCGCCTTCTGCCATGTTGCGGTTAATGCGGTACATACGCGCTTGCTTCATTAAAAAAGAAAAGCTCGCGCGGGCAGAAAGCACATCGCCAATCAGGCCACTTTCTACAATTTCTTGTACGCGTTTGTGCTGCGGGTGAAAGCGATACATAAAACCTTCCATCACTTTGACATTGTTTTTAGTGGCGGCTTGCTCTATCACCTCAATATCTTTTACCGTCAACGCCATCGGTTTTTCAATCAGCACATGTTTGCCCGCTGCAATAGCCTTGAGCGCCCATTCCGCGTGCTCTTCATTCGCCATCGGGCAATAAATCGCTTCAACATTTTTATCGTTAATCAAAGCATCCATATCGTCATAACACGTGACGTTTTGATGACAAGGCGCATATTTTTCTAACGTGGCTTTCGCCGCGCCTGCACGGCGGCTGGCGATTGCAACTAGCTGAGAATTTGGCGCTTCGATAATCGCAGGTAGCAAGCGCTCGTTCACGCGTGCCGCGCCTAAGATTCCCCATTTTAGTTTTTTCATAATATCCAAGGTTCAGAACTAACTTTAAATTAATGCGAATTACAAAACTTACTAAGCATTGCCCAACCCAAAAATACATATATCGGTGCACAGACAGCAAGATAAGCAATAACAACAAATATTTTTGCGATGAAATCCAGTTTTTCACTATAATAAAAAGGTATTGCGCTAAGCAAAATCCCAATAAATCCAACAAATAATATTAGATTTCCCAAACCTATCCATTTGTGACTTTCTGCAAAACAAGCCAAGGCAACCACTGAAACCGTGCCCCATAATGGGTATGACAAACAAGCAACTGCACCCAGCGTTTTCAGCACATCTTTTAAATCGTCTTCTATCAGCGCCACAACTAAATTCTCCACTTAATGCTACAACCAATACTGGCAATTTGTTCTTTTGGCCCTGCACCTGTTTCTGCGACCAGCTTCATGGCGTGAAATAAATCGCGTGTGCTGTTAGGTGCGGTTTCTTTGCGGCTCTCATCAAAGCGGCCACGATATTGCAACTCTAACTTATTGTTAAACCCGAAAAAGTCTGGCGTGCACACCGCGCCATAACTTTTGGCGATTTGTTGGCTTTCGTCAAATAAATATGGGAACGGTAAATTCATTTCTTTGGCAATGACTTGCATATGCTCAAAACTATCCTCTGGGTATTCAGTCGGGTCGTTGCTCATAATCGCGACCGTGTTCACGTCCAACGCTTGTAACTCCCGCACATCATTAATTAATCTGGGCAAAATGGCTTTAACATAAGGGCAATGGTTGCAAATAAACATCACTAACAGGCCATTTTTACCCATGACTAAGTCGCGCGAAACCAAGTTGCCATCGACATTCACCAAATTAAAATCGGGTGCTTGCCAGCCAAAATCGCATACCGGTGGGTTGATGCTTGCCATGCTTAACGCTTTCAAAATGCGAAAAATCGATAACTACCATCATACGTCATTGCGAGACCTTGATAAAGGTCGTGGCAATCCATATTTTTGCAGACCGTAACTGGATTGCCACGGCTATCGCCTCGCAATGACAAGGTGTTGGCGTGTGTTAGCAGTTTCGCGCTAAAATGCTGCCATGAGCAATTTACGTTTTTATAGCCCCGAAAAATTGCGCTTGGGCACGCAAGTTAAACTTTCTGATAACGCCAGCATCCACGCTACGCGCGTGATGCGCCTTAACGTGGGCGACAAGTTTTTTTTGTTTGACGGTAGCGCCAGTGATTTTGAATGCGAATTAGTTTCTGTGCAAAAAAATTCCACACTTGCAAAAGTGTTAAGCGTGCAGGAAGTCAAAAACGAATCTCCAATCAATATCATACTACTTTTAGGAATATCCTCTGGAGACCGCATGGATATTGGTATACAGAAGGCGGTTGAATTAGGTGTAAATCGCATTATTCCCATTAAAACCGAGCGCAGCGTAGTGAAGCTGGATGAAGAAAAAGCAAGAAAACGCGTGGAACATTGGCAGCATATTGTGATTGCCGCTTGCGAGCAATCTGGCCGCGCCATGTTACCGATAGTTGAAATGCCAATATCTTTAAGCGCATTTTGTGCAAAACCTGCTGCAAAAAATATCACGCGCATCACGCTTGATCCACTTAGCAGCAAACGCCTAGCTGATTTAACTAAGCCAATTGCTGAAATTGAATTATTAATAGGGGCAGAGGGTGGCTTAAGTCCTAATGAAATAGCACTTGCCAGCCAACAAAGCTTTATTGGCGTGCAGCTTGGTAAACGCATTTTACGTACCGAAACCGCGCCTTTAGCGGCGATTGCAACAATGAATACGCTTTGGGGCGATTTTTAAAATGTGGTTTTACTTTGGCTTGGTAACAGTTAGCGTCTCGTTGATTATTTACTTATACCAAAAGTTGGCGATTAAATCTGCATTACAGTTGCGTAAAACCTCCTTAAAAAACTGGACTTTCGATAAAACTCAATTCCGCTACCTCTTAACGAATGCTACTGATAAAAATAGAGGTTTGTTTGTAGTGGAAATACCGTGTTCAACTACTTTGCAGTTTTCAGCTCGGCAAGAGCTTCGTACGGATAAGTGGGCAAAACGATTAGGGGTCTCATATGAGTTTGAAACTGGATCGCAGCCGTTTGATGAGCAAACTTATCTAGCCAGTATTACGCAAGAGGACGCCGAAATTATTGGCACAAATAAAGAAATAATCGCTGAAATACGTAATTTGATTTTTAAAAACCAAGATATCAATATTGTTGCTAAACGTACTTTACTTATTTGTGATGGCAAACACTTGTATCTTGAAATGCAATATAAAAAAGATAGTGGGAAAAGAGAGATAAAGACTCTTGCGGCTTATTACTTACCAAAATTAAATGCTTTAGCAGATCAATTAAGGGGTTACAAAAGAGAAGTTCAGCATTTTTGGAAAGTACCATCACAACGCAATACGGCGATATTTTTGGCTATTAGTTGGGCATTAGCTACTTGGGGTGGCCTGGAAGCGATTCGTTTTTTTATAGTCGATAAAAATGCATTGTTCTCGCCGTTAAGTTTAATGCCAGAAGCTAGTATTTTGACCATATTATGGTCGTTGGCTTTGCTACTTTTAGCCTTTCGTTTGATCAAAAAGTCGGCAAGACGCCATTTAATACTCATTGATATTTTGATTTTCGGAGGGCTTGGCTTGCTTTTCACCTTGTATGGCTTGCTCTACGATTTAAATACGATGAACGATAGTAGCACACCAACAATAGCTAACTATCAAGTTACTGATAAATATAGCGTTAAACATAGAGGCAGAAAAGGTCGAACCTACTATACCTATCACCTTAATTTAAAGAACGTTTTGGAACCGTTAGAATCGCCATTAAAAATTGACTCAGATTTTTTCAATCACATCAATGCAAACGATATAGTTACTTTTACCATTAGAGACGGTTACCTGCACAAACCTTGGTTAGAAAGCATGGAAAAATGTTTTAACTGCTCCTTAGAAACGGATGAGCAGAAAAATGATTTCTAGATATTGTTTATATTACATAAATATAGTATATTATTTGTAATATTTACATTTTTTACAAACTACATTCTATGTCAGTTGGAAACTCAATACGAGATCGGCGTAAATCGCTGAATATCACCCTGCAAGCCCTTGCAGAAAAAGTAGGTGCAGATGCAGGTAATTTATCGCGTATAGAGCGTAGCGAATTGGGAATCAATGAAACGCTATTGCGCAGAGTGGCGGCGGCACTCGATTGCACGCCCGCCTATTTGTATACGCAAAGCGAAGCTTTACAAAAAATGCCAACAGGTCAAACACAAATTTCTACCAATAACGCCAAAGACTTTGTACATTGGTTTCGCTCTGCCACGCCCTACATTCATGCCTTTGGTGGCCGCACGTTTGTGATTGCCTTTGGTGGCGAGGTGGTGAGTGAGCAGCAGTTTATCGCGCTTTCACACGATCTAAACTTGCTAGCGAGTTTAGAAGTTCGATTGGTCTTGGTGCATGGTGTGCGGCCGCAAATTGAACAACGTTTAAAGCGCGCCAAACTCACTCCCACCTTACACAAGGGCTTGCGTGTAACCGATGATGATGCAATGGAAATCGTTAAAGAAGCCAACGGTGCAGTGCGTGTAGAGATTGAAGCGCTACTTTCGATGGGGATTGCTAACTCACCTATGGCGGGCGCAGATATACGCGTAGCAAGCGGCAACTTTGTGACCGCTAAACCTATAGGCGTGATTGATGGCGTGGATTTGCAACACACGGGAGAGGTGAG
Organism: Methylophilaceae bacterium; assembly: GCA_031399315.1. Classification (GTDB taxonomy): domain Bacteria; phylum Pseudomonadota; class Gammaproteobacteria; order Burkholderiales; family Methylophilaceae; genus Methylotenera_A. The sequence continues at coordinate 4,085 of JANNOS010000024.1, read as the reverse complement.
AAAAGTAGATGCGATTGGCATTCAAAAACGCTTAGACGACGGTGAACTTGTGTTGCTTTCCCCTCTAGGCTATTCGCCTACAGGGGAGGCATTTAACTTAAGTTTAGAAGATGTTGCTGTCAATACCGCAATTGCATTAGATGCTGACAAACTCATCTTTTTAATGAACTCTGCTGGCGTGCAAAATGTACGCGGCGAACTGTTGCGCGAGATGACTGCACGCAAGGCCCAAAACTTACTAAATCACGCCAGTAGTAAAGGCTCAAAAGGCATTAGTGAAGATGAGCAATATTACCTGCCAGCCGCCATTAAAGCCTGCAATGGCGGCGTAGCGAGAACACATTTAATTTGCCGCCATACCGATGGTGCAATTATTCAGGAGCTTTTTACCCATGACGGCATTGGTACCATGGTCACAGAAGAGCCTTTAGAGACCATACGCCAAGCGGATATTGATGATGTCGGTGCGCTGCTACAACTGATAGAACCGCTTGAAGCAGAGGGTATACTAGTTAGACGCGGCCGAGAACGACTAGAGATGGAAATTAATCTCTTTAGTGTGATGGAACACGATGGTCGTGTGATTGGCTGTGCCGCACTTTATCCTTTTGTAAAAGAAGGCATGGTCGAACTGGCTTGCATGGTGATTGACCCTAATTATCGTGGCGATGGTCGTGGCGATAGGCTATTTCATTATTGCGAAGAACAAGCACGTGAGCAAAAATTCAAGACCTTATTCTGCCTGACCACGCGCACGGAGCATTGGTTTTTAGAGCGTGGATTTTCTGAAAAAACCGTGGATGATTTGCCTACTGAAAAACAGAAAATCTACAACCTACAAAGAAAATCAAAAGTATTTATTAAACCACTATAGGTTTTTCGATACAATCCTAGTTATTGAAAATAATACATTTTGAAGATACTAGAAAGCATTAAATGATTAACAAAACCACTGCAACACAAAAAGCACAAACGCTTGCAGAAGCATTACCCTACATCAAAAAATTCTTTGATAAAACCATCGTCATTAAATACGGCGGCAACGCGATGACGGACGAGAATCTAAAGCACTGCTTCGCGCAAGATGTTGTATTGCTCAAACTGGTTGGCATGAACCCTGTGGTGGTGCATGGTGGTGGCCCGCAAATTAATGAGATGCTAGATAAACTGGGTAAAAAAGGTGAGTTTATTCAAGGCATGCGTGTGACAGACGAAGAAACCATGGATGTGGTGGAAATGGTACTGGGCGGTCAAGTGAATAAAGAAATTGTGAATCTTATTAATCGTCATGGCGGCAAAGCAGTTGGCCTTACCGGGCAAGATGGTAATTTTATTCATGCGCATAAATTGCTGATGGAAGACCTAAAAGATCCCACCAAAATGATAGATGTGGGCCAAGTAGGCGAAATTACCGCGATAGACCCCAGCATTATCAACTTTTTAGATAGCGGCGATTTTATACCAGTCGTTGCCCCTATTGGTGTTGGCAAAGATGGAGAAACTTATAACATTAATGCAGACGTTGTAGCAGGCAAGCTCGCAGAAATACTCAATGCTGAAAAACTGATTCTGCTTACCAATACGCCAGGCGTACTGGATAAAAAAGGTGAATTACTTACAGGCTTAACACCCAAACAAATAGATGACTTGGTAGAAGACGGCACCTTGTCTGGCGGCATGCTACCTAAAATTGGTTCTGCACTAGATGCAGCACGTAGCGGCGTTAAAAGTGTGCATATTATTGATGGACGGGTTGAGCATGCTTTATTGCTTGAAGTACTCACAGACGAAGGCGTTGGTACGCTGATAAAAGCAAAATAAATTCATGAGCCGTGTTTGGGTTTTCGATTTAGACGACACGCTCCACAACGCTTCTGCGCATATCTTTCCCGTGATGAACCGCACCATGACACAGTACATCATGGACGAACTAGAAATGGACGAAAGTTCTGCACACAACCTACGCCAGCACTACTGGCGTGTGTATGGAGCTACACTCAAAGGGCTCATGCGACATCATGGCGTTGACCCGTATCACTTCCTCAACGAAACGCACAAGCTCATCAAGCTGCCAGAAATGGTGCTGCAAACCAAACGTCTACGCCACATGCTGCAAACACTACATGGGCGCAAAGTTATCTTCACCAACGCACCACGTGGTTATGCCCTACGCGTGCTCGATTTACTAGGTATTGGCGATTGTTTCGAATTGGTATTTAGCGTGGAATCGACAAAATTTCACGCTAAACCTAGTGTACGCGGCTTTCAATTGTTGCTTAAAGCGATACATGCAAAACCAGAGCGTTGCATCATGCTAGAGGATAATTTACCAGCGCTGATGACTGCAAAACGGCTCGGCATGAAAACCATTTGGGTGACAAAAAAATTACAAAAACCAAACTTTGTTGATTATCGTATCAGTTCGGTGTTAGCGCTCACTCACCTTAAGCTATAATCATGTAACAAAAGATAATCTAGGGAGAAAAATGTGGCTCAAGACCGCACAACAAATCGCAAGCAGCAAATATTAGAAACACTCGCGCACATGCTAGAAACACCTAAGCGCGAGAAAATCACGACCGCCTCACTTGCTGCTAAATTAGACGTGTCTGAGGCAGCGCTTTATCGCCACTTTGCCAATAAAGCACAAATGTTTGAAGGCTTAATTGAGTTTATCGAAACCTCTGTTTTTGGCGTGATTAACAAAATTACGACTGATGAACCTGATGGCGCAAAACAAGTGCAACTCATTGTGAACATGCTGCTTAAATTTGCTGAGAAAAACCCTGGCATGACGCGTGTGCTAATTGGCGACGCACTAGTAAATGAAGATGACGCTTTGCAAATGCGCGTGAATCAATTGCTAGATCGCCTCGAGATAAGTTTGAAGCAAAGCCTTAAAATTGCCGTTGCCGTATCTGGCAAAAAAATCATGCCCGAAGCGCAAGCTAATTTGCTCATCTGCTATGTGATAGGTCGCTGGCACCAATATGCTAAAAGTGGGTTTAAGCGTAAACCAGCGGAGCTTGCTCAACAGCATGTAAGCTTAATTATGTTACCTTAACTGATGCCCAGTTTAGGATAAGTAAAGTACGATAAAGTTGTTGTAAGGCTGTAACCTCACTTTCACAAAGGGAATGCTCATGGATTTTTTTTCAAGTTGGGTAGTACCTAGCCAATTCATGCCACATGGCCACTGTTATTTATGGTCACCACCTCTACTCTGGTTGTATGTAATCTCAGATAGTCTGATATTTATTTCCTACTACACCATTCCAGTTGCATTACTTACTTTTGTTAAAAAACGCCGTGACCTGCAGTTCAATTGGGTCTTCATCATGTTTTCTCTATTCATATTCGCCTGTGGCACAACGCACGCCATATCGATTATTACCATTTGGCAACCCGCCTATTGGGTAGATGCACTTGCAAAAGCTTTTACTGCTGTGCTTTCAAGCATTACCGCGATTATGCTATGGCGACTAATGCCCTTAGCACTTCAAGTGCCAAGTACGCAAAAGTTAAAAGAGACAGTCACTCAGCTTGAAGTTGAGGTTAGGCAACGTCGTGATGCAGAACAAGCACTAGCCAGATTGAATGATTCATTAGAAATTACTGTGCTTAAAAGAACGGCAGCGCTTACCGAAACAAATCAATTGCTTATGAAAGAAATTGAGCAACATAAAAAAACTGGGGAAGCACTTTTTAACGAGAAACAACGAGCGCTTGTTACGCTAGAATCCATTGGTGATGGCGTAATCACAGCCGATATACAATCGCAAGTAACCTATCTTAACCCAGTCGCTGAAAAAATGACTGGTTGGACTAAAAATGAAGCTGTCGGTAAACCCATTTTAGAAGTTTTTCGTATTTTGAACGAAACAACACGTAAGCTTGCAGCAAATCCTGTTGACGTGGTACTAGCGCATGGCGTGATATGTGGGTTAGCCAATCACACAATATTAATAAGCAAGAATGGTGCAGAATATGATATTGAAGATTCTGCAGCGCCAATCCGTGACCATGATGGGACAATGCTAGGTGTGGTGTTGGTTTTTCACGATACAAGCGACACCAAAAAAATG